>NZ_JAUORY010000001.1:0-447757 GCF_030548145.1 Aliiglaciecola sp. 2_MG-2023
AAGCCACCGACTACAGATTGTAGCATGGCCTTTAGGCCATGGGATTTTCTCTCGTCAATCTCGGTGTTGAAACGATCTATCTCGGGGCTAAAGCCACCGACTACAGGTGTAGCATGGCCTTTAGGCCATGGGATTTTCTCTCGTCAATCTCGGTGTTGAAACGATCCATCTCGGGGCTAAAGCCACCGACTACAGGTCGTAACATGGCCTTCAGGCCATGGATTTCTTGCTCGCCAATCTCGGTGTTGAAACGATCCATCTCGGGGCTAAAGCCACCGACTACAGGTTGTAGCATGGTCTTTAGGCCATGGGTTCCTCTCAAGGTTTTCCCAATCCAATTTCGGGGTTGTAGCATGGTCTTTAGGCCATGGGGTTTATAATGTTAAAAAAACGTAGCAATGGGGGATTGGGCTGTTTATAGTATTTTAACTACAGTGTTTATGGCCCATTTCTATGTCAAAATTATCCTTAATTGTCCTCGGACTGTCGCTATTTGTTGTTCAAATTAGCCATGCTAAAAGTCCTGATTGGCTAATTCCGTTCAAAACCTTTTATGCCGAAGAGCTTGGTACAACCGCGGATTGTAAAAGTCCTAAGCCCTTTGTCTACAAAATCTGCTCTTCTGCTCTTAAAAACGACGGCAACGGAGCATACGTTTACCATCACAATCAACCCACAGATACAACAGTGGTGTTATTCCATGGTTTGAGTGATTCACCTTTCTTTTTTGAATCCATTGCTCCTGCTATTCATCAACTTGGTTACACTGTGATTGTCCCGCTGTTACCTGGACACGGCAAATTAGATGCAGATGATGATATGGAGGACGGCGATTTAGCAAAACGCTGGACCTCTCATGTAGACGAAGTCATGGCATTTGCCCACATTTTAAGCCCGAATGTATACATCGGTGGCTTTTCAACTGGAGGTGCACTTTCAGCGCAACACGTGTTGACTCATCCTGATCAGCAAAAAGGATTAATTTTATTTTCTGGCGCTCTGGCACTAGATGAATCTGTTGAAGGAATGGCAGGGATTTGGGGAATTAAGTCTTTAGCAAAGTTGCTTGATTGGAGTTATCAAACGCAAGGACCTAACCCTTACAAGTACCCTGAAGTATCGCGTCACTCTGCATTTATGTTAACTGATATTATTTTTGACGTTCGCGATAAATTAGCTGACGGAAATATCCTTAATCTACCGATTTTTTCTGTTCATTCAGAGGCTGATGCAACCACGCCAATTCGAGGTGTAAAAGACTTTATCAAACAAAATGCCGGACAAAGTGAAACATTTTTTATCGATGCCTCCTACCAAGTTTGCCATGCTGATTTAGTGGTAAGTGAATCGCAATTGAATGATATGCAATATGATGCATCTAAAGTTGATGAGTCTGAGTCTTGCAAAGTTCCCAAAGCAAACCCTAAGCATGCAGAAATGATAGCGGCTTTAATTCACTTTCTAAATAACAATAAGTAGTTAATTTATGTCTAAAATGTTTACCTTGTACGGCGCCCAAATGTCACTTTACACGGGGAAGGCTAGAGCTTATCTAACCTACAAAAAAATTCCTTTTCGAGAGGTATTTTCGTCAGTCAAGGTTTACAAATCCATTATAGAACCCAAAACTGGGGTTCGATTTATCCCTGTTGTTGAAACGCCTGAGGGCGAATTTATCCAAGATACAGTGCACATTATTGACGAATTGGAAAAGCGTTTTGAGGCGCATAGCATTTATCCGGCCACTCCCAAGCAACAGTTGGTGTCAGAAATATTTCAATTATGGGGCGATGAATGGTTAGTCATTCCAGCTATGCATTATCGTTGGAACAAAAATAATTTTCCGTTTATATATGAAGAGTTTGGGCGAGTAGCAACGCCTAACATGCCTGCATTTGTGCGTCGTTTTTTTGGTAAAAAATTGGCGAGCAGATTCAAAGGGTTTGTGCCTGTTTTAGGCATTACTGAAAAAACCATTCCAGCAATCGAAGACTGGTTCGAAAATCACGTTTTAGTGGAATTAAACAAGCACTTTTCTACTCACGAATTTCTGCTAGGTAGCCGGCCGTGCGCTGGTGATTTTGGATTATTCGGACCCTTATATGCGCATCTTTATCGTGATCCTGTACCTGGCGCAATTTTAAGGGAAAGAGCCCCACATGTTGCTAAATGGGTAGAACGGTTACGAAATCCCCCTAAAAATGACGGAATTTGGCTTGAAGGTGATGCGATACCGGATACTTTGATACCATTGTTATCCCGCATTTTTAAAGAATTTTGGCCTGTTTTGATGCATAGCGTTGAGAGTGTACAAAAATGGATTGTTGAAAATCCAGATGTTGAAAAAATTCCTAGATCCATTGGTTTTCACCAGTTTACCATTGGTGGTATATCAGAAAAACGCGCGATTATGCCGTTTCAACAATGGAAATTGCAAAGGGTAGTGGATGTTTATAACAAGTTTGATGTCGAACAAAAGGCAAACGTTGATAACTTTATAAACGCATCATTTGGCCTAAAGATTGAGGCTTTGCCGATGTCTAAAAGGTTGCAGCGTAAAAATAATAAATTGGTCGTTGCATAGAAAATGGCGGTGTAGCATGGCCTTTAGGCCATGGGGTTTTCTCTCGTCAATCTCGGTGTTGAAACGATCCATCTCGGGGCTAAAGCCACCGACTACAGGTGTAGCATGGCCTTTAGGCCATGGGTTCCTCTCGGGGTTTAACCTATCCATCTCGGGGCTAAAGCTACCGACTACAGGTTGTAGCATGGCCTTCAGGCCATGGGTTCCTCTCGGGGTTTAACCCAACCCAATTTCGGGGTTGTAGCATGGCCTTCAGGCCATGGGTTCCTCTCGGGGTTTAACCTATCCATCTCGGGGCTAAAGCCACCGACTACATGCCTAGTTCTTGTTTAAATTGTTTGAACTGTTCTTTTAATTCGGCAAGTTCGGCTTCTAATGTGTCGACTCTTTGTGATAACGAATTTTGTGGTGTTGATGACGATGCGGTGCTCTCTGGTCGCGATTCAAATTCACTAATGTCAGGCTCTCCTGAAAACAAGTGCATGTATCTTGATTCTCGTTTGCCGGGTTCTCTGGGAAGCTTGGTTACAAGGCATTCGCCATTAAGATTTTTCATGTATTCAAGATTTTCTTCCACTTCGTCTACATTTTTAAATTCTGCCAGGCGGTTAGTGCGACTGCGTAATTCCCCTGGCGTCTGAGGGCCGCGCAAAAGCAATACACATATTATGGCAAATTGTTGTCGAGTGAGTTTTAGGTCGCCAAACTCGGTATTGCAGAACCGATGTTGGTATTTCACCACGCGACTACCAAAACCGCTGTGCTCGTTGATTTGTTTTAGTTCTCTGAGTTCGTCAACCGTGCGCTGAACATCACTTTCAGTTAAGTTCATTACTGGATCACGATTACTTTTTTGGTTACAACCTAAGGTTAGTCCATTAATTGATAGTGGGTACTGATCCGGTGTGGTGACTTCTTTTTCAAGGAGTACTCCAATAACACGGCACTGAAGAGGGGTTAATTGCACTAACATTTTATTTCCTTCTATTTCTTGTTCTTTTTTATCGAACGAATACTGCAACTGTTAATTCAGGCAAATTAAAACCATATTCATCTGTTGTTGCGGTCTTAACTAATGGGTCGCTTCCTGTTTGTTGTGCAGGATGCAAACTGAATTGCTGAGCCTGCGGCATGTCAAATTTTACAGAATGTGTATTGTGATTAAAAATAACTATGACCTGTTTGAAATTAGAGTCAATATTTTCTGTATTGGCAGAATTAATGGACATCACTATCAAACCTGTTTTTTGATTAGTGCCGGTGTTCAGAAACTTAACTTGCTGAATAATTTCATCTGCGGTTTGCAGATTGAAAAGCGGCGTTGAAGTGCGAATTTTTAGAAAGTCTCTAAATACCTGTGAGGCAAATTGAATTTGTTGAGTTGAAACAACGTCTCTGCCTTGGTTTTGCGCAATTGTTTGAGTAATTACTTCCCAATTGCTTTGGTCTTTTTCGGCAGGGGGTAATCCCACATTATAATTATTCGACTTTTTCCCGAAGTCTACCTTGTTGAACCAATCGCCGTAATCATAACTGTCGCGCAAAAACGATTTAGAGCGCAACAACTCGCTACCCATATGTAAAAAAGGTATGCCTTGTGCCATCAAGGGATAGGCGAGGGACATGATGTGCATTCGCACCCGTTGTCCGGAGGTAGCCTGATGTGCAGTGCGATACTGATTGTTGTCCCATAAGGTTTGATTATCGTGTTTCGACACATAGTTTATGGTATCCGCCGGATCTAGTGCATACCCGGTAGGCGCACCCCCATAATCTATATCACGGCCAAATACATGCTCTCCTTGGGCATTTTCCAGCGGAAAGTTCGCTAAGTTAGCGGCAAGTCCAATACGGGCTTGGTCCATGGAAAGCTGGTATTCCTGCTGCAAGGATTGCGTATCAATTTGGCTTTGCAACTCATTTTGGAACACCAATAAGCCGTTTCCTAAGCCTTGGCCTTTACGAATATCTTGACCTGATAAGAATGACGAACCGCCTCTTACTGCATCCCTTAATCTGTCTGTGAAGGTGCCTATTTCGGTGCCTGCCATTTCAATCTGACTGGCTTGAATGAACTGTGAATTGTTAGCAACTTCACCAAAGTTCCATCCTTCACCATAGAAGTAGGTGTCAGGATCTACCGCTCTGACCGCTTCTCTGGCATGCAACATGGCGCTTTTAGGTTGATGTCCCATGAGGTCGAAGCGAAAACCATCGATTTTATAGTGTTTCGCCCAGGTGACTAATGAGTCTGTCATCAATTTGGCCATCATGACATTCTCAGTCGCAGAGTTTTCACAACAGGTTGATTGTTCAATGGCCCCTGAAATTGGGTCTAGACGGTGATAGTAATTAGGCACAATTTTGTCTAGGACTGATTTTTCAGCCAATCCAGCGGCAAAGGTGTGGTTATACACAACGTCCATTATTACGCGGAAGCCCAATTGGTGGATGTCCATGATCATTTTTCTGAATTCTATAAGTCGTGGAATGCCTTCTGGATTTAACGCGTAGCTACCCTCTGGCACAGTGTAATGATAAGGATCATAGCCCCAGTTGTAATCATCTTTACTGCGGATTAGCTCAATTACTTTTTGTGCCTCGGAGGATGAGGGCGTATAGCTAAGTAAAAGACTTTGCAAGGACAATTCAGGGTTATAGTCGGTATGACAAATTTCCAATTCAGAGGCTAAAACGCACACTTTTTCTAAGCTGTCGTGCATGGAAATGACGTTGTTAGGGATTTCATCTATGGTGCTTAAATCATAGGTGGGGAGCAAGTGGATTGTATTTAGTCCCGCCTTTCTAAGCGCTTTCAAGTGATTGATTGAGTCACTATTGGATTGACTGAATGCCGCGTATTTTCCAGCTAGATTTGGGTTAGAGAGGTTTTGGTCTGACGCGCTAAAATCTTTAATGCTTGTTTCATATAAAATTAAACTTTCCGGTGAATCGACCACAGGGATATTTTGTTGTTGCCAATTTTCTGGTTGAGTTTGCGGTGAGCTTAAATCCACCACTTGGGAATAGACACTATTGGTGGATAAGCTTAAGGAGTAGGGATCTGTCACCTGTAATACTTCAATCTGTTTCGATTCAGGGTGATAAACCTGAACTTGATAGCGATAGAAGGTTCCTTGCGGAGCATGACTAGTAATGCCACTCCAAGCGCCAGTTTGGGGATCTTCAGTGAGCTCTAATATGCCACTTTCCAACGGGTTTTTATGTTCATCGAACAGGCGAACTTTGACGTTCAGTGCGGTGGGAGCCCAAATCGTGAAACGCGTAGAGCTTCCTAATAGTTGCGCGCCAAAATTATCAATTTCATCTGCATCGTCCTGTTTTGAGGTATATAACGCGTCGAGTAGTTTTGCATTTTGTAGATAAGATAGACTTTCGATATCTGCCAAGTTTGGTTTTTTTGTGTGGTGATTAACGCTGACTACAGCGGCTTGCTGTTTCAGTAGCGATTTTAACTCAGAACGGGGAATGTCCACTTTGTAGGCATAAAAGTGGCTTAAATGTGGGTAGGATTGCGACACCCACTGAGGTGTTTCCACCGCTACTAAATTGAACAGTCTGTCTGCTTTTTTCTTGTCATCTATACTGCCATTTTTCGAAAAGACCAAAGCTGGGTGGGATTTTTTATTCGCTAATAAAATTAAATCGGCGCGAATCCAGTGGGCGGAAAAATCGACCTGCATTGTGCTGTTGTCATAATTAAGTGCTATTGGTTCGCCAACACTACGGTTAGTTTTTGTCGAGCCGCAGGCTGTCAAGATGAGCAGCATGACTAAGCTAATAGTACAAGTATAAATAGTAGGTTTCATGTTAAATCCTGTCTCACTCTCAACGCTTCTATGGGCGTTATGAACGGGCGTTGGCTTTTTGAATAATTGATTCGATTTGCCAATGTCTATTTGGTCAAGCACCTAGTCTATAAGTTCATTTGCTTAGGCGCGAATTACATACGTATGTTGTTTGTAAATAAATGAATTGGTAGGTTTAGAGCTCGTTTTACTCGCCTTTATGGGTAAGAGCAAACTTATAAGATTAGGCAAAATATTTAGTTTATCTGTCATTTTAGGGTCATAAATACTGAGTAGCATCGCCCATTAAGCTGTGCAAAACGATTAGGTTAACGAGCTGATTTTATAAGCTTTTAGTCGTAAAAAACATGAATTTTATATACACCTAATTATTATCTGTTAACCTAATAATCAGCGTGTAACATAAACGTGAATTACATTTTACTTAAGAATATCTTTACATCTGTTTTACCAGTTAGTTATTGAATAATTTCTGTTAGTAACATGCATTATTTCCATCGTTCTACACAGCTAAACCGGCGTGCATGCGCTATTTATTGACAAAAATTAGGAAAAGACTATGTCTAAATCAACTGGAATTGTTAAGTGGTTCAACGCAGAGAAAGGCTTCGGCTTTATTACTCCCGATAATGGCGGAGCTGATGTGTTTGTACATTTCCGTGCTATCGCTAGCGATGGCTACAAAACGCTAGACGAAGGTCAGCAAGTAACCTTCGATATTGAGCAAGGCCAAAAAGGTCCTCAAGCGGCAAACGTGACTGTTTAAAACATCACTGCGAGTCCATATGAAAAACGTCAGCTTAAGCTGACGTTTTTGGTTTTTGGGCCCGGCAATGTTGGTTTGATGAACCCCATGGCCTAAAGGCCATGCTACAAATATTGGGGGTTATCACCTGTAGTCGGTGGCTTTAGCCCCGAAACGCAATACGAACATTCCCACGGGATGAATCCCGTCTTACAGGGGGTTATTCAGCCTCGAGAATATTGGTTTGATGGGCCATGCTACGGATTTTTTGTAGGCGGTTGCTTTAGCCCCGCGGGAACATGCGAGATTCCATGGCCTAAAGGCCATGTTACGGATTTTTTTGTAGGCGGTGGCTTTAGCCCCGCGGGAATATGCGAGATTCTATGGTCTAAAGGCCATGCTACGGATTTTTTGTAGGCGGTGGCTTTAGCCCCGCGGGAACATGCAAGATTCCATGGCCTAAAGGCCATGCTACATGGATTGTTGGTATTCTTATTTAAATCCGTTGGGATTATTGGATTGCCAATTCCATGAGTCGCGACACATTTCCGCTAGGCCTTTTTTTGCAGTCCAGTTTAGTTCTTCTTTGGCCAGCTTTGGATCTGCATAACAAGCTGCTACATCGCCACTGCGTCTGGGCACAATATTGTACGGAATGGACTGTCCACTTTGTTTCTCGAATTCTTTAACCATATCCAACACGCTATAACCTTGGCCAGTTCCCAAATTATAGGTCACTAATCCTGCGTTTTCAGTGAGTTTATCCAGCGCCTTTAAATGGCCATTGGCCAAATCTTCAACGTGAATATAATCGCGCACACCGGTGCCATCTGGGGTGTCATAATCGTCACCAAAAACCGATAATGCTTCGCGTTTTTTAGTGGCAACTTGTGTGATGAACGGCATTAAGTTATTCGGAATACCATTAGGATCTTCGCCTATTCGGCCTGATGGATGAGCGCCTGCTGGGTTGAAGTAGCGCAAAATTGCAATATTCCAACTGTTGTCTGACTTAAACAAATCTTGCAATACTAATTCAACCATCAGTTTAGATTGGCCATAAGGATTTGTCGGCTGACCGGTTGGCAAGTTTTCATGCAGCGGCAGGGTAGTTGGGTCGCCGTATACGGTGGCAGATGAACTAAACACAA
Source organism: Aliiglaciecola sp. 2_MG-2023 (assembly GCF_030548145.1). Lineage (NCBI taxonomy): Bacteria > Pseudomonadati > Pseudomonadota > Gammaproteobacteria > Alteromonadales > Alteromonadaceae > Aliiglaciecola > Aliiglaciecola sp. 2_MG-2023. Next base: position 8,311 of record NZ_JAUORY010000001.1, read on the forward strand.
TATTTTTGACATTATGTTTGGCCATGGCTTCACACAAATTCAGTGTGCCATACACATTATTTCGATAATAAAGTAATGGTTTTTCAACCGACTCGCCAACAGCTTTTAAACCTGCGAAATGGATAACAGAGTCAATCTTATTTTCAGTGAATACCTTATCAAGAATGTTTGAATCTTGAATATCACCTTCTACAAACGCAATTTCTTTCCCGGTTAATTCAGATACTCTTTTTAAAGATTCTGGAGAAGAGTTACATAGGTTATCTAGCACTACGACTTGATCGCCATTTTCCAATAATTGCAACACTGTGTGGCTGCCGATATAACCAGCACCGCCAGTAACGAGTATAGTAGACATGTTATTCCTTTATTTGTGAATCATCAGGTTGTTTCAAATATTTCGCCGATAAGCTGTATTGAAAGGGCTTCAAAATTAGTGGGTAAGCAATGATTATCAGTGCGGCCCAAAGTAACGAAGACCAATCTTGAAAAGTGCGCAGTACAAAAACAAAAAAAGGCACCATAATAAGCAGTTTTATAACGTTAAGAAATAACTTCTCAGGCGCAGTCAGCTTGCTTTCAGCTGCACGAATTTCTACAAAGCGCTCTTTAAGGCTTAAGTTTTGTAGTTGAGGAATTTGACGTGTCGAAAAATAGAATTTCAAAAGCACTACCTTGAGATCTTCGAATTATAATGGCGACATTATACAAACTATTTGGATCAAAAACGCCCCGAAATAATGTTTTTTGTTTCGGGGCGTGATTCAGTCTTTTAAATAAATGTTTTAGCTAAAAATTTATGGTGTTTCTAACACTACAAAATCGTTGGCTTTTCTTCGTCATGATTAAAGGTTTTCTTTTCAGCTAACTTTTCCCACTTACGTGTTTTCAGGGTTAATAGCCCAACAACAAGCGCTGCGGCAACGGTAATTTGTCCAATACCCCAAAACAGATTTGGCATATCACTCAAATTATCTGGGTCTAGTCCACCGGCTAATAAGCCCGCTGTCACATTACCGATTGAGTAAGTAAGTACAAACACGCCCATCATCTGACCGGCAAAACGTTTAGGCGACAATTTACTCACAGCAGCCAGCGCGACTGGGCTTAAACAAAGCTCGCCCACCGTATGCAAAAAGTAAGTAGCAACTAAGAAATAAGGCGCCGCTTTAAGTCCACTTGCGGCAATTTGTGCAGCAAAGAACATTACGATAAAGCCAGTGGCCATTATCACCAAACCAATGGCGCACTTGATTCCGTATGAAGGCGTTATCATGCGCTTACCCAGATTTACCCATAAGGCGGCAAAGAACGGGGATAAAGTAATGATGAAAAATGAATTAGCTGATTGGAACCAAGCTGGTGGGATCTCAAATGAACCTATCATGCGTTCTGTGTAGTCACGACCGAATAAGTTTAATGAAGAGCCTGCTTGTTCAAAGCCGGACCAGAAGAATATTGAGGCTAAACACACCACAAAGAGCGCACCTAAGGTTCGTTTTTCGTCTGATGACAAGTTACCAAACGCATAGATGCCAGCGTAATAAGCTAAGAAGACAACCGTAATGGCTACTGCTACATATTGAGCAAGGGTGACCGGGTCAATACTCAGCATTCCCGTCATCATCGCAAACGTTAACACTGCAATACCCACTAAAAACACAGCGATTACTGTCCAGCTTTTCTTTTCCCCAGATGGTGTCATTTTAAGCAGAGGTTCAGCGCCTACGCCACCTAATCGGCCTATGGTGGCACGATATTGCAGTAGACCAATTGCCATACCTACGGCAGCAGCACCGAAAGCGTAATGGTAGCCTGCATTGACCTGCAACCAACCACAAACAAAATAACCAATTAACGAACCTAGATTGATGCCCATGTAATAAATGGTATATCCCGCATCACGTCTTTGATCTTCAGGGGCATAAAGCTGACCAACCAAAATACCTACATTGGGTTTTAACAGTCCAGTTCCTATCACCACTAGGATTAAACCAATAAAGAAACTCCAGCTGGCTGGAATGGCAAGCACAATGTGACCACACATGATCACGATACCACCGTACCAAACTGCTTTTTGGCTGCCTATTAGTCGGTCGGCTATCCAACCGCCGGGTAAACCCATGAAATACACTGCACCTGTGTACAATCCATATATTGCAGTAGCGGATGCCACTGTAATTGCCATTCCTTCTTCTTGAATACTGGCGGTCATGAACAAAACTAACAAAGCACGCATGCCGTAGTAGCTCATTCGTTCCCACATTTCAGTATAAAATAGTGTTTGTAGGCCACCTGGGTGACCGAAAAAATCGGGTGTTTTTGAATTCATTGTGTCGCTGCCTTTAGGTGAGTTCATCAGATGCGTTAACGCTAACTTTGCATGTGAACTGCTTTATTTTAATTATTGTTGTTTTTCTCATAGATTGATCCATTGCTTGCATCAAATCACCGAGATGAAAACTTGTAAACCCATTGTTTATACTAGAGCTCTTGTCTGAAAACAAGATTGTCGGTTTTTATTGTGCTTTATTTAAACGAATTTAAAGGAGATTTTCATTTACAGGCTAAGCAGGTTATTAAAAATCTAATTTCCCACCGAGCAGTGCTGTACGATTAATGTGCATTTTAACAACGAGATTGCTCTAAATTAAATATATTCGTGCACAGACTCGGTGCATCAAATTTGGTGCATGCATTCCAAAATGGTAGTAGCTCATTTTTTGGTAACAATTAGAGAATAAAATTGCGCTTAAAAAACAAGCGATTCTAAGCGTTTTTTATTCTGTGTTGCGAAAAACATACAGTTTTTTGATGGGTAAATGTTTTTCCTGTATATTATACCAACGGATAATACGTCGATTGCATTTAGTAACACGATTTTACTGGTTTTCAGCAACTGATATTTGGTATCATCCCCGCGAATTTTCGAAGTAGCGGCGTTACCTATTTATTAGGAATACGAAGGAAAATACGATTTTCTTATAAATATCAAGAGGGTATAACTTGATTCTCATTGAAAATACAAGTTCTGCTGGAACGCTATGCTGCATACAGGCTCGATTATTGCTTCTGCAGCTTTAACGAATTAACAAGGAATCGTGTAATATATGTTTGCCTATTTGGAGTTTGTACCACTTTTTACTGCGTTTTTTGTAGCGGTAATATTGTTGATTGTAATGACTCCCTTTGCTCATCAACTTGGTTTGGTTGATCATCCTACTGCAAGAAAACAGCACAATGGTATGGTTCCGCTCACCGGTGGTGTGGCCATTTTTGGTGCAGTTTTAATTACTAGTATCTTAACCGATGTCTGGTTTAAAAACGGTTCTCTATTTTTTACCGCATCTTTTTTCATTATTTTGCTAGGTATGCTGGACGACAAGTTCGACTTAAGCGCTAAAGGGCGACTTATGTGTCAGTTCGGTGTGGCCGCAATAATGGCGTGGGCTGCGCAGAATTATATCACCTCGCTAGGCGATATTTTTGGCTTCGGTGACACCTCTTTTGGTTTATTTGGCTATTTCTTCACATTAATTTGTGTGGTTGGTGTTATCAATGCGTTCAATATGATTGATGGTATCGATGGGCTCGCCGGCGGTATGAGCTTGATAGTGCTGCTTGCCGTGGTCTTTTTGTTATTAATTTCCAATAATGGCAACGCCATTATGGCACCTATGATGGTTATTGCAGCCATCGTACCTTTCATGGCATTTAACTTGAGCTGGAAAGGGTTCAAAGGTAATAAAATATTTATGGGTGACAGCGGCAGCATGTTCGTTGGACTAACCATTGTTTGGTTGATGGTCGATTTTACCCAAGGTGCAGAGGCGGCTATGCGTCCAATGACCGCGGTGTGGATTATCGGTTTACCATTAATGGACATGGCTGCAATTATGTACCGACGGGCAAAAAAAGGTCAGTCAGTATTGAAGCCTGACCGCCAACATCTGCACAATATCTTTATGCGAGCCGGCTTCTCTTCGCGTCGCTCGTTAGCCGCAATCTTGCTAATGGGATGTTGTTATGCCGCGGTAGGAATTTTGTGTGAACTGTATGAAGTTGCCGAATATATCATGTTCTATGGTTTCATAGTGTCGCTATTTATATACAGTTACGTAATTCAAAATATCTGGACTATTTTACGCTTTGTTCGTGGTAAACGAAAAATAGCTCGCTAGAATAGCATCAAGGGCAACCAACAGGTTGCCCTTACTTTTAGTGTTACTTTGCAAACGCATTCTTTGCAAAATCAAGGTGACGCGTTAGTATGAACTGTTGTGGACAAAAGCTAATAATAATTTATGAAAAAACTGAGTAGTTTCTTTTTACTAAGCATCCTTCTTCAAGGCTGTACTTCGATTGACCAACCCATTGCTAGTCGAGCACTTGTAGAGCATGAATTTGTTTCAGACGCTAAGCCTGTGTCATCTGCGCAGCAAGCTATTTTGTCGCAGTCTTCTATGTCTACAAATGTGAAAATCGACGGTAAACCTGCGGTTTTAGGCAAACCTTTTTTCGCGGCCAGCGGTAAAACCTGTCGTAAAGTGCAGTTTATGCTTGATGGTCAACGTGTGTATTGTAAAACCGGTGACGGTGATTGGTACGCAGTTAGCCCTGTTTTAGCCAGCTACAGTGAAGCTACAACAGGAGGAAACCAATAATGTTATTAAATTATCGTGTCGTTTCTGCTTTCCTATCTAGAACAGTACTTTTCATCGCAAGCTCAATGTTTGTAGGTTCCATATTTGCGCAACAAGCACCAACCCAAGAACAACTGCAACAAGCTCAACAGGCTAGCCAAAGTCAACGAGTTGACTTGTCGCAATATATTCAATCAGGTGGCAATAGTACCGGTAGAGGAGGGAGTATCAATTTACCTTCGGATTCTGGCCCTATGCCTGCTGGCGAAGAAGGGCTGCCGCCGCCGTATGGCGCTAACCTGTTCAAAGGTGGTTTTGAAACGGAACGTAGTGATGGATTAAATTCGTCTTATTTAGTTGCCCCTGGCGATAAAATTGCGATTCAAATGTGGGGCACGGTGAACAGTTCAGAAGTGGTTACCGTGGATAATCAAGGCAATATATTCATTCCAGATATCGGCCCGATTAAAGTGCAAGATGTGCCCGCTAGTCGCGTCAACAGCGTAGTGACGCAAGGTATAAAATCAATATACACCAACAACGTGAGTGTGTATGTCAATCTGCTTACGGCAACGCCAGTGAGTGTGTTTGTGGCAGGTCCGGTGCTAAGACCTGGTCAGTACGCCGGTTTGGCGTCAGATTCAGTGTTGTTTTATCTAAAACGAGCTGGTGGGATTGATCCCCATCGCGGCAGTTACCGAAACATTACGGTAATTAGACAAGGTGAAACTGTACTTAACTACGATTTATATGATTTCTTGAAATTAGGTAAATTACCGGCTTTCTCATTTAAAGATGAAGATGTCATTTTTGTTGGCGAGCAGGGCGCAATGGTTAATGTTGAAGGTGCTGCAAGGTATCCGTTTAGATTTGAATTAGAAAAATCAAAACGCTCTGGCACTGCATTAATGAACTATGCTCGACCATTGTCGAAAACCAGTCATGTGGCGATAACCGGCAATCGTGAATCAGGCCCTATTTCGGTTTACTTGCCAGTTAATGAATTCGACCAGTTCACCATGGCCGATGGTGATACCGTGTTATTTAATGATGACATTAGACCGCAAGTGATCAGCGTGCAAATCTCCGGCAGCTACGAAGGACCTTCTTATTATGCTGTAGAAAAAGATACGCGCTTGTTGGACTTGTTAAGCTACATTGAGATTGACCCAGAACAAGCCAACTATGGTTCCATCTACATCAAGCGTGAAAGCGTCATGGAACAGCAAAAAATGCTGATCAACGAATCTTTAGACCGCCTAGAGCGAAGCTTATTTACAGCGCCTGCATCATCAAGCGGTGAAGCGTCGATCCGCGCTCAAGAAGCACAGTTAGTCTCACAATTTATTGCCCGCGCCAGAAGGATCGAGCCGCTAGGCAAAGTGATAGTGTCTGAAAATGGCAAAGTCGCGAATATTCGCCTAGAGCAAGGGGATGAAATTGTTATTCCAGCCCAAACTGACTTGATTCAGATTGCTGGCGAAGTGCTTATGCCTCAAGCCGTGGTTTATAATCCTGAGGCGACAGTATCCGATTACATCGCATGGGCAGGTGGATTTAGCGAACGAGCAGACGATGATCGTATTGCCATAGTTCACGCTAACGGTATCACCAGCTTTGTTTCATCTGATGCTGGGCAACATTGGTATTCTGATGAGCAAAATGCCACTTTACAAGCCGGAGACCAAATTCTGGTGCTGCCTAAGGTTGACGCTAAAGTCATGCAATCTATCAAAGATGTCACCCAAATCATCTATCAAATAGCCGTTGCAGCCAATGCAGCAACCTAATCATCAAGCTAAGTACTAATTCATGACAACAGTTATTAAACGCAACAAATGGGAAATATGGCGAGACGTCATATTCGCCCTATTTGCCCGCGAAATACGCACAGGGTTTAATGATAAGTTTGGTTTGAGTTGGGCGGTGATAAACCCTGTAATTTTTATTTTTGTATTATCGTTTTTAAGAGGTCGATTATCTGGCGGCGAAACCCACACTATTCCTACTTTTACCTTTATGGCCATTGGCATATTGTTTATTCAAAGTTTTTTGCAAACCTTGTCCAGCTCTGCTAGGTCAATTGGTAAAAACAAAGCGCTTTTTGCGTTCCGACAGGTCCAGCCAATTAGTGCTGTTTTTGCTAGTGCTTTATTCGAACTTTTAATTAAGTTATTTGTAATAGTTGGCATTATCATCATCATGTATTTCATGGGGATGGATTTACACATATCCGATCCTCTCTTGTTTTTAGTCTGTTTCTTCCTGCTTTGGGCTTTAGCGGTTTCGTTAGGACTTTTATTTGGAATCGCGGAACTTTTTGTTAAAGAAATCGGCAAGCTAAGAGAGCTGTTTACTAGACCATTATTTTTTGTATCTGGCGTTTTTTTCTCACTGCAAGATTTCCCGAGAGAATATTGGCACTTCTTAAATTGGAATCCGATATTGCATGCCATCGAATTGACTCGCTATTCGGTGCACTCTACCTATGGGCACGAAGGTGTGAGTTTAGGATTTTTAGCCAGTATAGTGTTAGTTTTTACATTTATGTCTTTTGCGATTTACCACGTTTCCTGGAAGCAGGCGATAAGTCGATGATTCGTTTAGAAAATATAACGAAATATTATCCGTCTAGGTTAGGGAATCAGTACATTTTTCGAGATGTAACTTTTGATATTCCAACAGGCCACAATATCGGTATATTAGGCTCTAATGGTGCGGGGAAATCGACGCTGTTTAGGTTGCTTGCGGGAAGTGAATATCCTAACAAAGGGCGAATCATAACCGATTTAAGCCTATCTTGGCCTGTCGCACTAACTACCGGGATTCATCAACAGATGACCGGCAGAGAAAACACTCGATTTATTGGCAAAGTGAATGGTATTGCTGATCTCGATAAATATGAACAAAGAGTAAGAGCATTTGCTGAATTAGGCAAAAAATTTGATTTACCTGTTCGCAGTTATTCCAGCGGAATGAAACCAAGGCTAGCCTTTGCATGTTCTATTGCAATCGACTTTGATGTGTATCTTATTGATGAAGTTACTTCAGTAGGGGATGCAAAATTCAGAAGGAAAGCCAAAGAAGCGCTTTTGGAGCGCAGTGAAAAGGCAAATGTCATAATGGTCAGTCATGAAATGGATGAGATCAGGCAATTTTGTGATAGTGCAATTGTGCTGCACAAAGGTGAATTAACGTTTTATAACGATCTCGAGCAAGGGATCGAACAATATCAGGCTTTATAAACATGACTAAACAAGCTCAATTAGAATTGGAACAACGCTTCGAAGAACTCAAAGCTTTGCTATCTAATGAACAATGGTCTGATGCTGACTTTTTAAATAAAAAGGTTGAAGAGTTAGAATTTACCGATGTTGCTTTAGCATTCCGATTAATGCAGCGAGTAAAAAATTTGGATCCTAGTGAAACTAATCAAAACAAATTAAAGGAATTGCGGGGTAAAGCGTTGCAAGAGGTACCTGAACTGGCGACCTTATCTTCAACGGAATCTAATAATCGAAAAACGATGTTACAGAATGCGTTAAGTCTAAAAGAACAAATTGCAGTTGTGTTTGCCCATCCTCAACTACAAAAGTTTAAACGTCCGTTGGTTTTATGCGTATTTTTACCCTTTGTGTTATTTGCTTTTTATCAAGTGATATGGGCAAGCCCAAGGTACGAAAGTCAGGCTAAATTGATAGTAAAAGAGCCGGATGGAATGGCCACTTTAGATCCAGCAATGGCGTTAATGTCTGGATTTGGTGTAGGTTCTGCTAGCTTAGATACGGAATTGGTTAAAGCCTTTATTTATTCAAATGACATGTTAACTTATTTAGAAAATACTCTGGATATTTCATCTCACTACAGCAATAACACTTACGATATGTTTAGCCGTTTGGACGGTGATGCTAGCAGAGAAACCACCCTGAAATATTATTTGGATCGGGTTCTAGTTGAATTGGATGAAAAATCCCAAGTTATTAATATTTATGTACAGGCCTTTGAACCTGATTTTGCTCATTTGATGAGCAAGACTATTGTGGATAGGGCTGAGTGGTATATAAACGAAATTGGTCATAATCTGGCTAAAAAACAACTGGAATTTGTGATGTTGGAACACCAGTTGGTTGAGAAAAGATTGCAAAAAGCCAAAACAGAACTATTAGCCTTTCAACGTCGCCATAACCTGTTAGATCCGCAAGCTGAAGGAATGGCGTTGCAGCAGATAACATACCAGATGGAAGGACAAGTGGCGGCTAAGCGCACAGAACTGAACGCCCTAAGAAATAGTATGAGTGAGAATGCACCTCAAGTTATACAAGCTAGGTCACAATTGGAAAGTATGTTGGAACAGCTTGAAAATGAAAGGTCTAGGCTTACCAGTGATAAATCAGATAACAATTCTTTGCCTGAAGACGAACAAAACTTAAGTGTTTCGCAAATAATGGCAAAATTTAGTGATTACAAAATTAATATGGAGCTAGCTTTACAGGCTTATACTTCATCTCAAGTTTCTTTGGAAAAATCGCGAATTGAAGCTTATCGTCAACTTAAATACTTGGTTACGGTAGAGTCTCCGACGTCGCCTCAAGATGCCAAGTACCCGGAAGTGTTTTATAATCTAAGCTTGTTTTTAGCCATCACCTTAATGCTGTTTGGTATTGGGCGAATTGTTATCGCTACTGTTGCGGAATTAAGATAAACCATAGTGGCGATTTTACATTAAGTTGTAGAGCAAATTTAATCGTTTTAAACCCAAAAAATTTAAATTTTATAAGGTAATAAATGTGAGAAAAGGAATCGTTTTAGCTGGTGGCTCAGGTACGCGCCTCCATCCCTTGACATCGGTGATCAGCAAACAATTAATGCCAGTGTATGATAAACCGATGATTTATTATCCTATTTCTACTCTAATGTTAGCTGGGATTAAAGATATTCTTATTATCTCTACACCTTTAGAGTTACCTAGATTCCAATCATTATTGGGTACAGGTGAAGCCTGGGGAGTGAATTTTAGTTACGTTGAACAACCTTCACCTGATGGCCTTGCACAAGCGTTTATATTAGGTGAAGAATTTATTGGTGATGACCATTGTGCCCTGGTCCTTGGAGATAATTTGTATTATGGCCATGATTTACCTTTGTCTTTGACTAATGCGAATAAGCAAACCTCAGGAGCAACTGTATTCGGTTATCATGTTACCGACCCCGAGCGATATGGGGTAGTGGATTTTGACGATGACTGGAAGGCGTTGTCCATCGAAGAAAAACCCCAAAAACCCAAATCAAATTATGCAGTAACAGGTTTGTATTTCTACGATAACCATGTTGTTGAGTTAGCGAAACAAGTGAAGCCTTCCCATCGCGGTGAATTAGAGATAACCGATCTCAATAATCTTTACTTAGAACAAGGTAATCTAAGAGTAGAGTTAATGGGCCGAGGATCAGCCTGGCTAGATACTGGCACCATTGATAGCTTATTGGATGCGTCAAATTTCATTGCTGCTATTGAAAAACGCCAGGGGTTAAAAATTTGCTGCCCGGAAGAAATTGCGTTTCGCAAAGGGTTTATTGATGCGGAGCAACTTAAAAAGTTAGCAAAACCACTTATTAAAAGCGGATACGGCAAGTACCTATCTAAATTGTTAACTGAGAAAGTGAAGTCATAATGAAAGTAGTAGAGACTAGTATTCCTGACGTAAAAATTATCGAACCTAAAGTGTTTGGTGATGAACGTGGTTTTTTTATGGAAACTTTCCGTGATGACTGGTTCAAAGAAAATGTAGCTGACGTAGAGTTTGTACAAGATAATCATAGTAAATCTAAGCATGGCATTCTTCGAGGTTTACATTATCAACTGCAACACACTCAAGGAAAGTTAGTGCGAGTGATAAGTGGTGAGGTTTTTGATGTGGTGGTGGATATGCGCAGATCATCTGCTACGTTTGGTCATAGCTTCGGTATGTTGCTGTCAGCAGAAAATAAAAAGCAATTGTGGGTACCTGCCGGTTTTGCCCATGGTTTTTATGTGACTTCCGAATTTGCCGAGTTTGTTTATCGCTGTACTGATTATTATGACCCTGAGTCAGAAGTTTCTATACGATACAATGATACTACGCTTGGTATTGACTGGCCATTGGTGAACGGGAAAAAGCCGAGCTTATCTGCAAAAGATGAAGCCGGTTTAGATTTTGAATCAGCTCCCAGTTTCGATTAATATATCGCGCATTCAATACGAGATTTAAATGACAATTATTGTAATCGGAAAAACTGGCCAGTTAGCCCAAGAATTAAAACTACTAGATGACAATGTAGTTTGTTTAGGCCGTAGCGATATTAATATCACCGATCCGAAGAGTCTGAACTCCACCCTAAACAAGTATGACGTGGCAGGCATTATTAATGCTTCCGCTTATACCGCAGTAGATAAAGCTGAATCAGAACAACAGCAGGCTTTTGAGATCAATGCTACGGCAGTGGAGAATTTAGCCAAGTACTCAAATAAAAAGGTTGTGCCATTAGTGCATGTATCTACCGATTATGTGTTTTCTGGCGATAAAGGTTCACCTTACCAGATTGATGATGTGCATGCGCCCATCGGTGTTTACGGTGCGAGTAAAGCGGCAGGGGAAAAGGCTGTTCAACAATTCGCGCCTAGCCAAGGGTGTATTATTAGAACCAGTTGGGTGTACTCACAATTTGGCAATAATTTTGTGAAAACAATGCTGAAATTGATGGCTGAAAAGCCCGAGCTTGGCATTATCGATGATCAAATAGGCTCACCGACATCAGCTGGCGCGCTGGCTAAAGCATGTTTGTATGCAGTGAAAAATAAAGTAACCGGATACCATCACTTTACTGATTCAGGTGTATGTAGTTGGTACGATTTTGCACTGGCAATTCAAGAGTTAGGTATTAAGTATGGGCTATTAAATAAATCCATTCCGGTTAAACCAATTCCAACCTCAGCGTATCCCACTCCGGCAAAGAGACCGAGCTATAGTGTATTAGATAAAGCCTCCCTTAAGATGGCTTTTAACGGACTTCAACCCAAACATTGGCGGGTCGAATTGAGTGAAGTTATGCAACAAATAGCTTCAACTAAATGAATAAAAGATATTAAAAATGACTAAAAATAAAGCGTTACTTGTGACCGGCGGTGCCGGATTTATCGGTGCGAACTTCGTACTTTATTGGATGCAAAATAACCCTAACGATAAAGTAGTGGTTTTAGATGCACTAACTTACGCTGGTAATCGTGCAAATCTAGCATCAGTTGAGTCAAACAAGCTCTTTGAATTTGTAAAAGGCGACATTTGTGACACAAGTTTAGTAGAGTCACTGTTACAAAATCATCAAATTGATACTATCGTGCATTTTGCCGCTGAATCTCATGTTGACCGCTCTATAACCGGGCCAGACGCCTTCATAGAAACCAATATTATTGGTACTTACAGCCTGCTTAAAGCAGCTAAAAAAGTGTGGGTAGACCTTCCCAAAGCTGAAGGAAAGGAACCTTTGCAACACCGTTTTCATCATGTTAGTACCGATGAAGTCTATGGCTCTTTGGAAACAAACGATCCTGCTTTTACAGAAGATACGCCATATGCTCCTAATTCTCCATATTCAGCGAGTAAGGCGGCCAGTGATCACCTGGTGAGAGCTTACCATCATACCTATGGCTTAGAGGTAACCACCAGTAATTGCTCAAACAATTATGGTCCTTACCACTTCCCAGAAAAACTGATACCGCTCATCATTACCAATATTTTGAATGATAAACCTTTACCCGTGTATGGTGATGGGCAACAAATTCGTGATTGGTTATATGTTGAAGATCATGCTAGAGGCATTGAGCTTGTGCTTAAAAAAGGCCGTATTGGCGAAAATTACAATATTGGCGGCCACAATGAGTGGGCCAATATAGATATTGTGAAATTGGTTTGCGCAAAAATGAATGAGCTGTTTGCTAGCAAAAAACAATTAAAGGAAAAATATCCTTTGGCAACATCAGTGGCTAAAGGTAATGCTGAAGAGTTGATAATTTTTGTCACCGACAGAGCTGGGCATGATAGACGTTACGCGATAGATGCAACCAAAACACAAAATGAACTAGGTTATGAACCAATAGAGTCATTTGAAACGGGTATCAGTAAAACCATTGATTGGTACTTATCAAACTCAGATTGGGTAAAGACTTGTTTGACTAAAACAAGCTAACATTATTTACTGTAGCTCTAATAACAAAGAATTACATATTGTAAGTAAGAAATTGAGCCAAAATAGGGGCGTCAGATGAATTGTACTGTAGTGGTTGGTGGGATAAGCAACATCGACTGGAAAGATAAAATTATCAATACTGTGGTTGAAGAGGCAATATACACTTTACCGAATAATATTGCGCTTAAGAATATTAATTTGGTAGAGGTGGTTGAGTCGAAAAAATCAACCAATAAAGGCTCTGAATCAAAAGTAAATTTGGTGTTCTCAGAGCGGTTACTTGATAATTTATCTTTCACTGAACAATTGAAAGTCGATGATAAAGTACTGTTGATATATTCCCCTCCTGAATATGCGTTAGCTCGTGCCGCTAAGCAAAGCGGAACCATTGATAGTCAACAAATAACCAGACTCCTTAATAAATGGGCCGCTGATACAAAGACGATTTGGAATGCTTATCTGTCAAATCCAGAAAGTGTGCATGTGACCAGTTTAGATACCATAGATACTTCCCCCACAAAGTTTTGGAGTGAATTATTAGGTGAGTATTCAGACAATTTAATTGTTTGCGAAAAAGGTGCTAGTGACTCGGTTACCATTGATAATCATATTGATGAACTTGCTGTTCAATTGTTACGGCTTGAATATTTTGAAGATGCAAGAGTCAGCAGTGAGATCAACAATTTACTTGAAGATTTGGATATGATTTCAGTTTTAGCTAATGTTGAAGCTGAATCAAATGCTTCAATTGGTAACATTCCGAATTTATGTATTGACTCTCTTAAATCGTTAGCAAGTGCCGTAACAGACATGAAAGATGCATTTGATAAGGTTGAAAATCGTAATATCACTCTTGAAAACCAAATCAAAGAAAACGAGCATTTAAAAGTAGAATTATCCGATGCATTAGAAGCTAATTGTGAATTGCAAACTGCATTTGGAAATCAAAAACTAGATTTAGAAAAACAAAAGTCAGAAGAAATACAAAAATTAGAAAGCGAGTTGAATGAGGCTAAAAAAACTAATCAGCAAAGCCTAGATAAATTACAGCTAGAATGTGAAAAACAAAAAGAAATTGTATCGACGTTGACACAGGAAAACAGCAAGTTAGGTCAAGGTGTTAAGGAATCTAAACAGCAATTAGATGAATTAGACGCTGAGTGTAAGTTATTAACGTTGCAAGTTGGGCAGTTAGAAGAAGAATTGGAAAGCGCAGAAGTTACTTCCGCATCTGAAGCTAAGTTGCGTTCAGAAAATATGGAGTTAAAAAAGACAAATGAACGGCTTAATTTAGAAATTGATGAACTTAAAAACGTCGTTAAAGATAATTTAGTTGTAAATGATGATAATAAACTGCTTACTCTGCAAGTTGGGCAATTACAGGAAGAGTTGGAAGAGGTTTACGCTAAGTTATCAGAAGTGACTGAAAAAGCGGAGTTTAGACTAGGTAAAATTAGTGGTTTAGAAAAACTAATTAAAACTGAGAAAACTCAAATAGAAAGTTTAGATAAAATGGTTAGTGAGCAAAAACTTCAATTAATAAATTTGGAGAAAACCGACAAATCTCAAAAATATCAGTTTGTAGATATGGAAAAAGAGATTAATGACCTAAAACTTCAATTAGTTGACTTACAAAAAGCCAATAGTGTTAAACAAAATAAAATTGAAGAGCTGCAACGTATGTTGGTTGATTCAAATACTGCAAGTAATGACAGTGAACTTATGGCCGAAATTCAATTGCTTCAAGAACGCTTAGAGCGTGTATATTTGGAACGAAATGTAATGTCGATACCTTTGCTTCATGGTGACACTTACAAAACGCATAAAATGTAAAACCTTTTAAAAGCACATTTATATAATTAAGTGTAAATACAAAACGCTCTTCCAAACAGTTATTTTAGATAAGAATATAAAATTATAGGATTATGTCGTGACAGAACAAAGCAGCCAACTGGACCATAATAACAAAGAAGGTATTCTGCTAGTTGCAGGATATTGGGAGAATGAATCCATTGATGAGTTATCTCAAGCCCTTGCATGTAAAGTGAGTCTGTTAGAGCCTGATCCAACTCAATATGCATTAAAGACAAGAAAAAAAATGGATGCAAATTGGACAATACACAATTGGACTCTAGGCAACAACAATGGCTTAACAAAGTTCTATTTATTTAAACCTGCAAGATTAAGTTCTACGATGAAACCTAAGGGGTTAGCAAGAATATATAGGAATCATGTTGCCAAGGAAGTTGACAATATTCTTGTAAAAACACTTTCAGAAAGTTGTGTTTATTTGGGGGTAATTAAAGAGAAAAACAATGGTCTCTTAGTCGGTATGAATGCATCTCTTCAGTTTTTTAGTGCTGATGAAGAAACTCAAAGAGCGCTACAAAATTTTGAAATGATTCGTATAAAAGTTGCTAATAACGAATTATATGCAGCTGATTATAAAATAGGTGATGTGGTTAATTTGCTTCAAACATTAAGTTTCGACTTAGTTAAAAAGTCTACACCGGATATCTTATACACTGAGTATGTTTTTAAAAGAAATTTACAAGCAGTATTGATAGAAGAGCAAAAACAAATACTTGCTGAAAGAGAAAATGAAAACGTAATTTTAAAAAGCGAATTAGAAAAGTGGCAAGAAAAGTGTTTGAATCAAGAACACATTTTAGAACAAAATAAGGAAACCGCTAAAAAGTTAAATGAAAACTTTCAGACTATAGAACAATTAACTGTTCATCAAAAGAGTTTAGAAAGCTCAATGAAACAGCAAAAAGCAGATTACCAAAGTGAAATAGAAAAACTTATAGCAGAATCTAACAAAACAAGACAAAACTTGGATACTGAAATCGAAAAAAACGAAAGTGCCTCTCATTTAATAGAGCAGCTTCGTGAAGATTCTAATCAAGTACAATTAGAATCTAAAGTACTTAAAGAAAGGATTAAAGAAGCCAATAAAAGTATTGAAGAGTTACAAGTATCAATCAGTAAAGTTAATGAAGACAAAATCAGTGTGCAAAATGAACTAATAAACGTTACTGAAGAGCTAAATGAAACGAAACAACGCGCAGTTGAATCTCAAGCAAAATATGAAGAATTGAGTCAAACAATAATTCGATTAAATGAAGAAAAATCAAAAGATGAAGACGAGATAGTCAGATTAACTAATGAAGTTAGCACTTTAAAACTTAATTTAAAAAATAAAGAATCGCAATGTAGTAACGCTGTAAACGAATTAGCAGAATTGCAGGTATCTCAAAAATCAATATTAGAAGACAACGTTCGAGCGCAAAATGACGTTAAACGCTTAAATGCGGATTTAGAAGTGAAAGATCAACGTCTAAAGGAAATTAACTTTAAACAACAAGAATTAGCTAGCACAATAGACCAACTAAATAGTGATAAAGCCAAAGATAAAGACGAGATAGGCAGATTAACTACTGAAGTTAGTTCTTTAAAATCCAAGTTAGAACAAAGCAATATACAACATAGTAATACAGTTAAGGAAATGGAACGAGAGAACACCGCTAAACTTAAAAGCGTTCGAGAAAATTTAGAAAAACAAATTCAATCTCATAAAGAGCAAAAAACACGGGCAGAAAATTCAATACATAAGAATAATGAATTAAACCAAAAATTAGAAAAAACTGAGAATGAACTCAATTCATTGCAAAAAGAGTTTAACAGTTACAGATCTCAATTAGAATCATTAGAGATTGACAAAAAGGAAAGTCAGAAGCGAGAAGAACAGCAGTCTAGAAGTATTGAATTAACAACAAAATTGTTAAGTAAAATGCAATCAGAAAATGAGTATCTAAGTAAACAATATGCTGAAAAAATATCTTCAGAGAATGAACTAAGGCAATTGATTGGAGAACTTCATGAAAAGCTTGAAATGGCTGCGAATTTTTACCAACAGCTAGAGAAAGAGCACCCTGAACTTGTTTTGGAACACCGTGGTTTATGAGCGAATCAAATAATATACAAAACTTAAGAACCGAGCTAGATAAAGCATTGGAGCTAATAAATCAGAAAAATTTCATTCAAAGCAACGAGCAAAATAAGAAGCTTTCTATACCAACAATGGCATCCGATAGTCTTTTACTTAGGTGCCAAAAAATTGTAGAACAGACTGAAGCTTTGAAGCCTAAGTTGAGAATAGTTCGTCATATGGCTTGCAGCGGTGGGTCTATGATTTCTAAATGCATAGATGCTATGCCAAATGTATATTTAATGAGTGAAGTACACCCATTGGCTCGTAAACATTTAGGTGATAAAGGGCACAAGTTTACTCCTTCTGATATTATTTCTTGTGCTTACTATGCAAACATTCCGAATATAAATAATCTTTCCGAAGAAATTTTTGCAAGTTCTATTAAAGTAACAATTAATGCATTAGACAACTATGGTGCTCATTTAGTGTTGCGAGAGCATTCCCATACTGACTTTTGTGTTGGCAATCGAGCTCTAAATTCTAATGCCGTTACTAGACTTCTCTCAAAAGAATATGATGTATTGTCCCTTGTTACTCTCAGAAACCCTATTGACTCATATTTGTCTTTAAAAAAGAATGGGTGGGTACAATTTGAGCCAGCTAATTTTGATGAATACTGTCGGCGAGTTTTACTATTTCTTGAACAGAATAAAAAATCAAAGATTATTTATTACGAAAAATTTGTAACTTCACCCCAAAAATTCATGAAAACTATTTGTAAAACCCTCAAAATACCTTACATCGATAATTTTCAGGATTATTTTGACCTACGGAAAATAACAGGTGATAGTGGTCGATCTTCGGGCGAAATAGAAACGAAGCCTCGAAGGACTATTGATGATAAAACCATGTTAGAAATTGAAAATTCCAAATTTTATAGACAAATAGTAAATAAACATAAAATTTTTAAAACCTAAATAATTAGCTATTAAAGTTGTATCCATAATGAAAATTATACACATAATAAACCCGTATTCAGTGCCAAAAGAAAGTGAAGCTAATTTAGTTCAAAAGAGAACTCTGGAGTCTATTATCAACTCTGTTGATTATGCTGAAGGATTGGTAGATGTTCATATTTTAATGAAAGTAAGTCCAACAGATTTAGATTATTTTAAAAACAGCTTTACTCAAAGCTATTTTCATTTTGATACGTTAAAATCAGATTCAAGTAAACTTGAAAGACAGTTTCAAGTTAAAAGAGAGCTTCCAATACTGAATGATCTTCTCAAGGTGGAGCAATTAGAAAATCTTCAAATCGAAGATGAAGACCTTATAGTTGTAACAAATATGGATATTTGCTTGCAGCCATACTTTTATGCTGAAGTTGCTAAAATTCAAAATGAAGGTAGGGATGTTTTTGTTATTAATAGACGCACTATTGCAAAAGAATTAATTGACTTACCGATCGAACAAGCTTATTTAGCAGACGGTGACAAGCATATCGGACATGACTGTTTTGTTTTCCCTTACCAACATCTTAAACTATTTGATATTCGTGAACATATATTAGGAATAGGGTTTGTATTCAGACCATTTCTTTTAAATTGTATTATCCATTCTAAGAGTTTTCATGAATTTGACGACGCATACCTCACCTTTCATTACGGCGATGATATGGATTGGAAAAATGAAAAATACAATGATTACTTAGAACACAATAAAGAGTTATTGATCAACGTTTTTGATAGTAATAAAAATTTGTTTGCAGACCTCACTGAAGATGATCCTAAGCTTAGTTGGCTAAAAAAGTTTTTTAAATTCAATTTTTTAAATTGGAATATATAGATGTTTAATTTAAAAGAAGAATTAGCTAAGAATTACGGAAAGCATCGTTCAGGGTGGTCTTATGTTGTAAATGGAATGGAACCTCTCCATTCCAACAACGCCCCGGAACTAGTAAGTTTTATAGAAAAAAAATTTATTTTTGGTGGTGGAAAAGGGGACTTCAATAATAAATTTGAACCACTCACAAAACCTTGGGTTGGTTTTCTACATGTGCCTGTAAATGTACCTCATTGGTTCAATAGACATTATTCTCCAGTGGAATTATTCAAAAGGGGAGATTTTCAAGAAGCCTTAACAGTATGCGAAGGGATTTATACATTGTCCTCGCCTCTGTCTGACTGGGTTAGCACTCAATTTGATGGCCCAGTTAACACTGTATTACATCCCACAGAACTTGTAGATAATTTATTCGATAATTCCATATTATCTGCTAATAACCCAATAAAAATCGTTCAACTTGGATTTTGGCTCCGAAAGCTTCATGCAATCCATAAGTTGAAACTACCGAGTGGTGACTTTAAAAAATACACTGTAGGAATATCTCAAGTCCATCAGCAAAGACTGATAAATATCGAAAAGCAAGTTTTTGATATCGACTATATTGATGACAGTGTTGAAAATATTGGTTTTATGTCAAATGATGAATACGATAATCTGCTATCAAAATCCATAGTTTTTATCGATTTTTACGACACAAGTGCTAACAACGCTATTATAGAATGTATCGCTAGAGCTACTCCCGTTCTGTGTCCACCAAACCGTGCTATTGTCGATTATCTAGGTACTGAATATCCCCTATATTTTAATTCTTATGAAGAAGCTCAAAATATTCTAATGAGTAGAGATAAACTCATGGCAGCTCATCACTATCTTCTTGAAAGTGGCGTCCGTTATAAATTGACAATTCAGAGCTTTCTTAAAACACTCAAAAGTTCGTTGTAACACCTGGAAATATATATGTATAAACTAATTCGTAGCCTGATGATAAACAACAGATTTTATGCTGCACTGAGCATGGTTGAGAAAGTCGTCGACCAAAGTGTAGAAAAATTAGATTGTGAAATATTATTTTTCTTGGAAACGTTGAACTCTGAGTTTACTGGCAGCTCTCTTAAGGTCGATTCGTATTGTTGTAGTAAAATTGAAATAATTCTCCAAGAAATACCAAATAAAGTGTTGGTAGGAGATTTTAGTTATCTTTGTAGAAAACTGACTGATAAAAAGAAAAAGATAGAGTTAGATATTGTAAAAAAATTCGTTGGTTTGGAAGACAATTTAAATTCACTGGAACTAGTTTTAAAAAATAGAGTTTTTGTGTTGCTTGGCGAGGCTTTTAAGGCCGATATTAGCGACTTGAATATTGATCAAGTAAGGGATTTTTCAAAATACCTTGATAGTTTGGGTGAGCACGAATTAGCTTGCGATGTTGTAGATATCGTTCTAAAGAGAATGCATAGTCCATTTTGGGATTGGTTGTTTAAAGGAGAGCAGTTTGAAAAATTAAATGATTTATCGTCGGCACTTGAATGTTTTAATAATTTTTTACAAGTTGCGATAGATAAACAGAACAGTCAAGCCATTCAAACTGGTTTGTCAAAGGCGATAAAATGTCAAATATTGACTGATCTCAATCAATCAAAAATCGATACTTTGATAGCTTCATTACCTGATAATATTGATTTTAATGATCAAGTTTCTAAGTTACTAAAGGAAGCTTCTGAAATTTTAGAATTTCGCCGTTTAAATACTATAAACAATACCGATAAAAGAAAATCACTTGGTTATAGTTATTTTTCAGAAAATGACATTAACGACTTTATTAATAATAAACTTGAAGTGATAAAGGTAAACCCAACTTATAGTTCTTTTTATGAATTATCGAAAGCTTATGCCGCAATTGGAAATATAAAATTAGCTAAAAAGTATTTAAAAACCGCTTGTGATCTAAATGTTTTTCTATTTACAAATTACACTAGATTTGGGATGCAAGCTAAAAATGGCTAAAGGAATAATAGCTACAGGTTTTTTCCGAACTGGCAGTACTTTTATGTTCTCTGCATTGCGAAAATGTGAAGAGATAATGGGGTTTTACGAACCTTACCATCCTGATATTATTCAGTATGTTGCTGATACTCAAGCTGGCTTAGTTGCTGCTGATAAAAATTACCTAGGTCATACCGTCGAAGACGATTATTTTGCGGAATACGCAGACATTAATTTAGGGAAAATGACAGAGGTATTCGCATCTTCTCGCAGGACAGTTAATCATCCTGTTTTGTGTTCCTTCTCCATAAAGCCAGATTTAGAAAATTATATTAACTTTCTAATAGAACACAGTGTTAATAAAAATAAAATTCCATTTCTACAAGCAAATAGGTTTAACTATTGTTTACCTTGGCTTTCTGAAAAGTTTCCCGATTTTACAACTGTTCTGATTACACGTGATCCTTTTAGTATATTCTTATCACTACAAAAGATTGCAGAAAAAGGTGGCATTTTTTTAAATTATAAAAGCAACAATCTAAATTTCTGGAACGTGAATGATATTTATAATCAGTTAAACTGTAGCTATGATTTATCATTGCCGTTTGGAAGAGGATATTATTTCGAGCTCTATTTTATCGTAAGTTGGATCAATAGAATATCTAGCCGACAAGCAGACATCGTTATTCCATTTGAATGTTTTAATAAAAGCGGTTTGGGAGCATTAAAAGTCATTTTAAACTCACTTTCCATTTCAAGTGTAAGTTCTGAAATTTATATAAACGAAAAATATCAAGGTGATTGTATGAGAATGAAGCCTCAGGAGTTTGTTGTTATAGAGCTTGAAGTGGACGAAATATTAAACATAATTTTAAAAGCTCATGTTTAATATTTAAGAGGGAAGGGATTTCATCAATTCCATAGTGTAAGCTAATTAGAAAACTAGTTTTTTGGGGTTCTAAATACCCTTGTTAGTTGGAAAATCATCTTACAAGCAATACATTATCAGCCCTAATATTTAAATTGCCTTTAATGTAAGTATTGTTGATTGAGATTTTTACCCTATATAGAAGTAAAACAGATTCTGATGGCAAAAATTTAGGGGGCTTATAATTAGTTTTCAATTCCAACTACACTTAATCTCATTTAGCACTGGGTGTAATAAAAATTCGGCTTCTATTTCCTTGCATGACATCTTTCTTTAGGCAATCAAAAATGAATAAGTTGGTAAAATTAATTCTTGGCAACTCATGCTCGATTAAGGTTTTGTTAATTGGGTTGAGTATCACCTTTTCGTGCACAACATTGTCCAGGGAATACTACGTTGCCAAAGATGGCAACGATGATAATGCAGGGACCATTGAAGAGCCTTTTAAAACTATACAAATGGCTGCTGATGCTGTTATTGCTGGGGATGTGTGTTTCGTCCGTTCAGGTGTCTACAAGGAAACCGTGGTAATAAAAAGAAAAGGAGAAAATGATCTCCCAATTCGTTTTGTTGCTATGCCAGGTGAAAAAGTCATTCTTGATGGAAGGGAAACTGTTAAAGGTAAGTGGGAGAAAAGTCAAAATGGTACTTACGTTATTGAAAATGTAAGTTCAGTTGAGCAACTCTTTTTTAATAATGAGATGATGCTTGAAGCCCGCTGGCCCAATGCAAAAGCAGAACAACTGCTCAGTCGTGTTGTTTGGGCGTCTACTGATAAGGGGAGTGCTTATGGTAAAATTGTTGATCGTGAACTTGCTGAATCCGGCGTTGACTGGACTGGTGCAAATGTAATTCTAAATGTTGCACATCAATTCTACACTTGGAAACGGCCTGCTATTACTCTTGGAGTTAACCATGGTGTATTTGGTTATGACCAGAATTTAAAAGGGTTAGAGCAGTTTTTCTTAAACGATGTTAAGCCTGAAAAGTGGGAAGATGATTATTATTATTTGACTGGTTCTCTAGGATTGTTGGATGCTCCTTCAGAATGGTACTACGACAAAACCACTTCCAAGTTGTTTTTTTATCCACCTAATTCTGATGTAACATTAGGCTCCACTTTAAAATCAAAAGTACGAGAATTTGCTTTTATTGTTAAAGATAGCCAGTTTATTCATCTAGAAGGGTTCGAATATTTTGCAACTACTGTAAGTATTAAAAACTGTTATGGATGCCAAATTTCTAAGAGCAAATTCCTATATCCTTCATTCACTAAAAATCCTGAGTCCAAAAGCGCAACATTCATTTCCGGTAATTTTAATAAAATTTTAAAATCTACGTTTTCACATGTTCCTGGAGGAGCGATTAGTATAGTTGGCGACGAAAATATAATTAGCGAGATTATTGTTAATGATACTTCTTGGTTCGGAACGCTTAGGCAACCCACAGTTTCTTTTTCCGGGAATAAAAACAATCTGAATAAAAGTGAATTATTTGACGCTGGAAGTGTGTTAGTAAAATTTAATGATGGCGCGAATATTATCGAGTTTAACGACATTTATCGCGGAGGTTTGCTGAGTAAAGATGTCGCCTTAGTTTATACTCAACGACCCGAGACCTATGGAAGTGTCGTGAGGTACAATTGGGTGCATGATGTTCAAGTTGAAGCGGGGGAAGGGATCTGTATAAGGGGAGATGATTTAACACGCGGTTTAAGTATCCATAATAATGTTGTTTGGAATTGTGGCCATGCAGGGATTGTTATTAAGGGTGACTACAATAAAATTTATAACAATACGATTTTATCCATTGGCGGTTTGGGTTATGAAAAAGAGGTTGGCCTGTTGGTTCCTAAAGGTAAAGAGACTTTTAAACTTAACCGGCCCGATTTTAATCTAACTCCGTGGCAGAATCTTCATAGCTTAATTGCCAATAATATAACTTCGTCAATGGCAGCAAATAGAAAAGGGGCTCGTCTAGATACGACCGATAAGATATGTGGTAATTATCATAGCTCCGTAGATGGGTATTTTGACCTTGATGAAAATAAATTTTCGCCTATTAGTGATAGTCCATTAGTTGACTCTGGCTGTCACTTTAAATATATCCCCATGATTAAAAGCGGAAATAAAATTGATATAGGTGCTTATGAGTTTGGACTACCCTATTGGAAGCCTGGGGTATCAGATCATTAATAGTGATTAAAATTTGAATTAATTAATGGGAACTAGCTTATATAAGAATTTAGGTGAATTTTTCAAAAAGGTATAAAACAATGAACATAAAATAAAACGATATTTGTAAAATGTACGCTTTGATATTTTTATGTGAGAAATATAATATTAATTAAGTAACGATGCTCTCAACGTTAGGTAAAAAAATGAAGTTATTTAGAAAAGTTTGTATACACACCGGTCATGGGAAAACGGGGTCATCTACTATTCAAAAAAGCATGAGGCAAAGAAAGGACGTTTATATAAAAAATAATATCTTACCTCTAATAACGAAGAGATCTGATATACACGCGCTTTTAAAAAATGCTTTCTGTAATGAAAATACCCAATCTTTAGAAGAATTAGAATCGTTGGCTAAGAAATCTGAAAATGAAGAGTGCCTATTAATATCGAGTGAGAATATTCCTGGTTATTCAACTGAAGCTTTAACTAGATTAAAAGAGTTCGCTGAAAATTTATCAGATCAAATAGAAGTGATTATGTATGTAAGACACCCTTTCACTTTTAGCGTGAGCCTTTGTCAAACACTAGTTAAAAATGGCCAAATAGATTTAGATGATTTCATCAATAATCCATTTGTATTTCGAGCTGAACACAATCTAAATAAACTTAGTTCCGTTTTTGGTAAAAAAGCTCTTGATGTAAGAATATTTGAAAAAACAAAATTATTTGCTAATGATGTACAAAAAGACTTCTTGTTGAAACTTGGTGTAGAACAGACTAATTTATCACATTTTGAGGTGGATTCTATAAATGAGTCTCTATCACTAGAAGCAGTGTTGATAGCTAATTATATTTATAAAAACTACAAGGACTACCCAAAGCATAGTCAATTTTTGAAGGAAAAATTAGCATTAGTTGAAGGTGAAAAGTTTTTCTTGCCAATAGAGGTGTTAGATAAGGTTAAATCAAAGTCTGAGAAGCATATTCGTTTTTTGAAAGAAAAGTTTGGGATTGAGTTTACTCCTCCAAACTTAAATTGTTATAAAAATAAAATTATAAATACTTCTGATAATCAGTTTATTGAGAGGTTGGCTCAAGAACTTATAAATGATTGGTAAACCTAATTCGGTTAACCAGAGTGTGAACAAATTAATTATTACTAGTTTTTTATAATTTACATCGCTTTGTTTAGACATTTATCTCAATAAAAAGTAGTCAAATAGTTATGGATCTCGATTTAAGTAAATTGTGCTATGTTGTTCACAAACAGAGTGTTAATCTTCGACTTAAGACAATATACTACTTAGGAATTAATTATGTCGAATACAAACAAAGAGAAACGAGAAGCTATTCTAGTTAGTCAAGGGGTGATCGATAAGCTTAAGATAAAACGTAATGAGATTACTGTTCAATTAGAAGAGCTAAAAGCAATAAGGCAAGGGGTTGTTGAGGAATTAAAGATTGAGAGAGATAAAATATCCAATTTAAGAAGTGCATTGATCAAATAGACCAATTCTATGCATAGTTTTAAACTGACTCAATTATGCGTTCGTGACACAAATATAAAATTGAAAACTATTGTATTAAATATTTCAATTTAAAGGCCGAATCCTCGTTAAGCTTTAGTTTACGGGGATTTTTATTAGGAATAATTGTCAATTTTTTTAGTTAAACAATATAAGTTGAAAGAATGCAAAGTTGACTGAAGGGCGCAGGCAACATTCGTTTATAAAAGCATTTGGTTTGGCTGGTAGGTAAATTCAAACTATAAAATGGGATTTAAAAAATTGCTGATTTTCGAAATTTTAGGTAATTAATTTCAATGAAGAAAAAAGTTATCAATGTTACTAAGCCATATTTGCCACCAATCGAAGAGTTTATGCCATTGTTAGAAGATATATGGCAATCTAAAATGCTAACTAACAACGGTAAATACAATACAAAGTTTTGTCGCGAACTAGAAAAGTTATGGGGGGTAAAACACGTTGTAACCTTTACCAATGGTACCCAAGCATTACTTGCTGCATTAAGCTGCCTGATAAGTGATAAAAAAGGTGAGGTGATTACTACACCATTTACCTTTATCGCCACTACAAACGCAATAATTTGGACTGGTCACAAACCAGTTTTTGTTGATATAGATCCTGAGAACTTAAATATTGATGTTTCAGAAATTGAAAAAGCAATTACTTCTGAAACTGTTGCTATTTTAGCTGTGCATTGTTACGGAAATCCTTGTGAAGTTAGTGGGCTGAAAAAATTGTCTAAACGCCATGGGATTCCTTTAGTTTATGACGCTGCTCATGCTTTTGGGGTTGAATGCAATGGGCAAAGCGTATTTCAATTTGGAGATATGAGTGTGGCGAGTTTTCATGCCACAAAGACGTTCAACACCTTTGAAGGTGGGGCCGTGGCTTGTCATTCTGCTGTTCTTAGGGATAAATTAATAAATTTTGCCAATTTCGGTTTTCAAAACGAAACGACTATTTCGTCACTTGGTCTTAATGCAAAAATGTCAGAATTTAATGCTGCGCTTGGACTAGTTCAATTAAAACATATAGATAATATGTTTTTAGGCAGAAAAACCATTGCGAATTATTACGTGAAAGAGTTATCTAGTTTGAAGGGGGTTTTTATACCCACAGAACCTGTTGATACGCAGGTTAATTATTCTTATTTTCCTATTTTTGTTCAGCAAGATGCTAAAACTGATCGAGATACCCTTTATAGCTTTTTACGGGAACACGGTTTTATGGTGCGCCGTTATTTTTATCCATTAACTTGTGATTTTGGCATACGTGAAATCGAAGAAACCGCACTTAGACATGATCTTTCTCAATCAACAAAATGTGCTGAAGAGGTGCTTTGTTTACCTATCTATCCAGATTTAGAATTAACCAGTATCTATGAACTTGTGACTTTATTGAAAAGTAAACTTAGTTAATATGAACTTGGTTATAATGCAACCCTATTTCTTTCCCTATGTGGGCTATTTTAGTCTGTTCGAGGCTGCTGATATTTTTGTTATATATGACGATGTTAATTACATAAAAAAAGGCTGGGTAAATAGAAATTACTTTTTCAGCCAATCTGGACCTCAGAGGTTTACGCTGCCAATTAGTAAAGCTAGCCAAAATATCAAAATTTGTAGTTTGAAATTACAATCGCTAGAAAAAAGTAAACTAGCTCTTTTTAAAACCTTATGTCATGCGTACGCTAGGGCACCATACTACAAAACCGTGATGGCGATGTTAGAAGGTATCTTTGAGTGTGAAACAGTGGCATTAACGGACTTTTTGGTAAATGCTTTGACTTGCATTAATAAATATTTAGGTATTACCGTCGACATTATATGCAGTTCTAAAATGCAATTAGGTGTTGGGCTGGCTGGTCAAGATAGGATTATTGATATCGCGAAAGCTTTAAATGCAAAAAATTACATTAATTCGATTGGTGGAATGGAATTATACTCTGGGTCATGTTTTCAAACTCAAGGTCTGGTGCTTCAGTTTTTAAAACATAAGGGATCTAATTATCGTCAATTTTCAGGAGTTCATATTCCTTATCTTTCAATAATTGATGTATTAATGTTTAATTCTCCTGGCGAAGCTATGAAAATAGTAAAAAATTATGAGTTGATCAATGGCTAAAGTAGTAATTTTTGGAATAATGGATACCGCGGAGCTGGCCCATTTTTATTTGGAAAGCGATACTGAGCATGAAGTAGTAGCGTTCAGTGTTCACAAAAAATACATTACTTCTTCTACCTTTAAGGGCTTGAATGTTGTCCCTTTTGAATCAGTAGAGGAAAAGTATCCACCTTCAGAGTATAAATTTTTTGCGCCAATGACGGGTAAACAAATGAATCGGCTACGAGAGCAGATTTATACAGAAATAAAGGTTAAAGGCTACAAGTTGATTTCTTATGTTAGTAGCAAGGCTACTATCTTTTTAAACTCTGAAATTGGTGATAATTGTTTTATTCTGGAAGACAACACTATTCAGCCTTTCACCACTATTGGCAATAATGTTGTTTTGTGGAGCGGCAATCATATTGGCCATCACAGCAAAATAAATAATCACATTTTTTTTACCTCACACGTTGTTCTTTCCGGGCATTGTATAGTAGACGACTATTGCTTTTTTGGTGTCAATTCTACTATTAGAGATTATACCCATGTCGCACAGGGCACTCTATTAGGAATGGGCTCGAGTTTAACTCGTGATAGTGAAGAGTGGGGGGTTTACATTGGAAATCCAGCGAAGAAAAAAATTAAACCAAGCTATGAGGTTTATTGATATGAATTTAGTGATAAACGCTTAAATGGAATGGCTTAAGAAAGGTAGAATATTTGTGCCCGATGGCCACAATAGTTTAGCGATTACTCATGCCCAAGTACCTGTACCTGTTCACTTTCCCGAAGAAAATAGAATAAGAATTTTCTTCTCTTGCCGTGATAGTCAATCAAGAAGCAGACCATTTTATATTGATGTTGACGATGAAAACCCTAAAAAAATACTAAAATTGGCAGATAAGCCTATTTTAGAGTTGGGTGCTCTAGGTACTTTCGATGATTGCGGTGTAATGCCATCTTGGATAGTCGAGTACAATGACATACATTATATGTATTATATTGGTTGGAATGTGAGAAATACAATTCCTTACCATAACGCTGTCGGGTTAGCGATTAGTGAGGATAATTGTCAAACATTCAAGAAGTATTCGACAGGACCACTTTGGGATCGTGACTATATTGAACCGCATTATTCTGGAACATCTTGTGTTTTGATTGAAAATGGTGTGTGGAAAAATTGGTATTTATCATGTACGGAGTGGCGGAAAATTAATGGGATTGTTGAGCCTAGATATCATATTAAATATGCAGAATCTTTAGATGGCATTGTATGGAAAAGGAAAGGTTTGGTAGCTATCGATTATCTCGATGACAATGAGGCTGGAATAGTTAAAGCATCTGTCTTGAAAGAAGACAGTATATATAAAATGTGGTTTTCCTTTCGTAAATTTGATGGTTATAGAGAAAATATCAATGCTAGTTACCGCATAGGCTATGCAGAATCTAAAGATGGTATTAATTGGCAGAGATTTGATACTACTAACTCCAATACCCTTGATGTTAGTAAAGATGGGTGGGATTCGTTAATGGTTGAATATCCACATGTATTTCGAGTAAAAGAAAAGCTAATGATGCTATACAACGGTAATGGCTTTGGGGCAACTGGTTTTGGCTTTGCAGTAAAAGAGTAATAAACGGTAGCCACTTGATTTAGATTATGGTTTTTAAATTTTGGGTTTTAGTAGTATTAATTTAGACCAATGAGTTAGGAAATGAATAGCTGTAGTTGTGTTTGCATGCCAGTTGCGAGTAGTGGTGAATTACTTTTACTCTCGCGTTAACAAAATATTTTTAAAAAAAGCTACAAACAAAAAGGTAGGTGGATGTTAGCACCAGTAGTAATCTCGGTTTATACACGATTAACTCATTTCAACCGAGCTATAGAGGCACTTCAAAAAAATGCTCTAGCTATTAAATCAAACTTAATTGTTTATAGCGACGCAGCAAGCTGTGATGAAGATGTTGAGTTAGTAGCGAATGTTCGTGACAAAGCGAAACAGATCAATGGATTTAGATCAGTTACCGTTATTGAGAGGCCCTTTAACTTTGGTGGTAGCAAAAATGCCTACAAAGGTTTACTCCAAGTAGTTCGAGTTTTCAAACGAGCAATCTTTATTGAAGATGATATTGAAGTTGCTCCTGGATTTTTGACATTCATGAATACTGCATTAGATTTTTACAAAGATAATTATGACGTAATCAGTATTTCAGGATATAGCCCTCCCTTAAAGATCAATGAATATGTTGATAATGATTTTTATGTAATGAATAGGTTCTGTGGGTGGGGGTCAGGTGTATACGAGCGTACAGTAAGCGCGTTTTCGAAAAAAATCACTCAAAAGGAATTTGATGATGTAGAAGAAAAGCAAGTTTTATGTGAATTTGGTGACGATGTTCTCAATATGGTAGAAAAAGAAGTGGATGGTCTAATCGATGCAGCGGATGTGCGATGTATGTTTCAGCAAGCCATAAATAAAACAGCTACTATCTATCCTCGTGTTTCACTTGTTCAAAATCATGGCCATGATGGCTCAGGTTTCCATTGTGGAAAAACGAAGCGATTTCATCATGATGTTCTTTGGGATAAAACTAAAGGTTTTTTATTTTCTAAAAATTTAAGTGTAGATTCTCGCATCAAAAAAGAGCAGCAAGACTTTCGTTCTTTTAGTGGGGAATACGAAGTACACAGAACTCTTTTTAATCAAAAACAGTCTAAAGAAATAGCGCTTAATTATGTCAATCGATTGTTCATACAGGATCTAAAAAACTTAAAAGTTCATGCTACTGGGCTTCGTTCTAAATCATGCAAAGTTGCAATTTTATCTACACCTAGAGTAGGGTCAACATTGTTAAGTTCTTTGTTGTACCCTTATTTTGGAGAGAGCATCAGAAGGGCGTGGCTGCACGATCGGTTCATTAATGGGTTTGTCGAAGATGAACCTAATAAAAGTCCAGCAATGTATTTAGATTTTTTAAAAGGCAATGCATTTAATGATAGTGATTTTTTGGGTATGCATTTTCACGTAAACCAAGTAAGTGCCTGGAAGAAAAATTATGATATAGATATTTTCGACACGTTCGACTTCGATCATGTCGTGTATATTGAAAGGGATAATCTATTTGAGCAGGCTTACTCATTAGCCGTCGCTTCAGAATCAGGCTTGTGGGGAAGCGAAATAATTAGTGCGCTTAACTTTAACGAAAATTTTAAAGTGTTGGTCAGTCAAGAGTCGTTCGAAAAAGCATATAATTCTTTGCAAAGTGAAAAAAAATACTATATCGAAAATTTGCAATGCAAAACAACTGACACTATCAAGTACGAAGAATTTGTGAAATCCCCGCATAGCATCATTACTGAAATTTTCGAGAAAAAGTATAAAGTGATTTCAAATATTACCGTAAAGCACAATTTAATTCCTGAGAAAAATAACTCTGTTGTTTGTAAAAAAAATAAAGAAAAACTAAAGACTTTTTATGACAAGCATTTTAGTTGATTCTTGCTAAAAATATTACTTGGAATTGAAAAAATTACTTACAATAGCCATCTAACTAATCCTAGTATCAACAACTTGTTATGGGGTTTACAAGTGGCTAAGTAAAAATAGTTATGTTGTTTAAAATTCTAAGCTGTTAGTGTTAGATAGCAGCTAAATGAGTTTAATGTTTAAGTCATTATTAGCTAAGAGAAAGAAAGATGTCTATTGAGTTGTTTAAAAAAGCTAAGCAAGCAACCGATGCAGGGGATTACTCAACTGCGTTATCTTTTTATCAATTAGCGGGTAAAATCTTTGGCGAAGAATTGGTGGCGTTTAATATTAAGCGATGCCAACAAAAAATAGTTCATCAAAAGCTCAAAATAGCTCCAGAAATAAATGTGTTAGTTACAAGTGATGCTGAGGGAGTTAAAGGTATTTTACCCACCTTATATTCTTTACTCAATCAGTCACTAGCGCCAAAAGAAGTTATTTTATACTTACCGAAAAAAAGCAGTACAGATGACGGCGTGGCAATGAATTCTGTAGACGTTGAGGCCGTAAAAAAGTTGCCTAACGTTCGTATTGTATGGTGTGAAAAGCAAAGTCAATTTCTTATTTTTGATTCATTTTTATCAAATCATTTTCACTGTGACGTTACCGAAGACAAATTGTTTTTGTGCGTTTCTGATAATCAAATTTATCCTCATCATTTTATTGAAACGTTATATTCCAATTATCTGGTTGCTAACAACGTAGTTGCTGCTAATTGGATTTCTTTTTCTGATTTAACTTTTGATTTTCCCATCGAGGGAATACCGAGTTTTCAATATGGCGTTTTGTTTAGTACTGAGTTTTTTAATCCTGAAGTTTGCAAATTCGATGATGTGGACAACATTGAAAGTATAGGCCCTGATTTATGGTTAACATGGAACGTGCTTTCCAATGGTGTAGGTATCAAAAACCTGGAATTTTTTGATATACCATCAGAAAAAGATAATCAGGTGAAATACCCCGTAGAAATAGTAGAGTCTTTAGAGAGGATAATGATGGAAATGTATGGATTTAGTGTTTCATCTTTGTATCGTCTCACAAAAGAGCTTTGCATATGAAGGGGAGTATTAAGAATCGGCAGTCGAATGCCAACTTGACCCTTTACCTGTTGGTTGATAAGCCGTTTGGTCACAATTCAGAGTGTTTACAAGAGGCTCTTAAAATAATTAAGAGCCGTTTTAATCTAGTGCTGGCCTTTGGTTTTTGCGATTTATCTGTTTTTGAGTCTTACCAGTCTGTAGCCTTAGACGATAACTCGCAACTTGATCTGGCTATGGTATCAAATGATAAAAATCTCTTTATTTATGATGCGATAAACTTTGCCAAACGATTTGCCACAAGTAACTTAGTCATTATGAACTTGGATGATTTATGTGACGACTTGTTAAATGCAATTAAGTTTATTAATTGCCATATAAACTCTTCATCTGAGCTGATTCAGCAGCCAGACAAAACATTTTTATACTGTTCTATAAATTACCTTCGCGATACAGTTTTTGTCGATAATGAGTCAACTTATCTAGACTTGTTCAATAGGCTTATTGGTAACACCGCAGCCCAAAAAACAATACAGATAGAAACAATTGATAGACAAAAAACGCTTTTTGCTACAACGAATGGTATCGCTAGGCTAGGTGGTATAGAAACTATAGAGCGTAATCATCTAAAGTTTGATAGTGTGGATATAAGTGATTTTAGCGCTATTGCGTTAATCGATGATAGTTGCACTGTAGTTAGAACGATAGAAGGTGCCAATAGACAGTTGCAATACAGGATTCCTTCACAAGTTGATTTAGGCAAATCGATACTTTTGTTTGACATCAATCCCGTGAAAAATGAGCATCACGTTGATAAAGAAGAGTGTAATTTTCAACGAACCATATTAACCATTCGTAAAATCAGTCATTGCACTTATCAAGATCTCGTTTCTAATAAGGATAAAGATGCGCTCTTTATCATGTCAAATTTCAATAAGAGTGATTATATACAAAATTCACTTTTTAGTATCATTTCGCAGACATACGAGAACATCAAGATTGAAATTGTTGATGATTGCAGTACCGACATCTCGCTCAAGCGGGTAAAGCAATTTAAAACATTATTAACTAACCCTGAAATCATTGAAGTATCAAAGAATCCACGCTCTATGGGGACGTATTGGATAAGAAATTCAATTATTCATAAATATATTAATAGTCCATCCGTGTATTTTGTAAATGACTCTGATGACTACAGCAGTGTTCAAAGAGCGAGTTTGCAGTTAGCATCTTTACAGAAAAAGAAAACACACCCAAATATGGTTTTATTCGCGGATATTATTCGGACTAATAAAGATTTTGAGCTTCTGACCATGGGCGGTGATGTGGAGCGATATGGGACTGCTTCTTTATGTTGTCACTTCGCAGATCATAAAATAGCTGGATATTACGAAAATATTAAGAAAGATGCCGATACAGAGTTCATTGTTAGAGTGAAAACATTTTGCATATCCCATCGAGTTGAGTGGGTTCGATATCCCACTCTTTTTCAAACATTTGATGGTAATAACCTAACAAGTGATATTTATTCATTAACCACACAGGGCAAATTAAACAAACGTGATAGCAACCGCTCAGCTCATGTTGCTACATTCAATGACAAACATAAGCGACTAAAACTAGAGAACCTCCCTTGTAAGTATCGATTTCCTGAATCGTCGATCAATTCTGTAGAGGCTGATCAATTAGACGACTATGTTTTACCTATGTATCAACGTATTGAACATTTGTTTTTAGTCGTTGAAAGAGATATCCATTTTCAAGAGCGCAAAAAGTGGTTTGAGTTGTTCGACTATATTGTAAAGGAAAAAGACGGGATCGTAATTGTTTACGACAAAGACGATAATCAAGCTTCGTTCGATTTTTCGTTGTCTCGTTCATTGGAATTGTTTTGCAAAACCAAATCTTGCGATGCTTGGGTTTATAAACCTGAAGAAGCTGAGTTAGATTCTCTTGGGCATGTGAAAACAGAAATTGATGGACAAATAATTACTGAAAAAATTTTATTTTGTGAAGAGGGTATTTCCGAGCCCAACTCTTCAACTGTTCGGTTTTTAAAACCAAATCAACGCGGCAATATAGAAATATAGAGTGACAAGTCAATTGCAGAGCAACTTAATTTCATCTATACCAAGTGCAAATTCAATAGAAATATACTTGGATTTCGTGGGTGGCAGTAAGCTCGAAAATGAAAACCAGTATATACTATTATTGCACGATGTTTGTGCGTTGGTAGGGAAGGCTCCCCAGTTCCACTCAAACCGCAAGTCAGTGACCAAATTGCAGCCGTTATGCCCTTATTTAGAAAACATAGAACAAAAATTGCTGAACAGTCAGCAGGACTTTTTGATTGTTTCATCTATTGCTAGTTTATCTTATGAAGTCATCAATCGTTTTGATGTGATTTGGGTTCGTATCACAGAATTAGATTTGACGATTCATAAAAGTCTTTATTTTCGCAACTTCCAAAGCTTAGATGTTAAATTCAATTACAATTTACATGATTTGAGTTGGTACGAAACACAATGCAGCATAATTACTTCAGTTTATGATGGCGATCTGTATATGGATGCTTTTTTGGAAAGTACAGAAAAGCTGGATAACTACAACAGGTTTGAACATTTCATAGTATTACCTAATTCGCCAGGCAATGAATTCCCTGCGCTATTAAACTACGCAACCAAGCATCAGAATGTTTTATTTTTATATTTAAATCAGGATCCAGGCTTGTATGCTGTTTGGAATATGGCGATTAGGCTAAGCAATTCACCTTACATAACCAATGCAAATGTTGATGACTTCCGTGCACCTGAGCATGTTCGAAAATTAGTTGCTGAGTTGGATTTAAACTCCGATGCTGTAGCAGCAGCTTCCGCATTATATATATCGAATAGTCCAAATGAAGTATTTTCAAAAAATTGTGATTTACCTGTTTGGTACGAAACCTCTGAACCTGAGTTAGTCGATGGTCAGAGTATTATTAAAAAGTTAGATAAAAAGTTGGTTGCTCATAACTTTTTACACTGCATGCCTGTATGGCGAGCCGAACTACATGTATTTTACGGGTATTTTGATGAGGCATTTGCTGGACCATCCGCTGATTGGGAGTTTTGGATGCGATGCGCCCAAAACAACAGCAAATTCATCAAGCAGGGTGAGACACTAGGTGTGCACTATAAAGCTCCTGAATCTTACTGGCGGCGCAAAACAAAGGGTACTGATAACGATTATAATGCAACTATTATGGCGCATTACATTGATGAGAATTGTCAATTTAAAAAAACGAAAAATAAAACTAGAGCCTACCAGTTAGTTGATGAGCTCGTGTCAAATGTTAAAAGCCCTTTGAAACTACTGGATGTTATTAATGAATGTTGTAATCAACAATATCGACGATTTCTTACCGGTAAAAACTTCTCGGCAGTCGTGGATTATATTTTAAAGAATGAGTTTGCTTTAGCGGATAAATTCAGTAGGAAAATTGAAACCTATATAACTGATAAAAACTATATTTTACAGGAACGGGGGGGGGTATTAATTGATCTACTTGCACAGTTTTTAACTGAACTGGAACAGTTAAAAGTTGACGAAAAGCAACTAAATGGATATTGGTTGTGTGCTTTCGAGTTGCAGCGCTTAGGTTATGATACGGAAGCTTTTTTGTTAGCAGCAAGAATAAGTCGCCTTTTATCGAAGCATGAACAAGAATCTCTATTTCTAAAACGTTGTATCGAATTGGATAGGGATAAGTTTTGGAGATTATTCAATAGAGTATACCGATTCACCAAACCTCTCCCCCAATTATTTAGTGACTTGGGTCTCTCAGCTCAATATTTTAATTCTGAAAGCTTTAGGCAGAACCAACCCATTTTTTATTTTCCCGATTATTCAAAGGGTAATCAATATCAGCGAGAATTGTATAGAAGCTCTGTTGAGGCCGGATGCAGCGTAACCGGATTGAATGCATTTGATGAGTTGGTTAGTTTGACGCAACAAAAAGAAGCAGGTTTGCTCCACATACATTGGTTAAACGCTATTTTTGATAGAGTCTCTGAAGCGGACTTGAAGACGCGGTCTGAATTATTTTTGCAAACCATTCAAAAACTGAAAACACAAGGCTGGAAAGTGTTTTGGACGGTACATAACAAATATAGTCATTCAAGTGTGTTTAAGGTGGTAGAAAAGAGCCTTCGGTATCGACTCTCCGATTTAGCCGACAAAGTGCTTTTGCATCACCCTTCTGCGGTTCCGATTCTTAATGATTGGTTAAGTCATTCGGCACATATTGAGTTTCAAGAGCACGGAGCATATCCCGCCAATATACTTTCTCAACAGGAGCGCAAGAAAGTAAGAGTTCGTTTGGGAATCGAAAAGACAGACGTGGTTTTAGGTTTCTTTGGTAAAATAAAGCCTTATAAAGCCCTTGATAAACTGCTTTCTCATTTACTGCCCATAGTAACTTCAGGTAAGCGCTTTAAAGTTATTATTGCTGGCCAACAAATGTGTGATAAAACTAAAAAAATCATTGCACTTTATCCTAAACAGTTAACAATTATTGATAACAACTTTATTTCTAATAATGTATTAGCTGAATATTATAGTGCCACTGATTTTGTTGTACTTTCCTATGAAGATATTTTGACGTCGGGCAGCCTTTTCCAAGCTTATAGTTATGCTCGGCCAGTTATCGCCCCGTATTTAGGAACGATACCACCTTATATTGTTGATGGTTTCAATGGATTTGTTTACAAAGAATTTGATGACTTTGAACATATATTGAATCAGGTTCAAATGGCAAATTTACATAGCCTTCACCTATTTTCTCAGAATGCTTTACAAAGTGCTCAGCTAATCCAATGGCCGAGGTAAAACTGAGGCTGCTCTTTGCCTAAAATTAGTGTATATTTCTCGGCTGTTTGCCGGAGGAATACGGCTTGAGTTCATTGTAATTGGGTGAAAAAAAGAAGATATGTCTAACACATTACTTTTTAGCGTGGCGAATGATTTATTTCGCAAAGGGAAATTAAATGAAGCAATGCAGGAATATGTGCAAGCTAAAGAGCGGTATAAAGAGTCAAAAGAACTCACCGATTCATTACTCTTTGCCATCAAGCAAGTGGCGATAAATGCATCTAAACAGGCATTCTCATTAGATTTCTCTTCAAAAAAAATTTTTGAACATAAGAATAATCCCAATAACTATGTAATCTCAGATGGAATACCGAATCCTGTAGTCTCGTTTACCGCGATCAGTACGCGAATAGAACGAGTTGCCAAAACCGTTGAGAGCATTGCAAAACAAACATTGCCAGCCCATAGTATTAATTTATATGTATCACCTGATCCGTATCTAGTTGATGAAGGAATACCTGCAAACCACCCCGAACTTGAAAAAATCGCTGCCTTGGGTGTGAATATTTATCACACTCAGAATATAGGACCGTATCGGAAGCAGTACCCTGTCATACATCAGCTTAGAAATGCTGGAGCGAGTGAATTAACCCCAGTAGTTACTATTGATGATGATGTTATATATCCTGAAACGATTTTAGAGGATTTAGTCACTGAAATGCTAACAACGGATGCGGTAGTGGCCCACCGAGGACGGAAAATTGTGTTGGGTGCTAACAAAATAGATAACTACAGTTCGTTTCCCATTCCAGACAAAACCCCTAATTTATTAAATATGGGAACGGGTAAAAATGGAATGGTGTATAAACTAAAAGATTTTCCTGAAGACAAGTCATTGTTTGTTGGACCAATATTAGCCCCTACAGCCGATGATATATGGTGCAAATGGGCTACAACGTTGCTCAAAGTACCAACCTTAATTCTAGAACCGAATGCAGCCTATGATCCTAGCCTAGATTTCGCTGAAACCGCTCCTACAGATAAGCGAGGTTTGTTTCATACATATAACGCGAGAGGAACTAATGATATTGCTATTAAGAATATTGAGAGTTTCTTCTGTTCATTAGGTGAAGGGTTGTTTTCAATTTGTAAGAGTAATAACAATGTATGATGTCGCAGTAATTACCCCAGTTTATAATACACAAGAATTCTTGGCACGTTGTGTTGATAGTGTATTGCAACAAAAAGATGTGAGTATTCAATTATTTTTAATTGATGATGGAAGTACTGATGAGTCGGCTAAAATTGCGAAATCTTATCAAGAAAAAGACAAGCGCGTCACCGTTATAAACAAATCCAATGGTGGGCAGGGTGTTGCACGAAATATCGGCATAAAGCTCGCAGATGCTAAATACGTCTATTTTGTTGATAGTGATGATTATTTGGGAAGTGATACTTTAGGCAAGTTGTTTAGAACTGCTGAAAAACACAGCCTTGATATTTGTTCTCCTGGCGTGCCATCGCACTATTTCGAAAAACCTCTTGAATATGTGCCTTGTGTGCCGTGTAAATCACAGTTTATCCGCGCTTCAATTCTTAACGATTTTGATATTTTGCAACCTGATATTCGTAGCGGGCAAGATGGCGTATTTAGTCATTTGGTACTGTGCCATTGTAAGCGAATTGGGATGACATCAGATGCATCGTTTTTTTACACTCATGCTCGAGACGGTTCGACGTTTGCTGCCCATCTCAAAAAGCACCATTTAGTGCCTGAATTAATTAAGCAGCACTACGCTGCAATTATGTCACATTACGACAAACATAATTTATGGCAAAAGAATGCACTAAGATTACTTTGGTTTATTTCTGATGAATCGTTGAGGAATCGACTTGAACCGCATTTACCTTATCTAAATGAAGCTCAGAAGGTCATGGCCTTTACTACACTTTCAATGGTAGCAGAGCGAGCATTAGCTAATTTAGATTTGAATCAAACCGATGTGGTTGTTCATCCTGCCGTAATTAAATTGGCTACATCGTCTGTTGATGAGTTGGTTCAAAATTATGAAAAAGAGTTTGTAGGTAAGAAATTAACTCCAGCCTATCCTCGAGGACACAACATATCTAAAGATGCTTTATATATATGTAAATACAATATAGAAGCATTTCAGCCAAGCAAAAAAGTTGATTCGCAACAACCGGTAATCGTAAATAATAATATTGATAACCAAAAGCTGGACCAATTAAAGTGGGATATGCGCTTAATTCGTGGAAAAGTCGATCTAGTGGCGAATTCACTGAATAACGCCACAATACAACTCACTTCATCAATTCACAGCTCAGCTGCAAGCACTAAATACGGCGTTAAAGGTTTAATCGCGAGTGTTACTACGTTGCCCCATAGACTTCCCATGGTTCACCTTGCTATTGAATCCATTTTAGCGCAAACAGTTAAACCCGAAAAAGTTGTATTGTGGTTAACAGACAAAGCAACAGATTCAATGATTACACCTGAGCTGAAAGCGTTACAAAAGCGAGGGGTAAGCATTAAAAACGTACCTGATGTTGGTCCTCATACCAAGCTCTTGTACGCGTTAAAAGAGTATCCTGACAAATCAATTGTTACTTTTGATGATGATATTGTTTATCCAAACAATATGATTCAGAGTCTTTGGGCACAACACAATAAACACCCACTAGCAATCATATGCAACTGGGGGCGGGAACTTGCGTTTGATGCTAGTGGGCAAGTATTAGGGATTAGAGATGGTAAGTTATTGACACCACCGACATTAGAATTAGAAATAGAACAGCCGAACAGATACGAAGGTGTTCCTAACTTACTTGCTTTTCCATATGGTACGTCAGGTGTCCTTTATCCGCCTCATTCATTGCATCCTCGTGTATTTGACGTAGCTGCATTTAGACAGCTATGTCCTAAAGAAGATGACATATGGTTCAAAGCCATGGGGATTTTAAATAAAACTCCTGTTGTAGTAACCAATTTAGGAATTAATCCTATGCATCATTGTTTAACAGGTACTCAGCAAGAAGCCCTAAGACACGACAATCATGGAGAAGGCGGCAACAGAGAACAAATGCGAAGAGTCTTTGACGTTTTAGATTTGTATAAACTGCTAAGTTCTTCAAAAAATAAGTAGAGTAATTGAAATGAATGTTGTTGGATGTATCAGAGGGACTACATTACACGGTTCACTAGGTGGAATGGAATTAGCTGCCAAAAAATTGTATGAAGGACTAGCCAAAAGCGATATAAAAGTTACGGTATTAACGTCAGCCCTAAAAAAAAATCAAGTCAAGCCTATAGTTAAATATGAGTGTGGAGTCGAGTATGTGTTTTTACCAACGTCGACTTTGCAAAAATATTCAGACGAGTATCACCTACTTATGTCTGACTACTTTGAAAAAAATTTACTAAGTTCTACAGATGTAATTCACTCTAGTAGTGCGGGTGCATCAGGCCTTTGCAAATTCGAAAAAGAGATTCCCATTGTTGTAACGTGGCATGGTACAGCTTTAGAGCAAGAGTTAGACAAAGTTTATAAGTATCAATATTTGGATGGCAAGCAGATTCGAGCAACAAATGTTGAGCGATTAATTATTTCGACAATATTGCCTAAATTAAATAAAACACGTAAGCATTATTGTTCTTATACTCATCATGTTGGCATATCTAATTATATGTCAGATATTTTAACGTTGTACGGAGTACCTCAAAGTAACATAACGACAATTCCTAATTCGATTAGTGATAATTTTTTTGAAAATCATAATTCTCCTACAAAAGAAAATATCAATTTTGTGAAATCGGAGAAAATTGTTTTAGGTGTTGTAGGTAGAGCGATTCCCGAAAAAGGTCATAAAATCTTTGTCAAAGCATTAAGTTTGTTAGATTCGGAAAAGTATGAAGTCTTGTTAGTTGGCGCTGGCTCTGAAGCCGCTTTGTATGATGATGTTTCACAAAAGGTCACTAAATTAAGATTAGATCACAAACAAATGCCTTCAGCCTACAAGTTGATGGATCTGTTTATTAACCCAACGATTAGGTTGTCCGGTTTCGATTTAACCATATTGGAGTCTTTAGCCGCAAATACGAAGGTGTTGGTTTCTGATCTCCCTCAGTATTCAGCGTTTTTAGAAGAACATAACTTTAATAAAATTAACAATCGAATGTCTTGTTTTTCTGTTGGTGAGCCTGAAAAGCTTGCTGAATCTATCAACCAAATTGTTGGTGAAAAAAATACAGTTTTAGAACAGGCTATGCCATCAAAAAAAGGATTACTTTCGGATAAAGTCATGATTGAGCATTATTCCAACTTATTCGAAAACCTTAAATCTAAAAGAAAGGGAGGTTAATTGAAATGGAATTTGAGTTGAATACACTACAAGCTCAGATTTTCGAAAATGACCATTCTAATAGTGCGTTATTTGGAAAGTTGATACTAGAAGGTGATGCTTCATTAGAGAATCTATCGGGTCTGAAAATTAGAGTTCCTGACAATAAACCCGAAGTTAATAATATTGTTATAAAAATAAAAGGTAAGATCGAATCAAGGTTGGTGCTTCATATTCATGAAGATAACTGCGATGTTACCATTGGGCAGAAAGTTCGTGGCGCATACTTAGTAAAGTTGTGGGGAAACACAAGCCTCAACCTTAATGAACGTACAACTTCAAATTTTACTGAAATTTGGGTGCAAGAAAATGGGTCTGTCGAAGTTGGGGCTGATTGTATGTTCGCCCATGATGTAGTCATTATGTGTGGCGATATGCATGGAATTTTTGAAATTAGTACTAAAAAGCAAATTAATTTAAAATCACCCGAAATTTGTATTGGAAATCATGTTTGGTTAGGTAGACGCAGTGTTATCTGTAAGAACACTAGCATAGGTGATGGAAGTATTGTTGGTGTTTCTAGTGTTGTCACTAAGAGTTTTCCTAAATCAGTAGCGATTGCAGGAAACCCTGCTAAATTAATAAAAAATGATACATCTTGGTGCCGAAGCGCTTTATGTACCGAGTCAGAAATGGATTCCGTCATTAGGTTGATTAGTTGAGCAAAATGCTCTATCAACTAAATGAAGCGACAAAATAACTATATTATGTGTGATAAAATTGCCATTAAGTTAATGTCTGGACCACCTAAAAATAATATTTGAATGTTTAACGAGTGAAATAATGTCTTCAGGAATTTTAAATAAAGTAGCAAAAAAATTAAAAAACTTACCCTATAAGTTTTCGATAGACAAAAGTGATAGCGAAGCTTTGGCAGGATGGGTGATTGATAACAAACACCCATCAAGATTACTTTTTGTGGACGTTAAATCTAACGATAAACTGATCTACAGGATTGAAGCGAGTGGGTTTCGTCAAGATCTTTTAGATGCAAATATTGGTAGTGGTTGCCATGGTTTTCACATTGAAACATCTGAATTGTTGCCAAATGGTGGTTCAAAATCGTTTGATATCTTTGTGGATGGTGTGAAATTAAATGATGATAGTATTGTTTTATCAAGCAACACCGACTTCTATGAATCCACAAAGCAATCTGAATCTATTCCTGTAACAGCTCAGGCTTCCCCAACTTTAGCTGATAATTACAATGTAGTTGTTGATGTTTTTCAACCCGGTGAGGTTTTGGGATGGATTCAACCTTTAGATGAATCTAGTCCTGCTCCAGTTGTGGTGTTAAAGTTGAATGGCGTGACATTATCAGAAGTAAAGTCTGATCAATACAGGCATGATCTTGCTGAAGCAGGAATCAAGGATGGCCGCGTCGCTTACAATATTCAATATGATGTGGCTCTTCTTCCAACTCAAGATGTTCAGCTTGAATTATTTGTAAATAATTTAAAAGTAGACTCGTCGATACATGATTTTAAGCTATCGGCTAATGAAATACAGGCGGCCAATAACCAAGTTTCCCAGGAGCAGTTTGTTATTCAAGCAGGGAAAGAAATAGACGCTATTAGCCAACAAATTAGAGCTAAAAACATTGAACAAGGCTTACCTGCTGAGAGTTATGCTGGTATCTGTAACGTATTGATCGAAAAATTAGCAGAAGCGAATGTTAAAATAGCGCGCCTTGAGGCTTTATTGAAAAAATAAAGTAAATTGCAACGCCTGTCACTTTATTAAGAGATATATATGACATCTGATACGTCAGTTGCTGAACTGCATGCTCAAGGACAAATTGACAGCGTTGATAGCAACTCCGTTAATGGTTGGCTTTATGTAAATCATGAATTTTTCAGACCCTTAGTTGTGGTTAATGGAAAAGCCTTCTTTGGCAATGAATCTTCTATTCTAAGAGATGACGTAAATAAGTTTGTCAACGTTGAGGGACATTTCGGTTTTAGTGTGCCTATGTCTTTGTCAACTTTAGATAGTAATAATTATGTAGAGCTTTATGCGATTACGCCGTTAGGTGTCATTGACGTCTATAAGAGTTGGCATAGTTTAAATTTGATGACCAAAGCTAATGTTTCTGAAATTTTAGAGCTTACTAAGCGGACTCCAGAACGACCAAAACTTGCCGCTCAAATCATCGATTTGGACTCTGCAACCGAGCGAGAAATTACAACTTCTAAAGTCAACGGTAGCTTTTTATCGAATAAATTGATTACTTTTGTTATTGGAGATGAGTCTAATTCTCTTCTAGCCGGTTTTGATGATCTAGCTAAAACCAACTTACGATTTGTAAACAAAGAAAAGTGGGAGAACTTTTGTTTTAAATTAAATGCAGAGTGCGTCGGATTTTCTACTGTTAAAGGGATAGGTTCTGACAGTAACGAGCTTATCGATAGTTTGTCTATTAATTCTCATGAGGCTGCAATCCAGAATACATTGGTTTTAATATGGAAAATGCCTGACGCTGGTGTCTATGGCAGAAGAATCGATCAAGTTGCTAGGTCATACAGGCGTCTGTATCCAAATCACCGCATTTTTATCGTTGAAGTTATGACTCCGGCGTTGAATCAAATTTATAATGAAAACCTTTCTAATAAAAATTCAGATGCCTCTTTAATTTTAGAATCCTTCAATGCTAAGCAAGCAAATTGTATTGTTTCTGGTATTGAGTATTTAGCGATTGATGCAATTGATGATAGAGAACTGGAGAGTCAGCTTAATACTTTTATTATAGAAAAAGAGATAAAGTCAGATGCCGCCCAAATTGTATTTTTTCCCATTCTACCTTTTTGGCATATATTCCTAAGCTCGTTCGGCGATTATGAGTGTTACGCTGATATCGTTGACAATGAGCTATCTTGGTGTCGGGATGATGGTTTAAAAATTGAATATATTGCGCAGTATAAAGCCTTGTGTTTAAAATCTAAAACCTGCTTTTTCAATTCAAAAGACAACGCGAATAGTTTTATTGAAAGTGGGTTGTGCGACTCTAATAAGCATTTGGTTATTGAAAACTGGTACACACTACCGCCTGATTTTAAACAGAAAACTAAACTAAGAAAAAACGCTAAAACGAAAGTATTCTATTCTGGCAATCTGAATGACAGGATAGATTGGCGCTTATTATCTACTATTATTCAATCTAATATTGGTTTCGCTGAGTTCTCAATAGTAGGCAACGCTGCTGAGGTATCTGATAAAATTGAACAGTTATTGAAATTTGGTAATGTAAAATATTGGGGGCCTCTGACTGAAATGGATTGCCTAAAACTTATGCAGAATCACGATTTAGCAATAGTGCCGCATAAAGTTGATTCAGTTTCGAGATATATGAACCCTCTTAAAGTTTTAATGTACGAGGTTATGCAATTGCCTACTGTTGTCTTGACGCTTCCTGGAGTAGACATGAGTGGAGAAAACATAATTCGAGTAACCGATGAAAGTTCATTTATTAATGC
Source organism: Aliiglaciecola sp. 2_MG-2023 (assembly GCF_030548145.1). Lineage (NCBI taxonomy): Bacteria > Pseudomonadati > Pseudomonadota > Gammaproteobacteria > Alteromonadales > Alteromonadaceae > Aliiglaciecola > Aliiglaciecola sp. 2_MG-2023. Next base: position 52,983 of record NZ_JAUORY010000001.1, read on the forward strand.
TATTAAATCTTTTAAACAGAAAAAATTTTTGTGGTTTAAAAGTATGTTTAGTGAAAAAAAATCTGCAAATGCTAATGAGAATGAACAGGAATACTTTAGTGCGTTTGAAAATTTAAATCATAAGAATAGCCACTGAGCAGCAATTTTAACGAATTGAATAATCTGTGGAAGAATTGGAGAGTGGCTTGTTTTACAAACTCAAAAGACAATTAAAAAAATTTTTATCAAAAGATGAATTACTAAATATTGATTTAGTATCTATTCAAGGAACAAATGTCATTTTATTTGGCTGGGTGGCTAACCAAAATAGGAAAATAGATTCGTCCTCTATTGACGTACATTTGAAAGGCGTAAATTTATCCCATTCTATTTTTAGCTTTAGCCGGCCAGATGTAATCCAACGACACCAGCTTCAAAACGAAGCATACTGTTTCGGTTTTCTATTAGTTGTAGATGGTTTTTCAGGTACCTTAGATGATATTTCTATCAACGTTTCCGGAACTAAATTTGAGTTAGCCAAGCAACGTTTTAGGCAAGCTTCTAATGTAGCGGAAATTCTTAGCCATGTGCCTGAGCGTCAAGATGAGTCTAGAAAATTCGTTGAGCAGCACGGAATTAGTTTAGCCGGTTCAAGTATACCTAGCCAAGTGGTTATTAGAAACAAGGACAAAGACGTTGAGAAAATTAAAGGCATATTGCAAGGTGTTGATATTGCTAAAGTCGGTGCACTAGAGATTTTACATGCTGAGGCGTTACCAGAGATTCATCGTATTTGGAAATCCAAACAATCTAAGAATAATAATCGTGAACTAAAAGTATTTGGTAATGAAATTGAAGTGCCGAAAGTAAGCATCATAATACCTCTTTATGGTCGTTACGATTTTATGCAGCATCAGTTAGCTGATTTCTCTGCTGATCCTTTTATGCATGAAGTCGAAGTCATTTATGTGTTAGATGATCCCGCGTTACAACGAGAAGTATTAATTACCGCTCATGGTTTATTCAAAACCTTTAGATATCCATTTAAATTGGTCTTATCTGAACGTAATAGAGGCTTTGCTGGTGCCAATAATTTAGGTGTGGAATTTGCGACATCTGAGCATTTACTGTTACTTAACTCTGATATTTTGCCTAAAGAAAACGGTTGGCTTGGTGTTTATCTTGAACAGTTCACTTCTTTAGAAGATGTCGGGATTATGGGAGCAACACTTACCTATGAAGATGAAACGATACAACACGCAGGTATGGAATTTAGAGAAGATTCGCACTATCCAGGGATTTGGATGAATCATCATCCCTACAAAGGCGTACCTGTGGATTTAGTGCCTTTGGATGATGCATTTCAAGCTCCAATTACAACGGGGGCTTGTATGCTGATGACAGCAAAACTATACAGAGAATTGGAAGGGTTTGACCCAATGTATGTGTTGGGGGATTTTGAGGATTCAGATCTATGTTTAAAAGTGATAGATCGCGGCTTCAAAGTGTATGTCTCGGGAAAAATTAGGCTCTACCATTTAGAACGTTTATCTCAAGATTTAGTTGATAGTGGTGATTGGAAATTTAAACTGACCTTGGCTAATGGTGCATACCAAGCAAATAAGTGGCGTAATTTGATTCAGGAGGTGTCTGCATGAGTAGTTTAGAGGGTAAACGCCTATTAATTGTCTCTCATGGTCACCCAGACCTGAATAAAGGCGGTGCTGAGATGGCCGCCTACAATATGTTTAAAGAAAACTTGAATCAAGGTGTCGATGCATATTTCCTCGCTCGTACTGCTCAGACTCCCCATGGTGGAGCTGCTTTTTCGCAGCGCAATAGTTCTCGTGAAATCTTATTTCATACTACTATGGATGATGGCTTTTTATTTTCAAATATAAAAACCAGACATATGTGGCAAGAGTTTCGAGACCTGTTGCTACTTATAAAACCCGATGTGGTTCATTTGCATCATTACTTTTTATTAGGTATTGAGATTCTTGAAGAAATAAAACGATCTTTACCTAACGCTAGAGTTGTTCTCACTCTGCATGAGTATTTAGCGATTTGTCACAACAAAGGTTTGATGGTCAAAACCAGCGGAAAACTATGTTACCAAGCCACTGCTCGTGATTGTCATAGCTGTTTCCCCGAAAAGCAGCCAGGGGATTTTTTCCTTCGAGAGCAATACATTAAGCGTATGTTTGAAAATGTTGACTATTTTGTATCGCCTTCAGCATTTTTAGCTAAACGATACGTAGAATGGGGAATCGATGAGCAAAAAATTTCCGTGATTGAAAATGGTCAAAATTACTTCGAAAGAAATGTTGTTACAAACCTGAATGATAGTGAATTTCGAGCAGTTAGATTTGCATTTTTTGGTCAGATAAACCCTTATAAAGGCATTGATGTTTTGATTGGCGCCTTGGCTGGCTTGTCTAAAAACGTAAAGCGACAGGTAATGATAGAAATCCATGGCGCTAACTTAGAACATCAAACAGGTAGTTACCAAGAGAAAGTTCAGGAACTGATGAAAAAGTACGGTGCACGAGTACATTTTCATGGCGCCTATGAACCTCAGGAAATGCCCTCTATTTTAGCGTCGGTCGATTGGGCTGTTGTTCCATCGGTTTGGTGGGAAAACTCTCCTATGGTGATTCAAGAGGCGTTCAATAACGGCGTACCTCTTATTGTTAGTGATATTGGTGGCATGCAAGAGAAAGTTAGAAATGGCATTGATGGATTGCACTTCAGGCATGGTAGCGCATTTGATTTAGCCGATAAAATAAGCCTGTGTGTAAGTGATCGAAGCTTACGGAATACACTTGCTGCAAATATTAACGCTCCAATGAGTATCCAAGAATGTGTTGAGAAGCATTTGTCATTATATGAATAGTTGGATCGTTATTAGAAGTGTTTTGCATTTTAATGGATTATGTATGTATTTTAGGGTTCTAGAGCACAATGCTTCAAAAAATTAAAAAAGCAATCGTAAACAAGTTTACGACTCAAATAAATTCAGGTTTTATTGTTGAAAGACTAGATTGCAATCAGATATCGGGCTGGATAGTTCCGTTGAATGGTGGAAACCCAAAGGAGTGTAATTTTCAGGTTATAGAAAGTGGTCAGGTAATCGATATAAATGTGCGATTGTTTCATCGAGCTAACTTTGCTGTGCAGAGTGCCCATAACTTGTTTGGTTTTAGAATAAATTTCAAACAACAACTTATGGATTTATCTGCAACTAATTTTTTCTACATTGATGGCCTAAATCGACAGGAGCCTAATTTACTTCCTCAGGTTAACGTTAGCTTATCTGAGCCGTCAACTTCAATTTATTTCCTTAACCAAATGATCTCTCAGAAGAAAGTGAATGGCGAACCTTTGCCTTCTAAGGACGCGGTTAATCTTCTAAGTTCGTTAGAATCGGGCGCTAAAGAAAACATCGAAGAAAAGATGACGGAATTGCTTTGTGATGATATTTCAGCTTTTCATCTGCAAGCTGGTTTAAAATCTAAAAGTGGTATTGCGATCACGGGGAAGTCAGGTCACCTTTTCCTTCATGGTGGCTCTAACAAGGTTGATGAGTTGTTTCACAATAATGACATTCACTTAGAAAAAGTGCCTAAGTGGTTAGCGTTATTTTCTGCAAGAAAAGAAAGAGCAATAAGCAATAATTATCGATATGTTCAATTTGTCATCCCTGAAAAACAAACTTTATTGGCCCAGCATTATTATCGAAATATTGACGGCCCATCTCAATTGCTTAAAACAATAGAAGAATCAGATCGCAGTTTTTATTTTTCTATCTTAGACGCTTTTTCAAAATACGAAGCAAGCGATCTGTTTTTTAAAACAGATAGCCACTTAAATGCAAAAGGTACGTATTATCTGTTCAAAGAGCTTGTTAATTACTTTGGGTTGTCTTTAGATTTTGAACCTCAGTTTAATGTTGTAAAGCAACTTAGTGGTGACTTAGGTAGAAAGTACTATCCTGTTACATTTTGGGAGAAGTTTGAGACAACTAGTGATGTACCAAAGTTTGATCGCCAAGTGAAATATAAATTTATTCCTGCTAACAAAGCCCATATGGGAAGACATATACATTGGGTTAATCCAGATGCCCTTTTTGAAAAAAAGGTGTTGATTTTTGGAAACTCATTTTGTGAAATGGGAACTAAACAACATCACTTAACTTGGTGGTTTTCACAATATTTCTCAGAATGTCAATTTGTGTGGTCTGGTGATTTTAACAATAAACTTATCGATAAATTTCAACCTGATATTGTCATTGGGCAATCAATAGAAAGGTTTTTAAGGTTAGTGCCTAATTATTAGTCTTTTTCATATTCATTGCTAGCGACACATTCATTCGCTAGCCTTTTTCTGCGAGAAGTGCGTTTCGCACTCGCCAATAATCGAGTTTTCAATGAAACAATTAATCTTACATGTCGGTTTACATAAAACCGGAACATCTTCCATTCAATCTTTCCTAATGAAGAATATTGAGATACTAAAAGAACAGGGAACCGCAGTTTATACCCGAAAAGGTAAGGCGGGAGTCCACTGGGTTCCAGCGATGATCAAGAATAAACAGCCTCATCAGGTGAAAATGGTGGCAGACTTCGTGCGTTCAGAACTAGCCAAGGATGACGTTAACCAAGTAATTATTTCGTCCGAAAACTTTACCCAAACAAAACAAGCTAATTATCCAATGATTACGTCATTACTGCCCTCAAACACTCAACTAGTCATAATTATTTATTTAAGGCGGCAAGACTTACTGAAGCAATCTGTTTATAGTCAGATGGTTAAGCAAGGCACCTTCAGTGGTACTATAAACGAAGATAGTCACTATAATTTAGACCTTTACAAGCAGTGTACAAAGTGGAAAGCACTGACAAATGATATTAGGGTAAGAGTGGTTGAGCGTTCGCAGTTGATCGAAGGTGATTTACTTAAGGATTTTGTTCATACTATTGGATTAAAGTGGAATGAAAAGTTTGAACCACTAATAAATCAAATTAATGAATCGTATTGCTCTGATACGATGGAATTTAAACGATTGTTGAATGCAAAAAAATTACCACCAGCAATTAATAAAAAAGTAGCAGCAACTTTATCTCAGTATGACAAAGAAAGAAGTGATAACGAGCGCGAAAAAGCGGTCTTTTTTGATTATAGTGAGGCGAGTAGTTTTTTAGATGGGTTTCACGAGGGGAACAGTGATATAGCTCGAGAGTTTTTAGGGAGAGAGGATGGGCTGCTTTTTACTGAGATGCCATCTGAAGAGCAATTAAAAAATATTCCTAAATTGTCAGAAAAACAAATATTAAACTTTTCAGCGTATTTGATAAAAAATCTAGTGAGTTAATTTTAAACCTTCTAAGTTAAGTTTCGTTCTTTCAATTCCAACAGGCGATATTATTTTGTCTTATATTATCGGCTACAAGTGGCCAGAACGCACAACTACTTTAATTGACCATATGTATGGTGGATTGATGATCACTGCGTTGATAATCGCGTAACTGCGTTTTATAAAGTTAGTTTCCAAGTACTACACCTAATAGACATTGAACTAAAAAAGTAATCTTCACATGAAAAGTAAAGCAAGTATCTTTCTGTTACAGAAAGATTTACTTTAAATTCTATTTCTCAAGTGGTGATTTAAGCGGTTAACTCATATGTTAGGTTTTTTAAATTGTTTAAGTCGTTTTTTAACAGAAGTACGCCGGTTCCCAGCAGTGCCCTTGATGGTTTCCGAGTAGACAATGATAATTTGTTACTTGAAGGGGATAAAGTTCCTCTTACTTATTGGGTGCAGTCACCTAATTTTGGTGATCTACTTTCACCATGGCTATTTAGCAAGCTTACCGGTAAAGAAACAAAACTGGTAAGAGTTGGGCCCGATCCAGATAAGGAACTTCTTAAAAATCCAACTTATATTTCGGAAGGCTCAATTATATCCCGTGTCCAGAATAATTGAATTGTATGGGGGGCTGGCTCATTTGGAACGGAGTCGGCTCTACAAATAAGTAAAAAGGCTAAATATCACGCAGTCAGGGGACCTTTGACGAGAAGCCTAGTCATGAACCAAGGTGGGAAATGTCCAGCAATTTTTAGAGATCCAGCTATGCTTTCCCCTTAAGCGTATAACCCATCGGTAAAAGTTAATAATGAAATTGGCTTAGTTCCAGCACTCCTAAATGATGAGAGTTCAAATTTTACGATTACTTTTTATCGGTTGATTAAGTCCGACATACACAAACATTTAATCTTCGGGTATTTACAAAAAATTAAAATACTAGGACACATATAAATATTGCATATTTATGGCAGTTATATGACATTTCGGTATACTAGCCCGTTTTTAGAATAAGTGTAAATTTCATCCCCAATGATAAGCAGATTGAAAAAAGGACTTTCCAGGCGTATTCGATTAGGTCGAGATAAGTTCAAAGCTCAAAAAAATTCAAAATTAATGTCTTTATCGGATCTCTATTCCGTTAAACAGAGCAACGATGCCTTATTGTTAAAAAGCGGCCTCCCAGGTTTTGTTTATGGTCCATTTAGAAATGTCGCGGCCCATAGATTTCAAGTAGAGATGCCAGTCAAAGCTGTTCGACTATCATTAATTGCGGAGTATAACGAAGTTCTAAACTTTAACCATATAGCTATTTGGGCCAGGGATGACAACAATAAGCTGTGTAAGGTTACTGGCGATTATGAATGCCAAATGAGTAGTGTCTCTAAGGTGCTCCCCGATCCAACTCAGGCAATGTTAGGGGATGGTGCTAATTCGGTTTCTGTTCATTCAAAACGAGAGATTAAACCGTGGTGGATAGTTAAATTCGATAAAGTTCATCATGTGGCTTTCATTGAGTTTTACAATCGTAAAGACAAGTGGGGTGTTCGGTCTAAAAGTATGCTGCTCTCTTGTCTAAATGAAAAAGATAAAATAGTTTTTCAGGCAGGTAATGTCATTAAGAAAGGCGCTAAGCAGGCGTTTTACGATTGGGGATTGCCATTACTGGAAAAATGTACGGATTTTCTTAATTCGAAAGGTTTAAAAAATCAAGCAACTGAAATCGAGCAAAAGTTTGTTGAATATTTAACGGATAACACTATTGACGCCGAGAAGCGCGGGTCATTGTTAACTTGTTTACAAAAGTGTCAAACCTTAATCGAAAGTGACACGCCTGATTTACCTAACGAACTTGATAAAGCGTTAGTTGTCACTGTACCTGCAGATGCGAAGTACCTTAGGGTAATAGGATACCGACGCAAGCTAATGCGTCCTGTAACCCTAAAAGTTAGACTTGACGGTAGCACTTCCACTTTATTAGAAGAACATGATCCTGATTTTATGGAAGCGCATTTTCAAAATAATAAGTGTATTTGGACGCTTCAGCATCCACACATATTTAATATTCCTGTTGAATCGAAAGGGGATATTAAAAAAGTAGAACTATGGTGTGATGATTTTTATAGTGGAGACGCATTTGTTCAGCGTCAAATTCAAGTATCTGCGGATAATAAAACCTGGCAAACCATAGAATCTACGTTTGAACGTTTTGCAGCAAGACTTGCATTACTAACGGCTCAAGAGTGGCTGTTAGGTGAAACTTGGGACCATGTGTTTGTTGAACAATTAGGGCATTTTTTGGCCACTTATCGTATGAGTCAGGCTCGTACAGTGAAGCCTCTTTTAAGAGCCAATAGAGATTTGTTGCCGTCGTTTTACGAGGGCGTTGAGCGGGGGGGAAGCAGCGCTAGTTTTTTGCCACCCGTAATTTACACTCGTCATGGATTAACTATACCTTTTGAACACATCGATTCTGCATTTTTGGCGGATAGGATGAAACGCTTCACGAACTTCTTAGATGAAAATCTCAACCTACAAGCTTTTCCGTGCTACGGAACTTTGCTAGGTATTCATCGAGATGGAGACTTTCTTCCCCATGATGATGATATTGATTTGGCAGTTATAGTTGATTTACCCGCCGATACTGATTATCTAGATGCTACTAAGCAATGGGCAGAAACTTTGCGACAGTTGGGAGTGCCATGTCGTCCACCTACACCGACTAGTTTAAACTTGCATTGTTATTTCGAAGACTTCGATATGGATTTGTTTATGATTTATCGAATCCCTGACAAGCCAAATCTTGTATGGACACACATGGAAGGTTACCAAACTCGGGAAGTGAAACGCAGTTTATTGGAGCCCATTTCTACATTGGAGTTTTGTGGTCATGAATTTTACGCACCAGCTAAGATAGAAGCGTTTCTTGAGGATCGCTATGGCAAAGGGTGGGTAACTCCGGATCCTACATTTGAGTTGTAGATCCGTAATTTAAAGCAGGAAACATATGTTTTTTAGAAAAAAAGCAACGTCATCTGATACACCAGTTGAGGATGAACAAAAGATTCTTAACGAGGTGAGTAGTTATTTAGCTAACAATCCGCTTAGAGAATTTAAAGGGGTTAAGAGTAACGATCCACTTGTTATTGAGACCAGCAACAAAGCGCGTTTCATTCGCTTAAGCTTGCAGGTTGAGTCTTCATTTCACCTAGATGCAATAGAAATCTTTAATCAAGCTGGCCGTAACGTAGCACCAAATAAAAATACAATTATTAGTTCTACTTACAATGATGAAGAAAAATATAATGGCCAAGGTGCTATAAATGGCAAAAAGAATGGTGGCGCTGGATTTCATACCAAACGTGAACACAATCCTTGGTTAGTAATAGACTTAGGTTCAATCCGCAATTTAGCTAAAATCGTTGTCTATAACAGGGAAGGAGAATTTTTTACTCGAGCTTTGAGCTTGAAAGTGGAAACGTCAAGAGATCTAAGACATTGGCACTTAGTTCATGATAACTGGGGTTTTATAAAAACCTATAAAGACGGTAGTTTGTCAGAATTTGAGCAAGCACTACTCCATGCCGGAATATTGAACCCTGGCCCTCCGGCAGCGTATTTGAAAAAACTAAAAAACCTAGAGCAAGATGAAAAAGCCTTATCTTTTCATAGACTAATTAATCAGTTAGTAAAAAGTAAAGGGGTTGCTTTTGGACCTCATGGTTTTATGAAGACCTTTGATTTAAAAACGGATGCGGAAAAAAACAAAGTTTTTCGCGAGCTTTCAATATTACTAAAGTGGTTAAATGAAGAGTTTGGCGTACCGGCTTTTGTGTCTTCTGGGACGCTTTTAGGTTTAGTGCGTGATGGCAAATTAATTGGTCACGATGATGATGTCGATATTTGTTATATTAGTAAAGAACAGGGCGAGCAGGCTATACTTGAAGAAAGAAAAAGGCTTGTTGCATTTTTAACGGAAAAAGGTTGCAGACTTTCCCCTTCTGGTATTGCACATTATTGGTGTACCACGCCAGGCGGATTAAACTTAGATATCTTTACAGGGTTCACCGAAGAAGGTAAGTGCAGCATGAATCCAATAGGAAGAAAAGAAGTTCCTATTGACGCCGTATTGCCTTTGAGTAAACAAAGTATTAACGGCAATATTTTGTATTTTCCACAGAACCCTGAACCCTTATTAGTGTTAAACTACGGTGATAACTGGCGTAACCCAGATCCACTTTGGACGTTTAATTGGGGCAAAGCGAAACAAGATTTTGCGTTTCTTTATTTTTAATTGATTAGAGAATTAATGAGAACAGTAATAACTTTTGGTACTTTTGATGTGTTTCATGTTGGGCACATTAATCTTCTTCAACGCGCTTCTATGCATGGAGATTGTTTAATCGTTGGTGTGTCTACAGACAAACTGAATTTTTCTAAAAAAGGCAGAAATCCCGTATATAACCAAAACGATAGAATGAAGATAATTAATAGTCTTCGCTATGTTAATCTTTGTTTTCCAGAAGAGTCTCTCGAGAAAAAGGCTGATTATATAAAATATTACAAAGCCGATGTTTTGGTAATGGGGGATGATTGGGAAGGTAAATTCGATCATTTAAAGGATATTTGTGAAGTCGTATATTTACCAAGAACGCCGTCAATATCGACTACCGAAATCATTGAAGTCATAAGTTCAAGTGCTGATTAAGCATTGAATTACTGAATCAATCTACATTAATGAATAAAGCGATACTTATCCATATAGGCCCACCGAAAAGTGGGACTTCGGCTGTGCAAAATGCACTCAATAAAAACAGAGATTTGTTATTGCAAAATGGGATTGATTATCCTGAGCATGAAGTCGGTCCCAACGGCATAAGTTCAGGCAATTTAAATGCAATTTTGACTTTAGATAAAGACAGTAAATGGGCTGTTTGCGCAGATAAAGTCGCTAACATTGTAAGTCAATTTGAAATGTCTAAAGCACATACACTGTTGCTTAGTTCTGAATATTTTTTCTATTTAACCCAAGAAATTGCACAAATTATCCCTAGTGCTAAGTTTATTGCTTATATCCGCTGCCCTTTAGAAACCTTTGAATCATCGTATAACCAATCTGTTAAGCGGCATATGCGTACAACGCCTATTGTATTTGGGAAAAACCTGCATTTAACCACTTTAAATTTACTCTCTGAAGCGATTGATGTTATCGGGCGTAAACGATTTATTTTACGAGCATATTTGTCTTCTTTTGAACAAAATTTTGATTTGATTGAAGATTTCGGCGTGGCTGCAAGTTTACCGGCTCTTAAATCTTCACAGAGGTTTACAAATAGCTCATATACTTTTGAAGCGCTTGAATTCAAACGCTGGTTAAATCAGTTTGGTCTAAAAGAGCTTGATGGGCTAATTGATCAAGCTTTGCAAGCTTATGATGGCGGGTTAAAGCAATTTTCAATGTTACCTGAAGATTTGTTTAGCCGATATCAGAAACAATCTTTGCATAGTACGAGAGATTTTATTCAAAACTACAAGGTCTCTAATGGTAAGGCGCTTGTCACGTTTTTGAAAAACCGAGAATCTATGCAACATATGGAACAAAATCTCAACGAAAATCAACTTAATAAAGTATGTCAGTATTTTATTGAGCACTACCCTCAATTGTTCGATAACATTTGTGATGCACTCAAACAGCATTCAAAATCGGATATAGAGCATGTTGAAAGAGTGGCATTGATACTTCAAAAGCAAAAAGCGAAGCCTTCAATTTTTCAGCGTATATTTCCTGCTTTTATCAAAAAGTAAATCCTTTCGCCATTTCCCTATTATTTTAATTGTCACATTTTTGTAATCGAAAGTTCATCTAATCTACTTAGTCTCTCAATTATTAAAAACCAAGAGTTAATTATGTATGAGACAGAAAAGAGTAGCTTTCATTGGACGTCCTGGCTTTATCGAAAATAGTTTCACTAAACCTGTGGAAAGTTTATTTAAAGAAGTCGGCCTAAATACAGGGAATTTGGCTTTTTGGTATGCAATGAGTCAACACATCGCTGATCCTAAAGACTATTTTGGTTGGTCTTTCGATCCGCAAAAAATCAAAAATGACTATGATGTTCTGGTTTTTCCAGCAGCGAATCAACTCAACCCTGACTGGGATATGGGCGGGCTAGCAGACTTGATTGATAAAGCTGATACGCCGCTATTAATTTGTGGTTTAGGGGCACAAGCTTCTGATATGAGTAAAAAGCTAAGTTTTAATGCGGGTACTAAGCGTTTTTTAAAAGTCATTTCAGAACGCGCAGTTAAAGTTGGCGTAAGAGGTAATTACACGGCGCAAGTGTTGAGCGAAAATAATGTCAACAATGTTGAGGTTTTGGGATGTCCTTCTAATTTTACCAATCCATCAAAAAAGCTTGGATATGAAATATCACAAAAGTTTTTAGCAATCTCTGACGTAGAAAAGTTAGTCTTAAATATTGATATCACACAAAAATTGGCTGAAAAAATTCGAGTTATGTTCAATTGGACAATCGGCAGGAATACTGAGATTGTAAACCAAGCACCGCTTGATCTATTGAAGCTTTCTCATCGAGAAACTAAACATATTGATAGTCAATTGACGCGCCGTGTTCATAATTTATTAGCACCATCAGTTTCACTATCGTACTTCAATAAAATCGTGAGTAATCAGTTTGTATCTTATTTTGATGTGAATGAATGGATGTATCAATTGCATCAGTTTGATTTATCTGTTGGAACGAGACTTCATGGTAATATGTTAGCGCTTCAAGCAGGGACACCCAGTATTTTCATGCCGCACGATTCCCGAACCCAAGAATTAGCTGACATAATGGCGCTCCCTACCTATCAACTTGATAAAATAACGCGAGCTACCACATTAGAAACTGTTATAGAAAACGTCGATTTTGACGGTGTTAAATATGACAACTCAAGGCAAACGTTGAGTCGAAAATATAAAAAATTGATAAATGACACAGGACTTAATGCCAGTGATGGGCTTAACAGTTTAACTAAACAAAAAGAAAAATCATGGCTCGGTTAGGTTAGAGCGATTTAATTTAACCTAGCATCCTGTTCTACTTTTTTTCCCTCCCATTACAAGCTAAAATGCCGCATCTCGCGGTTTCGCCTCTGTATCAAGTATTTTGTTATAGATTAAAAGCTCTGGGCACAAACCTCTATTTAGGATGTTTGTGCTTGAATGAGTCAATATCAGGATGTTGAATTGATAAAAAACGTTTACATACATGTTGGTCCCCCTAAAACGGGTACTTCAGCAGTTCAAAAGTGGCTGAATAGTAATCAAGATTTTTTAAAAGAAAACGGAATTTTTTACCCTTCTCACAATGTTGATTCTAATGGCGTTAGCTCCGGAAACGTCAGGTCTATCTATGACATTAACGCAAATAAACAATTAAGTTTAAACACCGATAACCTTTCTAAATTGTTGGATGGATTCTACAAAAGTGATTTTACAACTTTGCTTTTATCATCAGAATTCTTTTTCAGAAGAATGGAGGAGCTTAAACGGGCGATTCCAGATGCGAACTTTATTGCATACATAAGAAACCCCATGGAAATTAAGGAGTCGACGTATAACCAATCTGTTAAACGACACTTTCAAGTTCAAACAATAAATGTCGATAGAAGCAAACGCCTGCCTTACATGGATAGGTTTGTTGAATTTATTACACAGTTTAAAGCTGATGATTTATATTTGCGGGTATATGGTGATAAATATTTCAAAAATGGCAACATTGTTTCAGATTTGCTTTCAGTGTTAGGGGTAGATGTGAGAGCTACATTACCCATGGTGAATAGTTCTTATCAGTTTGAAGCATTGGAATTTAAAAGATGGTTTAACCAGTTTGAACTGCACGATTATCAAGTGTTAGTAGACCGAGCACTGCAGGGCTATACAGGGGGAACAAGCCATTACTCCCTTATTCAATCCACAAAATATGTTGAAGATAGTATTTATTACTCCTCCATTATTGATGGTTTCGCGCGAGATTTAAATGCAAGCTGTCTTCAAGTATTAGTTGCAGACATGAAATCACCCGACCCCAAACCGTTTTTTGAGCAAGGATTAAATGAAACTGATTTCTTATCGGTTTGCGACTATTTACAAAATATATTGAAGGTCGATTATTATTTACTGACAAAAAAAATAGAAAGTTCGAAAGTGTCAGAAGATAAAAATTATCGCTTATTGTTTGTGAACTCATGTGCATCAAAATACAAATATATGCATAGATTTTATCAATTTCGCTTTCGAATTAAAAAAGCAATAAATTCGTTAAAAAGTAAGATCAAATAAAGTCTATCACTCATTGAAGACTTTAAATTAGAAGAAGAATGTAATTGAATATTAAGCATCGAAAACAGCTAATGCGCGTAATTAAGTTTTTTGTAGGTTTATTTCCTGCTGAAATTAGAAAGACTATGCGAAAAAATATCTGGTTGTTTAATCTTTACAGTAATAACCTGCAAAAATCAGGCTTATTTTATGGTTTTCCTTCTCCTCAAAAGTTACAAAAACTATATGTTAAAACCATTAAAAAGCAAAACACTGAAATTGCCAAAAGGCTGAAAAAATATAGTGATTATGCACAAGTAAATTGTCTGCTTTTATTAACCGGGCAGTTTAACTATGACAAAGCGTCTATTGAGGCGTTGATGATTAGCCCAAGTATTTGTAAGGTATATGTGTCAGGGAGTTCCAAGGCGGTTGAACAGTGTCTAAATGGAGTGAATTTGCCTTCGGATAAAGATATTTGCGACCTTAGACAAAAAGTTGACGAAGAGGCAGCAGTACCTCTTTTTATCATATCGGGCGGAGATTTTCTGCACTCTCAAGCTATCCCACTCATGCAAAGCTACCTTGCTGACTTATCTGAGAATAAGATTCTCTATTGTGATGTAGATCATTTTGATAGTTCAAAAGATAGACACTCCGCAGAACTTTATCCTGACTGGAATCCTGATTTGCAGTTAGCCACAGGATACGTGAATACGGGGGTAATGCTGGTAGGTGAAAATATCATCGATAAATTCTGCCAATTCGTTAACGAAAACACTTCTTCTTCATTATTGGCGATTTGGTTAGTTGATGTTTATCTGAAAAGCTCCTCAGTACCTATCCTTCACATTCCATTTAGTTTAGTGCATAAGAGTTTAAAAAATTCCTCTAATTGGGAACGGGAGTTATTAAGTTTAAATTACTCCAAATTTACATCTAACAATCGGGAAAATAGCGGGGTTGCTCAGGTTAAATGGGACACTCCAGGTGAGCCATTGGTTTCTCTTATCGTGCCGACTAAAAATGCCAAGGAATTGGTAAAAAACTGTATTGAATCAATTATTTCAAAAACAAATTATTGTAACTACGAGATATTGTTAGTAGATAATAATTCTGATGATGCGGATGCATTGGCTTATTTTGAACACTTAGATCAAAATGAAGCAAAAGTACGAGTACTAAAATATCCCTTTGATTTTAACTATTCCGCGATTAATAATTTTGCAGTAGAACACGCCAATGGCAGTGTGGTTGGCTTAGTCAACAATGATATTGAAGTTATTTCAGCCGACTGGCTTGATTTTATGGTTGGTCATGTTTTACGAGAAGATATCGGTTGCGTGGGCGCTAAATTGCTCTATCCAGATAATCGTATTCAGCACGCTGGTGTTGTGATGGGATACGGAGGCGGTGCAGGTCATGCTCACAAATATTTTCCTCGTTATCATCCAGGTTATTTAAATCGCTTAATTGCTTCCCACAATTTCAGCGCAGTGACAGCAGCTTGTTTATTAGTTAAAAAGTCAGACTACTTGGCTGTAAATGGACTAAATGAAACAGACCTAACTGTCGCCTTCAATGATGTTGATTTTTGTTTGCGAATTTTATCCTTAGGCCGGCGAAACCTCTATTGTGCAGAAGCCGAGCTTTATCATCACGAGTCAATATCTCGAGGACTTGATGATACTGCTCAAAAAAGAGCTAGATTTGAAAGTGAACTAGTTTATCTGCAAGACACTTGGAAAGCATACATTGAGCATGATCCTGCCTACAACCCAAACTTAACGCTCAAACGTGAAAATTTTTCACTTAAAGAATAGGTGAAAAAGGTAAATTGAAAAAAACGATAAAGTCAGCAATTGAAATCGCTCCTTCTGCAAGGATATGTGTGTTAGAAAATGCGCAGGTAGTTCCCATGGCGCCCGGCAGCAATCCAGGTAGGGTGATTGGCGGTGTTCTGCATCCAAATAAACCAGATTTTACAGGACAATATAGAGGAAAGACTGTTTTTCAAAATAGCCAAGAGCTTGATCATGTTACAAATGATACTTTGCTTGAATCTATTGATATTGGAAACCGCAAAAATGCTGGGCAATATCTCTATTTAGGTCCAGTGTTCAATAATTTTGGGCACTTTTTGGCGGAGTGCATTCATCGGGCTTGGGGCTATGAATATGTGACACAAGGGCTTGGTGAGTCGGTTAAAAAACTCATTTTGCTTCCCCAAATACCCAATAAGTTTCCATGGGTGCGGCAATTCAAATATAAATTGCCTTCTATTTTTTTACAAACCCTAAGCTATTTGGGGATCCCAGAGAAAAACATAAAATACCTGTTCACCCCGTCGACGTTTAGTCAATTAATCGTACCTGAGCAGGCCAGCTTTTTTCGTTCTAAAACATCAGTTGGCAGTGCTTATCTGGCGTTTCTTAAACGTTGTGAGCGTCGAAACAATATAAAAGGGACAAGAGAAGGGGTTAAAAAAATTTATGTCAGTAGAATCCACTTTAAGTTTCGTGGTTCTTATGCGGGGGAAAGTTACTTAGAAAACTATTTTGCAAAACAAGGTTATCAAATATTTTATCCCCAAGAGCATCCATTACTTGAGCAGCTTGAAATATATAAAAGCGCAACAGAGATTGTATTTGCTGAAGGTGGAGGATTGCATATTTTGGAGTTATTAAGTGAGCTTAAAGCAAAGATCTATGTTCTTGGTCGTCGCCCTATGTGTGCAGGAGTATATACTTCTATCTTGCAGCCTCGTGTAAAATCATTCTCATTTTTTACCCAAGTAACCACATTACCCTCATTGTTTTTTCCGAAAAAAAGCAGTCGTGCAGCCCATGGTTCAGCAATTAGTATGTTAGACCCTGAGCCATTGGTTGAGTTTTTCTCATCGGAGCTGGCCCTTGATACGTCATTATTTAACGTAGAAGAGTTTATCGATATTGCTATCAAAGATATTGAACTGTATCGGGATCATTATCAGAGTTTGCAGTCAGAAAATGAACAAACAAAGCAGGATGCAATGCGGTCGTTTAATAAACAATTAAAAAAACTATTTGCGGAATAGCGTATTTTTATTGTCTGATTGTTTATTTGTACATCGCTTGGCACAAACACTGATGAAATGACTATTTTTTTTGGTATACTGCGCGGTCACGATATATCCGTAAATTTATGCCACATTAAACAGGTTGTAACCTCATTTGAATAATCAATTTACCCCAGTAACCCGAATCAATTTGGTTGACCCGGTTGATTCTGTAGTCGGCATGGGTGTTTACATTGAAGATCAGCTGGATTGGGTGGTGCAATCGGTGGAGTCCGTTCTTTCTCAAAGTTACCAGCACTTTCAGCTAGTCTTGGTGTTAGACGGTGAGGTTAAAGAAGATGTGTTCAATTACCTTTCAAAATTGAGTACCGAACGCAATAATGTGCAACTGATGAAGTCTGCGGCTAACGTGGGCTTGAGTGCCTGCATGAATTACGTTATTGACTGGACCATTGAAAACCTGCCTTCGGTAAAGTTCTTTTTTAGAATGGATGCTGATGACATTTCCCTTTCGGATCGTTTTGAAAAACAAATCAAATTTCTGAAGACGCATCAAAAAACGCAAGTATTGGGCACTTCTTTGGTTGAAATAAACGAGAATGGGAAAAAAGTGGGTAAGCGAAAGCTGCCTAAAAAACACGGTGATATTTTTCGAATTTTACCGAAACGTTGTGCAATCAATCATCCGACTGTCGTCGTTAGAATGGAAGTTTTCCAACAAGGTTATCGTTACCGTGAAGACTTGCAAAACACCCAAGATTATTTTTTGTGGGCTGAGCTTTGTGCTGCGGGCTACAAATTTGCTAACCTTCCGGAGCCACTGCTTGAGTTTAGACGAGTCAATGACTTCTATAAACGTCGCGGCTTGAGCAAATCAATCAATGAATTTAAAGCACGTTTTTACGCTATGAAAGTGTTAAAGCGTTATAGTATTGGCAATATTGTTTACGCTTTTGCGGTACTCTTTTTACGGCTCATGCCTTCCAAAATTGTTAAATTAGCGTATAAGATAGACCGCTACCTTTTGAATAAGCGGGTTCGACACGAGTGATAGGCGCTACCGTCATTTTATACAAACCAGATATGGGTATTACCCAGGATCTACTTGAGACAGTTTTGCAACAAGTGGATGTGGTTTCGATTGTGGATAATTCTCCTGTTGCCACTGAACTGCTGTTTGATAAATCCAATATGCATTACCATCATTTCCCCAATAATATAGGTATTGCTGCAGCTCACAATGTGGGCTTGCGCGACTTACGCTCTTCGGGGTGTGAATTCGGGATGTTGTTAGACCAAGATAGCACCATAGACGACGACTTTGCATTTAGGTTGTCATCGCTGCTGGTGGCATCTAAGGTCGAAAATCGTCCAGTGGTGGCCATTGGGCCGCGCATTATCTGCTCATTTTCTGAAAAGACCGTTAAACCCAGAGTGCAACGTGAAGTCTTAGTGTACGATGAGATCGTGTGCGTAACCCAAATTATTTCCTCAGGAATGATGATCGACTTATCTAAACTCGATGCCATTGGTTACAAAGATGAGACGTTGTTTATTGATGGTGTTGATCACGAATGGTGCTGGCGCGCGAAGCAACAAAATTTAATGGTAGCCATTGCAGATAAGGTTGAGATGATTCACCGCTTAGGTGATTCTCGTAGCAAATTTGCAGGCATTACTTACAAAGTGGGTAGTCCTATTCGACTTTACTATCAGTTTCGCAATGTGCTGCTTTTAACGAGACGTGGGTATGTGCCTCGATATTGGAAAATGCGCAATATTTGTGTGTTACCCATTCGATTTTTTGCCAACAGTTTATTACAAGACCGTAAATTAGAACGCATTAAGTTTATGTTGTGTGGTTTGTGGGACGGTTTATGCAAAAAGAACGGGGCTTTTTCAGACAACTGGTAAACCAGGTGTTATCTATTTACTCTCTAGTCTTGTTTTCAACCTGTATTTTTCATTTCTGAAGTTATACACTATCCACCATTTGTGATATCACTCACAAAATACTCATTTGAATTATTTGCATGAAAATTGCTCACAAAAATACAGCTAAATAATTAAAGGAACTAAAGATAATGAAAGTAACCGTTTTTGGTATTGGTTATGTGGGGTTAGTGCAAGCAGCTGTATTGGCAGAAGTCGGTCACCAAGTTGTTTGTGTTGATGTGGACCAAAACAAAGTGGACAACTTGGAAAAAGGAATAATTCCTATTTTTGAACCAGGTTTGACGCCTTTAGTTAAGTCTAACTTTGAGGCTGGGCGAGTTAAATTTACCACTGATGCCAAAGCAGGGGTAGAGCATGGTGATGTGATTTTCATTGCCGTAGGTACGCCTCCTGATGAAGATGGCTCTGCAGATTTAAAATATGTGCTTGCGGTAGCGAAAACGATTTCCGAAGCTATGAATCAACATAAAATTGTGATTAACAAATCAACGGTTCCTGTTGGTACTGCGGATAAAGTGAAAGCTAAAATTGCTGAAGTCCAAGAGTCACTTGGTAAATCAATTACCTTCGATGTGGTTTCTAACCCTGAGTTTTTAAAAGAAGGCGCTGCCGTTAATGACTGTATGCGACCTGACCGTATTATTATCGGTACTGACAGTGTTGGTGCAGAGAAGAAGCTAAGAGAGCTTTATGCACCATTTAACCGCAACCATGACAAAATTATTGTTATGGATATTCGCAGTGCTGAATTAACTAAATATGCAGCGAACTGTATGTTGGCAACTAAAATCAGCTTTATGAATGAAATGGCTAATTTAGCCGAGGTGTTTGGTGCTGACATTGAAAATGTGCGACTGGGCATAGGTTCTGATCCACGAATTGGCTATCAGTTTATTTATCCTGGTTGTGGTTATGGAGGTTCGTGTTTCCCCAAAGATGTGCAAGCGCTCGCTCGTAGTGCAAGTGAAGCTGGTTATACTGCAAAGATTCTTGAGTCGGTTGAAGCCGTTAATTACAAACAAAAAGAAAAGTTATTCGAATATATCTGTCGTCATTTCAACAATGATTTGAAAGGCAAAACTGTCGCCATTTGGGGGTTGTCGTTCAAACCCAATACAGATGATATGCGCGAAGCGTCTAGTCGTGTTTTGATGGAAAATCTATGGGAAGCTGGCGCAAAGGTACAAGCCTACGACCCTGAAGCGATGGAAGAGACACAGCGTATTTACGGCGTACGTGATGATTTGAGTTTAACAGGTACCAAAGAAGCCGCACTTAAAGGTGCTGATTTCTTGGTTATTTGTACAGAGTGGCAGGCGTTTAGAGCACCTGATTTTGAGTTAATAAAACAGTCGTTATCTGAGCCATTATTATTTGATGGACGAAATTTATTTGAACCTTCGTTAATGCAGGAATACGGATTGCATTACTACGCCATAGGTCGTGGATTATCAATAAAGGAACGTTAATATGAGTCAGGTTAAAAAAGCAGTCATTCCAGTTGCAGGACTGGGGACGAGGATGTTACCAGCAACAAAAGCTATTCCAAAGGAAATGTTGCCAGTAGTCGATAAACCACTGATTCAGTACGTGGTTGGGGAATGTGTTGCCGCAGGTTTGAAAGAAATTATATTAGTAACTCATGCGAGTAAAAACAGTATCGAAAACCATTTCGATACCAGTTTCGAATTGGAAGCCACATTAGAAAAACGTGTTAAACGCCAATTGCTCGAAGCGGTGCAAGCTATCTGCCCTAAAGATGTAACCATTATGCATGTGCGTCAAGGTGTAGCGAAAGGCTTGGGCCACGCTATTCTATGTGCCCGTCCAATGATAGGCGACAACCCCTTTGCTGTTGTCTTACCTGATGTCATCATTGATGATGCCGCATGTAATCCCAAGAAAGATAACTTGGCTGATATGGTGGCTACTTTTAATACCAGTCAGGTAAGTCAAATCATGGTGGAAGCGGTGCCTGATGATCAGGTTCATAAATACGGTGTGGTTGATTTAGCTGGAAAAGAGCTAGGTGAAGGTGAGTCAGCTAAAATCCATAAGATGGTAGAAAAGCCACCTTTGGAAGAAGCGCCTTCTAATTTAGCTGTTGTTGGTCGTTATGTTTTATCTGAAAGTATTTGGGATGAATTGGAAAAAACTCAGCCAGGTGCTGGCGATGAAATTCAACTCACTGATGCCATTGATACCATGATGGAAAAAGAACAGGTTGATGCATATTACATGACCGGTAAAAGCCATGATTGTGGAAGTAAGTTAGGTTATATGAAAGCCAATATCGAATACGGCCTGCGCCACGAAGAAATTAAAGATGAGTTTCTTGAGTTTCTGAAAGAGACGATTAAATAATACTGAAAGAACTTAAAAATGGCGCCAATTTGGCGCCATTTTTTTATTTCACCGAAATAGATGTTTTCAATTTCTCTAACATTCGATTCCCAATGCCTTTAACGTTGGTGATATCTTCCACACGCTTGAAGCTGCCATTGGCTTTTCTATAATCGACTATGTCTTGCGCTTTTTTTGAACCAATACCAGGTAAGGCTTCTAAATCGTCGGCTGTTGCTGTATTTAAATTGATAGGTGTTGACTGAGTTTGTAACTGAGTCTTCGCAGTTTCAACTTTTTGATTTAAACTTTTCGCTTGAATGGTTAGTGGGCTGCTTGCTAAAAAGACTGCACAAGCAACTACTAAAGTAGGTAAGAACTTTTTCATATAGATTCTCCGTGTTCATTTTTAATCCGTTAGTGCTTAATTTGCACGATTTAAAATTAGTCCGGCTTTGAATACATGTAAAGTCTAGTTTTTATATGAATGAGGATAGGCGAAAAAAAAGCTGGAAAAGTTCCAGCTTTCAAATTCACCATAAATAAGTGTTTAAAGTCTATCTAATACCGCTTGAGTAAAGTCTGTGGTGCCGTGCTGGCCGCCAAGATCTCGTGTGGTGCGATCACCAGATTCGATAACGTCTTTGAGGGCATTACGGATTTTTTCAGCTTTATCACCCATCTGTAAATATTCAAGCATTTGTACTGAGGCAAGAATAACAGAGGTTGGATTCGCTAGGTTTTTACCTGCAATATCTGGTGCTGAGCCATGTACCGCTTCAAAAATGGCACAGTCTGAACCTATGTTTGCACCTGGTGCCATACCTAAACCGCCCACTAGGCCTGCACACAGGTCGGATAGAATATCACCAAACAAGTTGGTGGTTACCATGACATCAAATTGATGTGGGTTCATAACCAATTGCATACACGCATTGTCAACGATCATCTCTGTTGACTCGATATCGGGATATTTATCGGCTATTTCTCTGGCTACTTTTAAAAACAAACCTGATGTTGATTTTAAAATATTCGCTTTGTGTACTGCCGTAACTTTTTTACGTCCTTCGCGGCGAGCTAACTCGTAAGCGAATGTGATAATACGTTCTGCGCCTTTGCGCGTAATGATACTCTTTGCTTCGGCTTCTGTGCCGTCGTCTGAAACCACTTGCCCTAAGCCTGAGTACATTCCTTCAGTATTTTCTCTGACGGTAATGATATCAATGTCTTCGTAACGTGCTTTTGTACCTTTGAAAGACAAAACTGGACGAACGTTTGCGTACATCTGGAACTTTTTACGCAAGCTAACGTTAATAGAAGTAAAGCCTTCTCCCACTGGCGTTGTCAGTGGACCTTTTAACGCAACTTTGTTCTTTTCAATAAGATCTAAAGTCTCTTGCGGTAACAGTTCGCCGTGATTCTCCAGTGCCATTAAACCTGCATCGGCAAAATCATACGCAAAGTCGCAGCCAACTTTTTCTAATATCTGTAGGGCAGAATCGACGATATCAGGTCCGATACCATCGCCTTTGATAACGGTAATACGTTGTTGTGTCATGATGAATTCCTATTTTACACTTTGAGGGCTGGGTATTTAACCGGCGTCTAGACTGAAATTTAGGGGCGGATTTATACCATTTTTTCAGTTAATTTTCCACGTATTACCGCCATTTCACCGTTATTCCAGCAGATTTTTTGAATTTTAAGGTAAAGCGCAGTAACTGTGACTTTGTTGCAGTGAGTTAGCTAACAATTCACTAACTTTTTGTTCATTTAATTTTAAAAACCTTAAGCTGTTAGTATAAAAACGTTGCGATACATCATTTAATTGGTGTTCGGAAAAATACAGTCGTCTGGCTAATAGAACACTCAAACCTAGTGTTACTGTCAATGTGTTAAGAATCGGATTTTTCGACAGTTCATCGGAATCCTGACTATTTGCCATTATTGCATCACTGTAAGAAGTGGGTTGTTGCCAAGCTTGGCATAACTTTAGGCTGTGATTGCGTAACGTTTCGGGATTACGAAAATCGAATAAATAGCTAATGTCTTGTTGGCGCTCTTGACGCCGAGTCCATTGAGTACGGGTTTTTAGTGCTGGTTGGGTAAATAGGCCACTGCAGGCAAAACACAACAATGTTGATGCTTCCTCTGGAGATACATGCTTATTTTGTGCGCTGAGGTTGGCTGCAATTTGACAGGCCAATCGAATAAATTGCGTAAAGTTTTGTTGCAAGGGGAAATGACTTTGATTCAATCTCAATAACAAAGCTTGTTGAATAAGCATTGAATTTGCTTTCACGTAACCGTGCATCATTAAACCATGCTTTACCTGTTGCACTGGTAGCTTATTTCTATTCGAAATTGTCGCTGTTTGTTTTAGGTAATCAGCAAAGGCGGGCTCGGAACTAATTTGCAATGCTAATTTGTCGATATCCACTGAACCGCTATTAAGGTGCTTTTGAACTTCCAGCAGTAATGTAGGCGGTTTGTCTAATGGGAAGTTATCTTCTATTGGGTTGATACAATCGCTTTTTTCAATTTGCCAATTGATATCCCACCATCGCTGAATTTGACTAAAGCCAGTTACTGTTTGTGTCGCTGATACCCGTTGAATATTGTCGTTAAATACGCGCTTCAATTGGGCTTTCTCATCTCCTTTTGAATTAATCACAATTACCAGTACTTTATCTTCAGATACACTCAACACAACCGCAGGCTGCTGTTGATCAAGCTTTACTAGCGTGCCGGGACAAATCAGCGTTGGATATTGGAGCAATCCATTTAAGCTATTTAAGTAACTCTCTGGACAGGTTTGAGTCAGTTTTCGGATTGCACTGGAGAAATGGACCGGCTTTTTTACCTCACTGGGAGTAACTTGCGTCGCAAGTTGATGGGCCAACAAAATAACCTGTTGGTTTTTGGTCAGATCTTTTGGCCAACTCCGGTTATTTTCAAATTTAGAAAAAAGGTATTTGTAGACTTGATACCCATCCATCCAAGTTTGTAGATTGGCTCTGTTAAGAATTTGCAATAGTCGAACGCTTTTCCGGTGGTGGGAAGGGCGTTGGTTTTGTTGATAAAACCCTTGTAGATCTTCCTGACGTTCACAATAAAGAGTGAGTATGCAACTCAATAATTGTTGGCAGCATAAGTCGTTGATGCGTGCTCGGTTACAAATGAGTGCACAATAGACTAGGGTGTTAAACGTTAGATTATTTAAAAAACCACTTCTAGATTTGTACAGAAGCGGTTGGGCGACAAAAACATCAGGCGAGAGTTTAAATGCAGATAAAAAGTATTCAGAAACTTTGACAATGCGTTTAATTTGCTCAGGTCCAACGGGGTTTTGTCGCACTTCTTCAAGTACCGTGGAAACCTGCCCGAATGCTTTTAACAAGCTCTGCGTTGGCATTAATTAACAACCACTAATAAATGCATAAAAGCCACTAGAGTTTTAAGTAACTTTGATACGTGCCTTCGCCCCAGGCAATTAACTTTTCATCTTCAAACAAAAGTGGGGTACATTCGTCTTGGGTGGTTATGCCATCCGATTGGTTCCAAGTCGTGCGGTAAAACATGACCTGTAATTGGGTATCTCCCACCAGTTTGGCTTCACTAATGTCTGGTGGCCCTAATAATTCGACGATCCCTGATCTAAGGTCGCCTATTTTAATTTTGGTCAACTGTACCTTATTGTACTCCTGACGATCTTCCCATCCCATACTGGATGTATCATCTGGATTAAACAATATCAGCATTACAACTAGCGATACGTAGATAAATACGCCAATTCCGATACGTTGTATTACTTTACTATTCATAAATTTTTCTCAAACTCAATTATCCTCATTTTAATCAAAATGCCGGGATGAATAAAGGCCACTAAACGTGAAAAACGGATGGCTTAACTTAGGTTATTACTTGGTAACACGGGCTATATTCACTGCCGGGTAACTTCATTCGTTGCTGTTTTACAAATGATTGCAATAGGGTGTCTAGCATACTCATTAATTTAGGATCGCCGTTAATTTTAAACGGACCATGTTGTCTTATTTGTTTAATCCCTTCTGATTTCACATTTCCCGCCACAATTCCTGAAAATGCTTTGCGCAGTGCGGCAGCAAGTTCGGCTTTGGGTTGAGAAAAATGCAAATTCAGTTCTTGCATGCTTTGATGAGTCGGCTCGAAGGGTTTTTGAAATTCCGGTTCAATTTTTAATAGCCAATTAAACAAATATGAATCACCAGTATTGCGTCTGTGTGCACGTACTTCTAATTGTTTGCTTTTTATTTTTTGCGCGACCTTCACGGCATCATCAACAATAATTTCATATAGAGCTTGTGCTTCTGGTCCCAAGGTGGCACCCACAAACTTGTCGATTGATTCAAAGTAGTCTTTACAATGGGCAGGTCCAGTTAGAATGATTGGGACAATTTGCTCTCGATTATCTTCATTTAGAAGCACACCGAGCAGATATAACAATTCTTCTGCTGTCCCTACGCCGCCAGGGAAAATCACAATAGCGTGGGCAACACGCACAAATGCTTCCAGACGTTTTTCAATATCAGGCATGATAACCAGTTCGTTGACGATAGCATTGGGCGGCTCTGCGGCAATAATAGATGGCTCTGTCATACCTAAGTAACGGCCGGTTTTGTAGCGTTGTTTGGCGTGTCCAATTGCGGCGCCTTTCATCGGGCCTTTCATCGCCCCTGGACCACAGCCGGTGCAAATATTCATTTCTCGAAGGCCAAGCTGGTATCCCACTTCTTTGGTGTATTTGTACTCGACTTCGCCAATTGAATGACCGCCCCAGCACACAACCATATTAGGATCGCTGCCCACTTTAATGACTTCTGCGTGGCGTAACATGTCAAACACTAAATCGGTTAAATCTCGAGATTGGGATTCATGAACTTCATCAAGCTTATATTTCACTCCCATGTGCAGAATATCTCTGAGCACGGCAAATAAATGTTCATGAACACCTTTAATTAATTGTCCGTCCACGAATGCCACTGCTGGAGGATTGACTAATTCAATTTTTACTCCGCGTTCGCGCCTGATTAGGTTGACTTCAAAGTTCTCGTAGGGTGAAAAAAGTTGCTCGGAATTGTCTTCTTCTACACCTGAATTCAATACAGCTAAACAACAGTTTCTAAAAAGTCTATACAGATCACTGTTTACCGATTGTTTGAGTCTATCTACTTCGTACTGTGACAGTTGGCTTAGGGGCCCAACTGGGTTTAATTGTATTGAAAGCATAGATTGTCCTATTTTAATTTCTTACTGACGCGCTTGTCTTGAAATGCTGTAAGCCGATTCGAAGTCACTTCTAAAAGGATTAATGTCGAGCCCACCACGACGAGTGTATCGCGCATAAACTGTCAATTTAGATGGTTCGCAAAAGTGTTTAATATCGCGAAAAATTCGTTCTACACATTGTTCATGAAACTCATTATGCATGCGAAATGAGATGAGGTAACGCAGAAGTGATTCTTGGTCTATTTGTGCACCAGTGTAACGTATCATGATACTTCCCCAATCGGGTTGATTGGTGATCAAACAATTGGATTTTAGTAAGTTACTGTACAAGGTTTCATTAACTTGCTTAGCGGTTACCTTCAATGCCGAGGCATCTAATTGATAATCGGTAAACTCTAAATCTTGGTCATCAATATTTTGGCCAGCCATTTCTTGGATTTTCTGGGCTGCGAAATCCTTGGGTAAAATCACTTTTATCTGAACCGGTTTTCCAGCGCAGTTTGACAAATCAGACTGCAAAGTTTGAGTTAACTGTTCAACTGACTCAACTTTAGATTGGTTGAAACTGTTTAGATATAATTTGAAGCTTTTTGATTCAATTAGATTTGGCGAGTCACAAGGAACGATACATTGCATGATTGCGACTTGGGGTTTACCTCGCAGATTAAGCCATGAAAGCTCATAACCGTTCCAGATATCTTCGCCGCTAAATGGCAGTTTATCGGTTAAACCAATTGCTTGCCGGCTTAGACTGCGCGGAACTGCCTGAAGTAAATCGGGGGAATAGGTTTGCACATATTCTACTGTCTTACCTAATGTAAGCTTTTCTAGTGCCGGAGACGAATTACGTATCTCATCGGTTTTATTTGTCATTTAGCCTTCTCGTTATACAATACTTCTGCAGTATACCTTAAGTGTTGATTTATCTTAGGTATCTGTACTTTTGACCGGTTTTGTTTGCGTATTATCGCAGATAATTGGTATTCACCTTGATTGTTTCAAGTCATCTTAAATTTAAATATAAGGAAGTGTAGTCTGTGAGCATTGATTCGGCACTACAAAATTTTGTTTCTGAATATGTCGATTGTCATCAACGCAATCAGCACCCGTTAGTTATTCAGTATAATGAAAATTGGCCATCAAAATGCTATCAACAAACCGGTGAGCAAGATGAATGGGTTCCTTGGATACCCGTCAAACAAACAAGTCAAAAGCACTTCGAGCACTTTGAGCAAGCCCTTGAAATTAAGATGGATGAACAACTTAAGGAGTACTATACCTGCTTTTGGAGTGATAATCTAAATGCTAAAACGGCACGGGGAAACTTGCAATTGTTGATGCCGTGGAACGACGAAGATTTTGAGCGATTACAGCAAAATTTAGTTGCCCATGTATTGATGAAAAGACGTTTAGGTCAACAAGATACATTGTTCTTTGCCGTTACCGACGAAGATGATTTTATTGTCAGTGTACACAATGAGTCTGGGCGAGTAATGTTAGAGCAGATAGGGTTAGAGCCCCAAGAAACCTTAGCGGACTCATTAATCGAATTCATCCAGCAGTTATCACCACGCCTGTAGCATGGCCTTCAGGCCATGGAATAATACCGTTCCAACGCGGGGCTAAAGCCACCGCCTACAGGCCATGGAATCTATCTAATCTCCCGCGGGGTTAAAACACCCGCCTACAGGCCATGGAATCTATCTAATCTCCCGCGGGGTTAAAACACCCGCCTACAGGCCATGGGATAAACCAATCCATCGCCGTTGTAGCATGGCCTTCAGGCCATGGAATAATATCGTTCCAACGCGGGGCTAAAGCCACCGCCTACAGGCCATGGAATAAACCAATCCACCGCCGTTGTAGCATGGCCTTTAGGCCATGGAATAATACCGTTCCAACGCCGTTGTAGCATGGTCTTTAGGCCATGGAATAAATCAATCCAACGCCGTTGTAGCATGGCCTACAGGCCATGGAATAAATCAATCCACAGCCGGTGTAGCATGGCCTACAGGCCATGGAATAATACCGTTTCAACGCCGTTGTAGCATGGTCTTCAGGCCATGGAATAATACCGTTCCAACGCGGGGCTAAAGCCACCGCCTACAGGCCATGGAATAGGGGGGGCAATTATTTTTGCAGGGACTGGGTTAAATTCAATACTTGCTGTTCCAATGACTCGATGCGCTTTTCCAATGTAACAATATGCTGCATTAAATCATTTGGTTTTTGAGGCGATGCTTCCTCAACTGGTGTAGAAGGGAATTGATCTGGATCGTCTTGCCAGCGTTTTAGTACATCAATGATATCCCGCAATGGTAACGGACGATTTGAGGCTTTTTTAATTAATGCCACACTGGGAACTTTCCCGTTGGATTTTAAGTTCTTACATAGTGACGCAATATACTGAAACTGATTAGACATGATGAAAAACACTAATATTTAGCGAATGTGCCTATCTTAGCGGTATTGGTAATCACATGCATTAATTTTTTTATATATAAAACAATAAGTTAAATTTTGGCCTCGATTTTGTATTGTGGAATGCTAATTAACAAACATAAATACAACACCAAGGAAACTAAAATGAAAAAAACGCTTGTTGCTGCAGCATTAGTATTACCACTGACATTATCTGGATGTGTTATATCGGTCGGTGGGGAAGGGGATTACTCATACCAATCGGATTGGGAACAAAAAGAACGTAAAAATAGAAAGGCGATTGCAAGACTGGAATCCAATACAGCCATCGAAGATATTAGAAGTCGCATGGGCACGCCAGATTTCAGTGAACTATATCAACAAAATAATGATGAAATAAATGTTTTGTTTTATCGCACCCAGCGTCGCGAAGGTGATGGTGTCACAACTAAAGATGAATGCACGCCTTTGGTGTTCAAAAATGGTAATTTAATTGGTTGGGGCGACTCTGCTTACAACAATATCTAAGCTTCACTTTTTCTGCTACGCCTAGTTTGGAAGCAGCAGGCCAAGCCATATTCTTGGCCTGCTATTAATATTATCGTAGTCGATTGTCTAGCTGATCGATCAACTCAGTCCATTCCGCATCTTCAAAAAAAGATTGTCTAATAAAAGTCGATTGAGCCTGTGTCCAAAAACTAGCTTCTTCTAGTTTTGTCGATTTATCCAATCCTTTGTGTTTGGCTATAAAGTTTTCAATTGACTCCTCGTCATTGGCTAAACCTAATTGCAGAAACAAATCCTTTAACTCTAAATTTTCAGTTAGCATTTAATGTCTCCTTGATGGAATTTTAAACTCGAGTTGTGTTGGCATTTCATGTAGATTGATACTCGTTGAGAAAGTTTGGATTACTTGTTCTCACTAAGTCAATCAAGTTCATTGTCATTCGCACCCTTTCACTGCTTCTACTTAAGTCTTGGGGGGAATAGGCTATAAATCAACCTCATCTAGCCAAAATAGTAAAATTAGTTTGCCGTTATTTTTAATGAGTTGTTAACAATTGGTTAATAATTATGTAGAGTGAAACTTCCTAATTGAAGAGAGTCGAACTATGTCAAATACTGCACAAGACATAAATCCGCTAGATAAAATCAAAGCTGTTTATCTGGCCGCTGAAGATTTAAAAATTGCCGCATCAATTTTATATCAAGCTTATCATGATGATCCGCTGTTTTTAGATATATTCGATTCTGAGAAGGAAGGGTATGAATCCCGTTTAAGGGGCGCAATTAGAGAAGAGTTAAATGCCTTTTGGACCGCTAAACAGCCAATGATTGGTCTTTTTGAAGATGAACGTTTATTGGCAGTAGCATGTATGATTAAACCTGATAGTGCGTTCAACCCCGACCGATTTTGGCATTGGCGCTTAAAGATGTTGCTTACCGCTGGTTATATAGGCACCAAGCAAATGATCGAAAAGGAACAGCGGGTAAGAGAGCGTATTCCCCATGAAAAATACCATATGTTGTCGTTTATTGGAGTGCATCCAGATCATCAGCACAGAGGTCTTGGACACGTTTTAATGAGTGCGATTGATAGTATTGTGCTAGAAGAAGAAAAAAGTGAAGGTGTTGGGGTTTATGTCACTCTACCTAAATGTTTGTCATTCTTCTCCGACGGAAAATATGACCATATTGATGAACTAAAAGTCTCACGCATAACTGGGCAAATAATGTTTAGACCTCGGTCAGAGTAAAAAACCGCGGAATTTATTCTAAAGGGTAAAGTAACCATGTTGCATTGTTTAGTCTTACTTTACCCTACTAATACCGTTTCGCCATGTCTTTTTCAGCAATCTAAAATCCGCAAAATCAGTAAAATTTTAAATTCATTTTCATTAAATCCATTAGGTTCAAATTCTAGAGTAAGAAAATAACCTTTTTATTTGTAAGATATTTCGTACATGGCTGTAGGTCTTAAGCGGAATAAACACTTAGGGTAAAGCTTACCTTTTATTTAACCTTATGAATTTAAAGATTTATTTTTCAAAATGTAGACTTTAGTATAATGGCTTACAAAATAAAGCTAGATTGGGTACTAGTAGAAACTTTTAATTGCTTTATCTTATACCTCGTCACAGGGAAATACGACGGGTCAGGAAGACTTAAGGAAAGCCAGAAGGACACTTTCATTGGATGAAAGAAAATGGTCAGGATGAGCATTTAGTAAAGGACTACAAACTCAAGGATAGATAGGGAAGACGAAGGACAATCTTAAGGATGAGAAATGCTGTAAGTAAGGATGTGCAGCTAAATAAGGAATAAAGGAAAGGGACTCACTTAGGAAGAGTGACTCACTTAAGGATGAGCGAGAATAGAGGGAAAGGGGCGTATACGGATGTTGACCGGGATGGTTTAATAGCGAAGGAAAGCTGAGAGGGATTCTCAAAATTCTGAAAGGTGTGTCTAATTTATTAGACACACCTTTTTTATTTGTTTAATGCTACTTTTCGATCCACTTGAGTATACCTTGCTCTAAATCTTCGATGATTATTGGTTTACTGATATATCCATCCATTCCAGCATCAAAGCACTTTTCCTTATCTCCTTTCATTGCATTGGCGGTTAACGCGATAATCGGAATGTTCGGATCAAAATTTACACCTTGATATCCACGTATTATTCTACTGGCTTCGTAGCCATCCATTATTGGCATCTGGCAATCCATTAGTACAATATCAAAAGGAGTCGTCGCTCGGCTCAACTGTTCAATTGCTTCCATACCGTTATTTGCTAACTCAGTAATACAGTCTAATTTTTTAAGCATTTCCTTTGCTACTGCTTGGTTAATCGCATTGTCTTCGACTAACAAAATACGCGGCACTGCTTTTGATGGACTGGTAGCGTTGTGTCGGGTTATTAATTCAATTTGTTGTTTTCTTGTTTCTGATTTAATGAGTTTTTGATTACTAATTTGGGTAATTGCAAAAAACAAATCGTCATTTTTAATGGGTTTATGAAAGTATGCATCAAAACCTATATTTTTAAACTTCTGAGCATCTCCTCGTCTTGCACTTGCTGTCATTAAAATCATATTCAACGATGCAAACCTTTCATCACTTTTAATCGCTTTGCCTAATTCTGTGCCATTGATACCAGGCATATCCGCATCGATAATTGCGATATCTATTTTGTCTCTAATTTCACAATGTTTACGCAGTGTTTTTAAAGCTTCAGGAGAATTTTTGGCTTGCACAACCTTAATTTTTTCCGATTCCAGAATGGATGACAAAACGTCTCGACTGGTTTGGTTATCATCCACAACCAGCACTTTCAATTGCGCTAGATTTGCTTTGGATAAATCGTATTTTTGCGTGTTATGCTTGTTTACAGCAGGCTCAAACTGAAGGGTAAACCAAAATTCTGAGCCTTTTTGCCATTCACTGTTAACCCCAATTTCGCCGTTCAATAACTCTACCAGTTCTTTGGCGATGGAAAGACCCAAACCCGTGCCACCAAATTTGCGCGTGGTTGAGGCGTCTAATTGACTAAACTTGTGGAACAGTTGTTGTTGTTTTTCTTTGGAAATACCCATTCCAGAATCTATCACACAAAAGATCAGTTTATTTTCACTGGTCAAATTAACTTTAATAACGATTTCACCTTGTTGGGTGAATTTGATTGCGTTACTGGTTAAGTTTGTGAGTATTTGCCGTATTCTGCCAGGATCACCTTGAATCCACCTTGGAACACTTGGGTGCATGGAAAATATCAGTTCCAAATGTTTGTCTTCTGCTCGAATTGAGAAACTCTCAATAAATTTATTCAGCATTTCATGTAAATCGAATTCTATATTTTCGATTTCTAGCTTACCGGCTTCGATTTTTGAAAAGTCTAAAATATCATTAATTAAGGTCAGCAAAATGTGACCACTACTTTGCGCCAACTCTGCATATTTTAACTGTTGTTCTGACAACGGCGTATTTAGCAGAAGATCATTCATACCAATAATGCCATTTATGGGAGTTCGAATTTCGTGACTCATATTCGCTAAAAAGTCGCTTTTGGCCTGACTGGCAACTTTTGCTTTTTCCTCTGCTTCTTTTAATTCCGTTATGTCTTGAAATGCGCCTCGTAAAATAACCTCACCTTTTTGGTTGTGTTCTCTAAACCCAAAAGACTTCACCCATATTTTTTTGTTATTTGCGGTGATAAACGGCAATTGAAAATCGAATGGGATGTTGTTAGTGGTTGCTTCGGTTAATGCGTCTTGTACTTTTTGACGGTCTTCTGGCAGATAAAAATTAATCGCATTTTCAACATCAATTTTGCTACCGATGGGCAGTTCATGAATGCGATAGACTTCATCAGACCAATATATCTCGCCCGTTGTGAAATTCACTTCCCAGGCCCCTAACTTGGCTACTTTACCAGTAGCCATCAATAGCGAAGCGCTGCGCTCTTTTTCTTCTTCAATGCGCTTAAGTTCAGTGATATCTCGCCCTATTAATAAAAAGCCTTCAACATCTTTGTCAGCATTCATCACTGGGGTTATCGTTAACTGAATTGGAATTGGCTTGCCACTCTTGCTTATAAATTGAGTTTCAAATTCGTCAGCAATCCCTTGTCTGGCGGAATAGGTTATTGACGCCATTCCTGATGGGATCTCTTTACCTAGCTTGGTGCTGAGGTGTTTGGCATGAACTGCTAATGACTCTGATTTAAAGAACAACTCTGGGGTTAATAGACCAACGACCGAACTTCGATGATACTCAAGTGTCTTTTCTGCAAAGTTATTGTAAGTGATGATATTGCCCGATAAATTGGTGGACATAATGATCAGATTGGCACTATTTAGAATAGCGTCCTGCATGTTACTGTAGTTTACGAGCTCGAGTTCTTGTTGTTTAGATTTTGTAATATCTGTGGCAACAACGATGATTCGAACGATTTTGTCGTTCTCAAATAGCGGTTTTATATTTGCCCGAAACCAAAGAGTTTGACCTTGTTTATTATAATGAATTAACTCGTAACTGTGGCCCTTGCCATTAGCGATTGCTTGTTTGATTTTAAGCACCGTTGAGGTGTCTGTTTGAGGACCAAACAAAAACTCTTGAGGGGATTTACCGACGATTTCCGCTAGGGTGAAGCCACTCAATTTGATAAACGCCGGATTAACCCATTCGATTGTCATATCTGGGTTAAATATCATGATCGCGTTTTCGGATTCTTGCACAATGCTGGCTAAAAACTCATTTTCCGCTTTGCTTTCTAGTAGTTTTTGTTGGGTTTCATATTGCTCCGTTAAGTCAATATTGATACCCGTAATTTTAAGTGGGCTGTTGTCGCCTGTGCGTATAACCTGACCAAACGCTTGAATGTATTTTTCTTTTTCAGTTGCGGTTTTAATTCGAAATTCAGCTTCATATTTATTGTTTAATTTATTGGCTTGCTGAAATTCGTTGATCGCCATTTCTCTATCTTCAGGGTGGATAAATGAAAACCAATCTTGTATGTCAGTTGAGTAATTCTCTGGAGATACGTCGTACAATCGACACATCTGCTCGTCCCACACCATTTGTTTAGTAGAAAAGTCATATTGCCAAACACCAATGCCCGACTGTTTCGCCACTTCATACCTTGCCAATAGATTTTTAACGATGGTTTGAGCGGATAGAAGCTTTTTCGCAGGGCTGAAGGAAATGACCACACCTTGGAAATCATTGTTGGATAATTCATCGATTAAAACGGTGACATAACTAATGGCGAAAGTTGGGGTTGAAATAGCGATGGGATCGCCGTCATTTAATTCAAAGTGTAGGTTAAGTTCGTGGGGAGCATTTAACTGCTTAAATAATTCGACAAAAATAGCTCTGCTGTGATCTAAGGTGAAAAGCCCATCAACCGGATTGCCAATTATTGATGAGGTATCAACATCAAATAATCGCCGCGCCGCGTTGTTTAAATTGGCTACTTGGCCGGTGGTATTGCAGACTATCATTGCAATGGAACTTTGCTCGAATAACGATTGAGCTACATCAAGTTTCCAATTATCTTTTTTTGTCACGTTCAAATATCCTATAAGAGAATTCTCTACCCCTACCATTATAGATAAAGAATTCTTTTTTACGGTAAATACAATCAGTTTGTGTTTACCCTCTTTTACAACCAATCCAGATTTAACATTAGTGCAAAAGATCGTGTTATTGAGACCTGTCAATTTATTGAAAACAAATAATAATGACTAATCCATTTACAATACTCATATTGGCTTAAAGTTTGCCTTAAAAACACCTAAAGTTCGCAAACGGGCTAAAATTATTTAAATAAGTCTGAAAATCGCTAAGTTTGCGTCAATTGAGTGCAAAAAAATTCAACCTGAGAATAAAAAGGAGCAAAATGAAAACCCAAGTCAGTGCACATTTAACGCGGATTATTGCGGTCACTCTTGTTTTTGTTTCATTGACGGTAGTGGCCAAGCCTGATCTTGAATTACTTGTTGATGAAAATTTCAAAGAAACAATTTTACTGCACAAAGAACTGGTAAGTATCCCCAGTTTGCCTGCGAATCCTGAACAGATGCTTGAGAATATTCATTGGGCTGAAGCGCAATATAACAACTTGGGGTTCAAAACGACTTTATTAGAAACTCCTTCGTTACCTATCTTGCTGGCGGAAAGAGTCTTTGATCCAAGTTATAAAACCATATTATTTTACTTTCACATCGACGGTCAGCCTGTTAATCCAGCAGCTTGGGTGCAAGCAGATCCATTCGTACCTGAGCTGAAAGAACAAGACGCAAGAGGTGAATGGCGCACTATCGATTGGCAAACATTAAATCAACGTATTGACGATGAGTGGCGTATTTTTGCGCGTGCGGCTGCTGATGATAAGGCGCCTATAACAATGTTTCTCAGCGCCCTTAAAACTCTTGAGATGCAAGGGGAAAAGCCCAAAATCAACGTTAAAGTTATCTTCGATCCAGAAGAAGAATACGGTTCACGTGGGTTACAGTCCACCTTGAACAAATACAAAGCGCGTTATCAGGCCGATTATTTTATCGTGATGGATGGCCCCGCTCACGACTCTAATAAACCAACAGTCACATTTGGTTGTCGCGGCATAGCGACTGCTAGTATCACAACTTTTGGCGCTAAACTGCCGCAACACAGTGGACATTATGGTAACTATTCTCCCAATCCTGTGTTTACTTTAGCGAATCTTCTGTCGTCTATGAAAGATGATAATGGTCGAGTGTTAATTAAAGATTATTACCAAGGAATAGTGCTAAATCCAGACACGCAAAAGCTTCTCAACGCAGTGCCCTTTGATGGCGAAAAAGTAAATCAAGCGTTAGGTATTCATTCCGCAGAACAGGTAGGCGCTAATTACCAGCAAGCATTGCAGTATCCATCACTTAATGTGCGTCAAATCGGTACATCTTGGAAAGGTGAGGGATTAAAAACGGTGATCCCTGAATATGCTACCGCTAACCTTGATGTCCGCTTGGTTCCAGAAACGCAAGGGGCAGTGCAGTTGGATAAGATTAAAAAGCATATTGAAGGTTTAGGATATTACGTCATTGATCGTGATCCCACCGACGCTGAACGACGTGAATATAAAAAAATTGTTAAATTCAATGGTTCAAAAGGGGTGAGTGCGTTTAGAACTGATCCAGATTCCGATTTCGGCTTACAGGTAAGAGCGAGCCTTGCTAAGGGCATGGGCGAAGAACCAGTGGTTATTCGTATGATGGGCGGCACGGTTCCGATTGTGCCAATCATAAATGCGCTGAATATTCCCACGGTGATTGTTCCTATGGTAAACATGGACAATAACCAACACAGCCCGAATGAGAACATCCGAATCGGAAATATACGCCAAGGCATTCATATCTCATTATCGCTATTGAACTCGGAATTTTAAATTAAGC
This sequence comes from Aliiglaciecola sp. 2_MG-2023, assembly GCF_030548145.1. NCBI lineage: Bacteria > Pseudomonadati > Pseudomonadota > Gammaproteobacteria > Alteromonadales > Alteromonadaceae > Aliiglaciecola > Aliiglaciecola sp. 2_MG-2023. The sequence goes on from NZ_JAUORY010000001.1 coordinate 89,629, forward strand.
CATGGCGGCACAGTTTCTCGTCATCAATCTCATTCAGTCGATAGTTTAATCTAGTGTCGCAATAATTTTCACGGTGACAATATTGGTAACTGTGGCGTTTGTTAATTACAATAGCGAAAATTTCTAATAAGAGGTTAACGCTTGTCGAACGCTCGGGTGACTGCCCCCCCATTTAAAATGTCTTTCTTACTGCCCCAATACTGGCCTGTTTGGATTGGTGTGGGGGTGCTCTATAGCATTTCATGGCTGCCTTACCGATTGCAGATATTTATTGGTAAAGGAATTAGCTTTTTATTAAAAGTTTTTGGTAAAAAGCGTGTTGCCGTTGCCAAACGTAACCTCGAATTGTGTTTTCCAGAGAAAACTGAAGAGCAGCGAGCTGAGATACTGGCTAAAAACATCGAGTATGCTGGCATGGCAGTCCTAGAGTCGAGTATGGGATGGTGGTGGCCAGATTGGCGGGTTAAGCGTCATGGGCAAATCGAAGGCTACGAGCACGTGCAGGCGATTTTAGATAAAGGCAAAGGTGTCTTTGGATTAGCTATCCATAATATGAATTTAGAACTAGGATGTAGAATAGCGGGTTTAAAAAATCCTTCAGTGGCATTTTATCGAAAACACAATAATGCGTTGATGGAATACATGCAGTATCACGGTCGGGCGCGTTCTAATAAGTACATGATTCATAAACGCAACGCCAAAGGATTAGTCAAGGCACTAAACCAAAAAGAAGTCTGTTTCTATTTGCCAGACCAAGATTATGGGCGTCATTTTAGTGAGTTTGTCCCTTTCTTTGCGGTTGAAGAAGTGGCCTCAACTAAAGGAACCATACTGTTTTCGAAAAATTCAAATAGCGAGATGGTGTTTATTGTATCGTTGCGCACCAAAGATGGTTATAAAGTCAAATTCGTACCAGGACTTAATAATTTTCCGTCTGGGGACGATAAACAAGATATAACTAGAATTAATCAAAAAATTGAAGAGTTGGTTAGTATTGCTCCTGAACAATACCTTTGGATGCATAAACGTTTTAAAACGCGTCCCCATGAAGATGACCCTTCGTTATATGATTAACCATTTAACTTGGAAATGAGGCTCGAAATATGAGCAAGAGAACATCGAACTTTCTGTTTTGGATTAGGCACATCGGCTTAGCTTTAGCGTTGATTATAATTGCCGCGATAGTTCTTAATTTTCAACGTTTTAATATGTCCAGCCCTAAACCTGAAGGGCAGTCAGAGCAAAAAAGTGTTTCCCAAGGTATGACTGACTTTTATGCAGCTTACCGGATGTCTTCATCGAAACCCTTTGAAGATGATATTGGTGATTTTGTGTTACCTGTCAATCCCCCCAAACAGCCCTTAGAAGAACGCTTGAAAAAAATGGAAAGTATTCAAAGTAATATTAATCCTAGGTGGGTTGGAGAACACAAGTATCGAAGTTTTCGAGCGGGTAGCACCCTTCGAGAAGCAATTACCAATTATGCTCAATCTGAGGGGATGCAAGTATTGTGGGAGCTGGATAAAGACTTCATTATTAAAAGTCAGTTCCAATTAGACGATACCATTACAGGCTCAATTGCCGAAATAGCCAGTGCTGTAAATGGCAGTTTTGAAGGGGAAGTAAAAGCTTATATTTGCCCCAAACAACGTTCGATGATTGTCACTCAAGAACTCAATGAGTATGTTCGGGAAAATTGTACTTTATTAGAGTAAGACGTGCCCTTTAACATCATATAAATTGAAAATGCAATGATGTTAAAGGGCTAACATAACTACGCTAATTACTTGGTTCAAATGTCGCATCCCAGATCTGTTTTACATTTTTTTGGTGTTCTGAATACTGGCTTTTATCGACTAAATTGTCTTTTTCTAACAAGGTTAATCTGTGAGAGCGGTTGCGGTAATCTAAGTAAGCTTCTTCTAGTTGTGTTTTACACTCAGCACTAATGCAATCAGCTTGACACAATTGTTCCAGTAATCGAATGTTATCAGACCAATCTACCATTTTAGGAAAATGCTGGGCATTTTTGAGCACCCAAAATTGCACTAAAAACTCGATGTCAGCCATAGCTCCAGCGTCTTGTTTAACATCTAACCAGTCCTCGTTTCCTTTATTTAAATGATCGCGCATTTTTTGCCGCATCTTTGCAACATCCTGTTGTAGAATTTGGTTATCTCTGGGGCGGCACAAGATATCCCGTCTAATAGCCTCAATGCGCTGGGTAAATTCTACCGTGCCATTTACTACTCTTGCGCGGACTAGAGCTTGGTGTTCCCATGTCCACGCTTCCTGCGATTGGTATTGTTCAAAGCCATTTATATGACAAACCAGCAAACCAGCATTGCCGGATGGACGCAAGCGCATATCGATATCGTACAATTGACCTGATGGCGTTTTGGTCATGAATAAGTGCATAATACGTTGCGCTAATTTCGTGTAGAACTGGTTGGCTTCTATTGATTTAGTACCATCGGTGACGGTCTGTGAATCACATTCGTGAACAAAGACCAAATCCAGATCTGAACCATAACCTAACTCTATTCCGCCTAGCTTGCCGTAGCCTATTACTGCAAACTTTTTATCTTGTTCAGAACTGCCTTCAGGAACACCATATTTTTCCTTCATTTGTTCCCAGGCCATATTCACCACTTCACTGATAATTGCCTCGGCTAAATAGGTGAGATGATCACTTACCTTCATTATGGGTAACACACCGGTGACATCTGCGGCTGCAATTTTAAGTTGCTGGATTTGTTTAAATTGCCTTAGGGTTTCCATTTGCAGTTCAAGATCATCCGGCTCTACTCGCAACAGTGATTGGCGCAATTCATCTGGGTATTCATGCAATTCTGTGGGGTGATATAACAACGCTGGGTTGAGGAGTTCATCCAGTAAAATTGGATATTTTGCTATTTGTTCGGCTATCCATGGGCTTGCATAACACAGTCTGACTAACTGATGCTGCGCTCCTTGATTTTCAACCAGTAATTGTAAATAGGTGGTTCTTCTTAAAACCGTTAATAGAATATGATTAATTCGGTCGAGTAACACCGATAATTCACTGCCATCTATATTCGATTCATCGAGGCTAATAATGTTCGCTAACAACTGCGGGACTAAAGTATTCAAGGCGACAATTGCTTTTGGTGATGGATGCTTTTTCTCAACCTGACTTTTTAATTCATTGATGTGTTGTGCAAGTAATTGCGAGGTTTCTGGTGAGGCCAATTGGTCGAATAAATCTGATATTTCTTGTATGCTCAGATCTAACTTCCATGCATCCATAAATGCACTAATGTGAGTCAGGTCTTGGTCATCATTGTCACTTGGATTATCACCAATTAACATTTGAAACTGCTGATTTATCCAACTGCAATGCTTACTCAATTGTTGTTGCAATTCAGAATAATCCTTGCATTGCATAATACTACTAAGACGCTCTTCATCTAACGCTGTTTCTGGTAATACTTGGGTTTGTTTATCTGCAAATTGTTGCAGACAATGTTCAACTTTGCGCAAAAACAAGTAACTTTCTTTAAGCTGCAAGGATTCTTTTTCAGGTAACAGATCTAACTGCGTCAACTGCTCAAGGGTGTAGAGTAAACTTGGAAATTGTAAGCGCGGCTCTCGACCACCTTTGATAAGTTGAAAACTCTGCGCAATAAACTCCACTTCACGAATCCCGCCAGAACCCAGTTTAATATTATTGGTCAATCCGCGACGTCTAACTTCTTGATTGATTAACGACTTCATATCTCTGAGGGAGTCGATAGCACTGTAATCTAAATATCGTCGGTAAATAAAAGGTTTGAGTATGTCGTGTAATTCTTGTGCATATTCAGATTGATCGTTGAGGATGCGAGCTTTGACCATGGCGTAGCGTTCCCATTCGCGACCTTGTTCTTGATAGTAGTCCTCAAAAGCCGCCATGTGCATGACTAAGGGGCCGCTTTCACCTAGGGGACGTAATCGCATGTCTACACGAAACACTTGCCCCTGCTGATTGGTGTGGTTCAGGGCATGAATAAGGCGTTGTGCAAGTCGGCTAAAGAACTGCTGATGCTCTAGGGATTTTTTGCCATTATCTATTTCTCCTTTGCTTGGGTAGCAAAAAATCAGATCTATGTCGGAAGAAAAGTTGAGCTCTTTGCCGCCTAACTTACCCATCCCTAAAATTAATAGTGGCTGGGGCCCAAAGTCGCCCATAGGGGTGCCATAACGGGCACAAAAATTATCATATAACCAAGAATAGGCTCCGTTGATGAGAGTATCTGCCAACTCCGAGGTAAGGGTTAATGAACGTTCAATGGATTGTAGATTTAATAAATCTAAACCTGCAATAGCCATCATTTGTTGTTTTCGAAATATCCGCAAACAATCCAACAGTTCAGGCTCGCTGGTTACTTTTTCTAACTGCTCTGCTAGCCATTGTTTATATTCAAAATTCTGCGTGGGATTTTCGAGTGTTTGTATGAGTGGCTCTAGCTTCAGTGGATCAGCAAGTAAGGCGTCACTGATAAAGTCACTTAATCCTAGAAGCTGTTTTATCTTTTTCTGAATTGCACTTGGTTGCTGTTCAATAGCGGATATTTCAGATAACTGTTGCCAGTTTTTTTCAGCGGTTTTATTTACCAACGGGAAAGAAGTATTCATAGTGATTGCAACCAAATTGGAGTTGTCTTGAATGATCATAAATATCAATGCTATATCATGTGCCGCTACAATCAAAAGGTTAAATCAATTCTGTACTAGATCTGAACTTTTAATTTGTTTCTAACGTTTAATTATATTAATTGATTGTATTTCACTAGGGCGACAAGATTTTTCACGAATGAATTGTGAGGGATGCCAAATATAAAGCACAAAAGCAGCGGGTAAAATTCGTGCAGTAACGCTAACAACCCTAGTGTTTTCTAGCGTTAAACTGTTAATATGAAAATTGGAACATTAGAAGTTTGGAATTATTGTTTATGCAAGATTTGGTTAACTTAGTGCCATTATCACCTGAGACTTGGGTTTATCTGGGGATTGATATTTGCATCGCTATTTGCCTTTTATTTGCCTTGCGGTTAATGTCGGGAAAAATGGCATCAGTAAGTACCACCGAGGAACTTGGCTCGCAAGATAATATAGCCTTCGGCATTAGTGTAGCTGGACGTATGTTAGCGCTATGTTTGGTGTTATCTGCGGCTGCCGCGAGCTCTGACACAAATGGCTACCAAGAAGCTGCTTTGAGTATGTTGTTGTATGGTTTAGTCGGTATCTTTTTGATAAAAATTGGCAGAATTTTACACGACAAGATTATTTTAAATCGCATTAACAAAGAAGAAATGATCAAAGAGCGCAATACCAGCGTTGCAATGATAGATGCCGCTAGCTCAGTTTCTACCGCCTTGATTGTCAGTAACGTTATGTTGTGGGTTATTGGCACCGATTTAAACGCTTTGTTTGCGGTCATATCCGGATTTATCGTTACCCAAGCTATTTTGTTAATCAGAACACGCATTTATGAACGTCGTTTTCTGGCCACTAATCAAAGTAGCACATTCCAGCAAACCATTGGCAAAGGTCAATTGGCTGTTGCGGTTCAGCATTCGGGCAATTTACTTGCAACGGCAATCGTTGTTTCAGCCAGTAGTAACCTGCTGATTTATAATCCGATCGGTTACGTAAGTAATTTAACCGGTTGGTTGATTGTCGGTATGGGATTATCTTTATTATTGGTTGTTTTGGTGATTATCGCCAAAAAGGTTATTTTGGCTGGTTTGAATTTAGTTCAGGAGGTTGAACAGCAGCACAATGTGGGCGTAGCCAGTATTGAAATGGTGCTCAGTGTCGGCCTTGCATTAATCGTAAGCGGATTGTTTACTTAGTCTGACATTAATTATTCAAGTGTCAGGAGAGGTACCCGTCATCAATTTATTTTCGATTTGCTGTTGAAGCTCATTTAGTTGGCTCTGCTCAACTTTAATTGGGTCTGATGGCAGATTTAACTGCCCCTTAATTATTTTCAATTTTGTCGTTCTTGATTGTTTTTTGAACCAATACTCGAGCTTTAAAGCGCTTGAATGGTCGCCGACTATTGCCGCATATTTTAATACTAGCGGGCCTTTTCCCCGTAACGCTTTTGCGCAACGTTTGGAGTTGCTGGCATGTTCATAGAATCGCCTAGATAAATCAGTGCAAATTCCGCAATAGTTCATACCTAATCGGTTTTCGATCATGTAAATCGACCATTGTTTTTCTACCATCGTTCGCCTATAAATAATTCAGTGTACAAGTGTACGCTCAGTGAGTACACTTAAAATTCTGTCAACCTTAGAACAGGATTTAATCGTGAGACCGGCTCCATTAGTCAATACTTCCGAGCAAGCTTATTCCCACAAAGAAGAAGTCATGAATGTTGTGAGCCATGCTATTGGCTTAGTTTTCGCGATTATCGGTTTAGTATATCTTGTCTTAAGAAGTGACACAGCAACATCGGTCACATCATCTGCTATATATGGGGCAAGCTTAACCATTATGTTTTTGTCGTCGACAATTTATCATTGGGTGAGAGGCCCCCATGCCAAGCAATTTTTCAAGTTATTGGATCATAGTGCAATATATTTGTTGATAGCTGGTACTTACACGCCGATTTTGGCCATCAGTATTGGCGGTTGGGTTGGATGGGCTTCAATAGCTGTTATCTGGTCGATTGCAATATTCGGCGTGGTGTTTAAGTGTTTTGTTCGTCATCGTTTTCCTAAAGTATCTGTTATCACGTATTTAGTCATGGGATGGTTGTCGGTTATTTTGGTCTACCCGTTATACCAAAATTTGGCAGCATATGGCCTATTACTGCTGGTGGCCGGAGGGCTGTTTTTTAGTATAGGCGTAATTTTCTACGTTAAAAAACATCTGGCGTTTACCCATGCCATTTGGCACCTGTTTGTTATTGCTGGGTGTGCTTGTCATTATTTCGCTATTTACTATTTTGTTATTTAGAGTAAAGCAATTCCGTTTAACTTAAGTATAATTCAGCTAATTAAGTTTAGTTACGGAATAGGTTTATGCTGTTACCTGATTTTTCGAAAAGTCGTATCCTAGTCGTGGGCGATGTCATGCTCGATCGATATTGGACCGGTCCTACAGGACGTATTTCTCCAGAAGCCCCAGTGCCTGTAGTGGCGATTCGTGATATCGAAGACCGGCCAGGAGGAGCTGCAAACGTAGCAATGAATGTGGCAGCGCTAGGGTCTAATGTGACATTGCTGGGCATGACTGGGCAGGATGAATCTGCTCAGATTCTGCAGCGCGGCTTAAATTCTTTGGGTGTTTTGTGCGATTTTTGTCAAATATCCGGATTTGATACCATCACCAAGCTTCGGGTATTGAGTCGAAATCAACAATTAATTCGTTTGGACTTTGAAAAGAGTTTTGCTGACGTAGATAAAGCTCAATTGCAAGAACGCTTTATTCAGCACCTAGAGAACGCCGATTTAGTTATACTGTCTGACTATGCTAAGGGCGCTTTAAGCGATGTGGAAACGCTGATAGCTCTTGCTAAACAGCACAATGTGCCAGTGGTTGTTGATCCTAAAGGGGACGATTTCGACAAATACCGTGGAGCTACGTTATTGACACCGAACATGGGGGAATTCGAAGCCATTGTTGGTCAGTGTCATGACGAAAGTGTTCTGGTTGAGAGAGCGCAGCAACTTATCTCAAACTTAAATTTAGATGCCTTCTTGTTGACCCGTTCAGAAAACGGTATGACGCTTTTGCAAGGCAATCAGGATGAAGTTCACTTCCCAGCTAAAGCCAAAGAGGTGTATGACGTAACTGGGGCAGGGGATACTGTTATTTCAACTTTGTCTGTCGCAATTGCTGCTGGTTGCAGTTTTTCTGAAGCAAGTTTTCTAGCGAACACCGCAGCAAGCATCGTGGTTGGAAAGTTAGGAACATCCACGGTAAGTAGCTCTGAGTTGCGTCAAGCAGTCGAGAAAGTTGAGCATTATGGTCGAGGGGTTATGACCCAACAGCAGTTGTCCATTGCTGTTCACAGTGCCAAGCGTAGTGGTGATAAAATTGTGATGACCAATGGTTGTTTTGATATTCTCCACGCAGGCCACGTTTCTTATCTGGAAAATGCCGCAAAACTCGGTGATAAATTAATTGTCGCGGTGAATTCCGATGATTCAGTGCGTCTTTTAAAAGGTCCTGGAAGACCGGTAAATAACGTTAATCGACGTATGTCGGTATTGGCTGGTTTAGCGTCAGTTTATTGGGTGGTTGAATTTGATGAGGACACTCCCGAGCGTTTGATTAGCGAATTGTTACCGGACGTGCTGGTCAAAGGTGGGGACTATAGTGTTTCTGAAATCGCCGGTGGCAAGCAAGTTATGGCAAACGGTGGGGAAGTGAAAGTACTGAATTTCGAAGACGGTGTGTCTACATCAAGTATCATCAAAACAATAGTGCAATCCACGGATACCTGATTTAGGTATCCGTAGTGTTCGTTATTTAGGTATCAGCAGTGCTCATTGCTGCATATTTACTGCAGCTAATTGCTGCCAATTTACTTAGCTTGAAATAGATGCACATCCCGTTGTGGGAAAGGAATTGTGATGTCGTTTTCGTCAAACGCGTATTTCACTTTTTCATGTAATCCGAAATGCACCTGCCAATAGTCTTCACTTTTTACCCAACAACGGGTGAGTATATTAATAGAGCTGTCGGCGTGTGCAGAAACAAAAATTTCCATCTCAGGATCGGTTAAAATGCGTTCGTCAGCACTTAATACATCTTTTAGAATTTGTTTTACTTTAGCAATATCATCGTCATAACTAATCCCAAAAGTGACTTCTACACGACGTTTTTCTTCGCAAAATAAATTAGTAACACAACCGTTAGAAAGTAATGAGTTGGGGATGACTACCCTTCGGTTATCAAGAGTCAGTACAATCGTATTAAAAATTTGAATTTCTTTGACTTTACCTAAAAATCCTTGAGCTTCAATGACATCACCGGCTTTAAAAGGTTTAAATAATAAAATCAGCACCCCGCCAGCAAAATTGGCCAAACTGCCCTGTAGTGCGAGTCCTATAGCCAAACCAGCTGCGCCAAGCATAGCGATTAACGACGCTGTTTCTACCCCTATCATTGAGGCAAACACTATTACTAACATTAGTTTGAGCGTGACACTGATTATACTGTGTAAAAATTTGTTTAAGGTCTCGTCAACTTTAGCCCCTGCCAAAGCTCGGTCAATGCCCTTTAAAATGACGCCAATGACCCAAAATCCAACAATTAATACGACCAAGGCGAGCACTAGCTTTGGCCCATAGGTCATTGATAACTCTATTCCTGTCTCAGTGATCATATCAATCGTATCTGAGCCATTTTGCATAGTTTCGTCCATTTTTTGTACCGCTTGAAGGTTGCTTGAATTGAGAGTATTGCAAAGTTTAAAAGAAAAGCATAAATTTTTATTTGCATATATCAAAAGGGTAGTTTTCTCCTTTTAAGCATCGTCATTTTGTATAAAAAATTTGCGACTTGCAGCACACCCCGCTAAGCTACTCACCTCAAAAGTAATCAGTATCTCAGGTGATTTTGCGCTATGTATGAAAATTATTATGGACTCTCGTCGAAGCCTTTCCAACTTACACCTGATCCTAGTTTCTTTTTTGCCAGTAAATGGCACAAAAGAGCTATGTCTTATCTTCAATATGGATTGTCGCAGGCGGAAGGATTTATCGTAATTACTGGTGATATAGGTACCGGTAAAACAACTATTGCTAATAGTCTTCTTGATAACATCGAAGATGATATTGTGGCTGCACAAATTGTGACGCCAAAGCTGTCGCCAGATGAATTAGTAAAAATGGTTGCTAGTAAATTTGAAGTCGATACGTTAAATAAAACCAAAGCTGACATTCTAAAAGACTTGGAAAAGTACTTATTTGATTTGCACAAGTTAGGCAAGCGAGCACTGTTGATTGTGGATGAGGCGCAAAACTTACCGTTGGAAACAATTGAAGAGTTGCGAATGCTGTCGAACTTTCAACAACAAGGTAAACCATTGCTACAGAGCTTTTTATTGGGGCAAGAAGAATTGCAACCGATTCTAAGAGCACCCAATATGGAGCAGTTTCGTCAGCGTATTGTTGCATCATGTCATCTTGCGCCTCTCAATGAACCCGAGTGCAGGGAATATATTGAGTACCGCTTAAAACATGCGGGTTTAGAAAATGACAAACTGTTTGCAGACGGTGCCTTTGACAAAATATATCAATTTACCAACGGCGTTCCTCGCCGAATAAATACACTAATGGATCGAATTCTTTTATATGGATTTTTAGAAGAGCTGACGTATTTAGATGAAAAGGCGGTTGATACCGTGACTGCAGAAGTGGCTGATGAAATGTTCCGTCCCGAAGAGGGGACAGGGGTAACACCATTGCCTGCTGCAGGACAACCGCAGCCCAAAGCCCCCGAACCAAAGACTGACGGTGGGGCTGAGGTGATGTCAGAATTGACACCTGATGGCAGAGTCAAAGATGTGCAATATTACAAAACCATGCTAAATGAGTTGACTGATGCGTTAGACGACGCCATCAGCCACAAAATAAAGTTGACTCGATATATAGATAATTTATTAAAGAAAAAATACAAAACCTATGTTCGCTTAAAATCTGATGATTAAAAACTAGACCTTGATTTGTTACTAATTTATTGAATTAATTAGTGATTTAGGTAAAAATACTGCAACATTGTAAAAAATATCAGAACAGTTGGTTGAAAATTGAACTAATTGTGTGTATAGATATCTAACCGATGAAGAGTATATATTTTACCTATATTCAAGGGGGCGTTATGCGACCGTTAAAAAGTTCGGGTAGCAGCGGAGCTAGATTTCACGAACAATTTAGAAATAGAAGAAAGGCTTATTTTCATGGGAAATATAATAAAGAAATATTTACCCTGATCATTGCTATATCTATTTTAAGCTGGATTTTAAATAGTGCGAAGGTTATTTAAATTTATACGACATTCTTAGAAAGAGCTGTCTCGAGACAAAATCTCTATTTTGAATAGGCGAATTTTTATCAATAATTTGTAGACGCACAGAAGTTTTTAGCTTAGGTGAGAAATCATGACTTAAAGATAAAGATGACGATAGGGTTTTGTCTGTAACACTTGAAGCATCATCAACATCACTACGATCTGTATATGTATAACTGTTTGACCAGCTAATATTTGATTTCCTACTCAAAGAAAGGTTTGCAGAGGCTACAACACTGTAGCTAGATTGTTCTCTACCAGTTTCAACAAATTCTGTATTACTATGCTGTAAAGATAAAGATCCGGTAATTCTGCGTAAATTTAATCCGATACTTGATTGTAAACTCTTTCGTATGGTTGTATTTTCACTCAATTCAGCCAAATTAAAATTGAAACTTTGGTATTCTTCACCCGGACCCAATGTATAATCGCTACTCGGTGGTACAAAGCAATCAGTAAAATCTACAGACGCAACAGGACATACGATCACTCCTGAAACCTGTTGCCCTGCTACTAAACGGGTAAAGTTAGAGACGCTTTCAGTATAGGTCACCGTGGCTTTTAATTTACGGACACCATAACTAAAATCTAAACGACCACTGTCTCCAAAAAATCGGCGCCCATAAGAACCTGAAGCAGACGTTCTGGCACTAAATCTCCAGTCAAAATCAACGCCAACAAACTGCTCTCTATCTCCCTCGTTTTCTGATGACACATTATAGGTAACATCAATATGTTGAGCAGCCGACCGATAATATGATAAACCTACACCAGCACTGTTATACTCAATCTCAGTGACATCGTCCACATCTTCTGAGCTAAATTCATTGCTTTCCATATTGCCGTTAATGACGAGTCTAAAGTCGTTTATTAAACCTAAATATACTTTGCCACTATAAACATAAGAGGTAATGTCGTTTGTACCTTGGCCATTGGTATCAATATAATCACCAGTAAAATACCAGTTAACTCGATTAAAGTTTTCTTTTGAATAGAATCGGGCGCTCAAGGAGCTATTATCGCTATCAATGCCCCCCAAACTGTTATAAGAACGGTCTGTTTTAACATGGGTTTGATAACCTAGTAGGTTAAACCCCATAAAATTAGAATTGTCTAAAATAAAATTGAACCCTAAAGATTCAGTTTGGGTTTTAGTAATTTGACTATTGTTGAAACCATCGTTGCTAATCAACGAATTAACCGTATCTGTATTCTGAAAACTTTGGCTACCACGGGCATTGACGCTCAAAATTCCTTGAACTATTTGAAGATTACTATCAACTGAGTAATTGGTTAGGTTATTCTTATCATTAAAGTCAACACCGTCTAGCCCAGATGATGAGTTAGTGCTGTCAATATAGCGATGACTTGCATTAGCAGATGCAGAGAAACGCTGCCCATTCAATATCGCACCGACACTAGGTTGTATTTGTAAACTAGTAGAACTTCTATCATCAAAATCTTCACCTGAAACTTGATAAGACAAGAATGAAGAATCTAATGACATGGTAGTTCGCAATTCTGCATGAAGGCAGAGCGGGAAGTACAGCATTAGTGCGAATGGGTAAATAACTTTAGTCAAATCTTTACTCCTAATAATCACGGTCTACTCATCGTTCCCGTAATAATACCCATAATATCCAGCACCATCGGTACCACTTTTCTTAGCCTTATTAATAATGAAACCTTTCGCCATGTCTGGATTAAGGTGTTCTACAGCTTGAGATAAGCGGTTTAAAGATGTTTTGCCTTCTTGAACTACCACCACAGCTTGACCTGCCAAATTAGCCAAAATAGCGGTTTCATTAATGCCTAACAGAGGAGGGCTATCGATAATAACTACCCGATCCGGATATCGATTCGCAAATTCGCTAACAGACTCTAGCATTTTTTCACTGGCTAGTAATTCGGTTGACAAATGGTGGGATTTACCCGCAGGGATAATCCTCAACGTATCTAAGCTAGTGTGATGGATCACATCGGACAAATCATCCACTTCCCCTAATAAATACTCCATTAAGCCACTTTCAAACGGTTGATCAATGGTTTTCATAACGCTTGGCCTAAGCACATCTGCATCAACCAATAACACAGTCTTATCTTGCTCTAGGGCGATACTCAAGGCTAAATTAATAGCTGTGAATGTTTTCCCTTCATTAGGGTTAGGGCTAGTGACCATCACAATATTGGCGTTGGTCAATGTTTTAGACAAAGGGCCAAACGCATTACTAAGCACTTTTCGTTTAATAGCTCGATATTCTTCGTTAATGGTATTTCTACCCATATTAGAGACAAAACCGTCTTTTTGAATATGAGTTAAAGGAATAAACTTTTCCTTCGATATATTATCATCTGAATCGGTTATAGAAATGCTGGAAGAAATGTCAAACCTTGAGTTTTCTGTCGAAGAACTTGCTAAGTTTGTATCCAAAGAAACGGTCGCGTCGCCATCTGATTCTCTCAGATTATCATTTGTAATGGACGGGGATTCTGCTGTTACCGCTTCTTCCGCTTCATTTGGTTGAGTCATTACCTGCGCTTTTTCTCGCGCCGCTTCGATTAAAGACTTGTCTCTATTTTCAGCTTTTTGCTTTTTATTCTTTTGCAGTGCTTTTTCTATTGTACTCATATTAAGTTCTCCAAAAGATAAATAGGTAATCTGCCATAAGCAATATCTGCATATACAAGCCCTAAGAAGATTATGAAGATTGCTAGACTTGAAGCACTAAATAACAACATACGTCGTCTATCTACTTTTGCCAACTCTTTAGCATCAATATGCGACACCTTACCAAATACGGGAATGCCAAAGTTGCTTACCAATTGACTTGGACTCAAAACAACAGGGTTAATTTGACTCAGTAAAAATGCTATACCCAGACCAGAGCCAAATCCAACTAACAAAATCATAGTGTAAAAAATTACTCTGTTTGGGCCCGAAGGCTTGGTAGGTAAGGTAGGCGGGTCGATTACTCTAAATTGCACATCATCAGAGGTGGCCTCTGCTTTACGAGACAATTCAGCTTGTTCCCGTCTACTAATTAACTCTAGGTACTTTTCTTTGGTTATCTGGTAGTCACGGTTCAAACCTTGGGCTTCCGCTTCAATTTGCGGAACTAAATCAACAATTTTTTCTAACTCAATAATTTTCGCCCTAATATTATCAGCTCTCACATTTAATTGAGCGACCTGACCTTCATATTGGGCAACAGAGAGTTTTAATTCTTGATAAACCGGGTTTTGATTTATGTTACCAAATTGGCTATATGACCCGGTTTCTTCTGCAACGTTGGTTAGACCCTTGATGTGCTCTTCTCTATCATCGTAAAGTTTATCCAACAAGCTTTGAGTATTTTTGACTTCTGGGTGTGCTTCGGTATATTGAATCAACAGATTATTCAATTGTTCTTCTAAAGCTTCGATCCTAGAGTCATACTTTGTATTTATTGATGGTGCAACTCGCGAGTCAGGAGCCGTTAAACCGAATACTGGGGCTTCACCCTCCATTTGGGCTCTTGCGGCATTTAGTTGAGAGGTCAGTTCGAGTGCCCGAAGTTCTGTTGCTTGAAGTTCACTTATCTCTCTTTGAAGCTGAGTGTTATAGTCCCTCGATGTGCCTGGAGCTCTATCGATGCGATTAACTTTAAATTCAGCCAATCGTTGCTCGGCTTCTTCCAAACGTTGTTCATATTCTTCAATTTGTCGATTGATAAACTCTTCAGCGGAGTCACTACTCTGGCGATTATTACCCAAAGAGTTTTCGACAAACTCATTAAGGGTAATTTGCACAATTTTCTGAGCTAATTCTGGGCTCGGGGAATTATAGCTAATGTTATAGATATTTTGCTCAGCAGTACTATTGAGCTTAATCTCTTTGCGCATATTGTTTATTAGGTCATCCATTTCTGCTTGCGTGGTCACGGTGATATCTAAATCCGCTTCTCGCGCAATCTTTTCCAGATTAGGACGACTTAACAAAGTTCTGGCGACTAAACTAACTTGATCACTGGGATTATTGTATACAGCCAGCCCTCGCAATAGAGGGCGCAACAGGCTACTAGTATCAACAAATAAACGTGCAGATGATGCATATTGGTCGGGTAAGCTTGCTACATAGGCCCATCCAATTGGGCAAATTAACCAAGTTGAAATAATAATGTAGCGTTTCTTTATCCAAACACCCTTTAAGTAAGTGAGGACCTGGTCTATCGTTTCCTGAATTCCTAACATAGATATGTCTTCTTAACCTTTAAATTACTAATTATTACTATGCGCAAAAGCCTAAAACCAAGCTTCTGGAATAATTAATATATCGCCGGGAAGTATGTCTACATTGTCTGAAATATTCCCTTCTTTAACCAGTGAATCTAACTTCACTGAAAATTCCTTTTGCTCACCATTAACGACTCTAATTAATTTTGCACCGTCGCCATCCGCAAACTCAGTTAATCCGCCAACTTGAATCATTAGGTCTAATAATGTCATGTCTTCCGAATAACTAATTGCTCTAGGAGAAGATGCTTCACCTATCACTCTAACCTGTTCACTAAAGGGACCATTAAAACCACTAACACTAACTGTGACAATAGGATCGCGAAT
Source organism: Aliiglaciecola sp. 2_MG-2023 (assembly GCF_030548145.1). NCBI lineage: Bacteria > Pseudomonadati > Pseudomonadota > Gammaproteobacteria > Alteromonadales > Alteromonadaceae > Aliiglaciecola > Aliiglaciecola sp. 2_MG-2023. The sequence goes on from NZ_JAUORY010000001.1 coordinate 105,280, forward strand.
ATATTTACCCAACTCTTGCTCTAAATCTCGCGCTAGAGCTGTTGGGGTTTTACCGGAAACGGGGATGTCTTCAACCAAAGATGTAGTAATCATGCCATCTGGACGAACCAAAAATGATCCGGATACATCTGGGTTGCGCCATACAAAAATCGAAAGGTTATCACCTGGTCCAATCAAATAGCTATAGTCATCGATATTAGTGGTTAAAGATGCTCTTGTTGTTGCCTGAGGCAACGAACTGCCTGAGCTAGTACATGCATTTATTGCCGTAAATGCAGCTGCTGCAATCAGTAACTGAGCTATTCTACTTGCTTTCATATTATGTCTTTCCTATCCAAACAGAAACAAATGTAGCAAATCAGCCATTTACCCGAGCGTTTTAATCTCTATAATAGCTGACCAGAAAAGTTAGTCTATCTCAAATAATTCGTTTAGCATATGATAAATTTATCAAATAAATCCATAGGTAAGAGCTAATGGCAGCGACCAACAAACAAAATAAAAGGTCCAATGCTCTTGTTCTCGCAGAAGCAGTGATCGTTTCTTATTCTGCGTACTTAGCAAACTTTTTAGTAGTGAGTATTCTAGATGTAGAATCTCCAAGCATTTTAAAACTAGCGGCTAATATCTCTCTTATGACCTTTTTAGTGTTGGTTTCATCTCTCTCTGTGGGATTGTATGAAGCCAAATTAAGAGAAACCTTCCGTGGCATTATAAGACGAATCTTTGTTAGCTTAGCCCTAACTTATTTCGTTGTAGAAGTAATTACCAGTACCTTCATGGAAGAACTGAGGATGCATCCTTATTTCTTGCCGGTTGCTTCAGGGGTGGTGATTCTGTCGCTGGTGACATTCCGCTATTTTACTAATCGTTTAGGACTACTGGGACTCGGGCGTACTCGAATTGTCGTCATTGGAGCGGGGGAAAGAGCCTCTATTATTGAAAAGCGCATGCGCCGAGATGTGGATAGGTTAGGTTTTGAATTATTGGGCTTCATTCCTATCCCAGGAGACAATCGAGAGGACGGTATTCGTAATGAGCGCCTTGTGCATGTGAAAATTGACGACAATTTCCGTAATTACGTTATTGATAATGAAATTGACGAAATTATTATTGCCTGCGACCAGCGAAGAGGTACCTTACCCATCGAAGTTTTATTTGATTGCAGGTTACGCGGTGTTGAGATTACCGATTTGCTTGATTTCATGGAACGGGAAACGGGCCAAATTGTGGTGAACTTGATGTATCCGAGTTGGGTGGTATATTCAAATGGATTTAATTCGCAAAACTATTTAAGAGATATTCTTGAATATGGTATCAATGCCTTTGTGGCGATTTTTGTGATGCTGTTTACCTGGCCTTTCATGTTGCTAACCGCCGTCATTATTTATCTTGATGATGGTCGACGTACAGGAACTTCGGTTTTTTATAAGCAAGAACGGGTAGGGCTAAACGGTAAGCTATTTAAAATTATCAAGTTTCGTAGTATGCGCCCAGATGCCGAAAAAGATGGTGCCAAGTGGGCTTCGGCAAATGATAACCGCGTAACCCGGATAGGGGCTTTTATACGTAAGTATCGTATTGATGAATTACCTCAGTTAATTAATGTGCTAAAAGGTGAAATGGCATTTATTGGTCCGCGCCCAGAAAGGCCTCAATTTGTTGAGCAATTAATTAGAGAAATTCCATATTACAATCAGCGCCATAACGTCAAACCCGGACTAGCTGGTTGGGCTCAACTCAATTACCCTTATGGCGCGAGTGTGGAAGATTCAATGGAAAAGTTGAAATTTGATCTTTATTACGTAAAACATCAGAGTTTACTGTTAGATATGCTTATTTTTATTCGAACAGTCGAAGTGGTGCTGTTTGGAAAGGGACGATGAAGTGGCGAAAAATACGGCTCTAAATGCAATGACAGTTGATGTCGAAGATTTTTTTCACGTCTCTGCATTCGACTCAATTATCAAGCCTGAAGATTGGGATCAGTACAAACCCCGTGTTGACGCTAACACCCGAAGGTTACTCGATGTTTTTGCCAAAGCGAATGTGAAATCGACATTTTTTGTACTCGGTTGGGTGGCTGAACTTTATCCTCAATTGATTAAAGATATTCATGCCCAAGGTCATGAAATTGCCAGTCATGGATATGCTCATAGGCGGGCTTACCAGCAAACACGTGAAGAACTGACCGCAGATATTATTCGCTCAAAAAATCATTTAGAAGATCTTATTGGTGAAGATGTCATTGGTTATCGAGCACCGAGCTTTTCAATCGGTTATGACAATGAGTGGGCGTTTGAAGTCTTGGCGGAGCTTAAATTTAAGTATAGTTCGAGTACCTATCCGGTCAAACACGATTTATACGGCACGCCAGACTGGCCAAGGTTTGCCTACCAACGTCCTGAAAATATCATTGAAATTCCTATTCCGACTTTGAAATTAATGGGAAAACAAGTTCCTATTGGTGGCGGTGGTTACTTTCGGTTATATCCCTACAAGATGACACAAATGTTAGTCAATCGTTATTTGAATCAGGAAAAGCAACCTTATTCTTTCTATTTTCACCCGTGGGAGATTGACGGTGAGCAACCTAGGTTGACCAATGCACCATTAAAGTCTCGATTTAGACATTATATAAATTTGGATAAAACTGAGGCAAAATTAGAGAGATTACTGGCAGACTTTAATTGGTCGACGATGAAAGATGTATATGGAGTAGCATAAGTGACGGAAAACTACCAACTCTGTAGGTTAGGTGATGACGCGCAAGAGTCGCAAAAATGGGATGATTTTGTAGATAGTATTGAAACCGGCACCTTTTTCCACTTGACTGGCTGGAAGCGGGTTATCGAATCAGTCTACGGGCATGCCTGTCATTATCTCTACGCCACAACCGATAACAAAATTGTCGGTGTGCTTCCCTTAGTTGAACAAAAAAGTTTACTTTTTGGCCATGCTCTTATTTCCACACCATTTTGTGTTTATGGTGGCGTTGCATCTAACTCTGAAGACGCTACCTTATTTCTTGAAAACCAGGCTATTGCACTTGCGCACAAATTGGGCGTCGATTATTTAGAAATGCGTTACCCTTTTACTCGTAATAACCCTGAATTGACTGAAAAATGCGCTCATTCTTCCTTTGGATGGGAGCTTGCGGAAACACCAGAGGCCATTCTTGCGGGAATTAAAAAGAAACAGAGAGCGGTAGTCAGGCACTCGTTGAAAAACGACTTGAATTTTCGTATCGAAGAAGACACTAAAACCGCCTACGATGTTTATTCAGAAAGTGTACGAAACCTAGGTACACCGGTCTTTCCGAAGAAGTATTTTGCATCACTGAAACAAGAGTTTGGTGATAATTGCGATGTGTTAACCGTGGAAAAAGATCAAAAAGCGGTCTCGTCGGTACTAAGTTTTTATTATAAGAATCAAGTGTTACCTTTTTACGGTGGTGGTTTGTTTGATGCTAGAGCATTAAAAAGTAATGACTTTATGTATTATCAATTAATGTGCCATGCACGAGAAAACAAGGAGTGCTCGTATTTCGATTTTGGTCGAAGTAAGGATGATTCCGGTGCATTTAAATACAAGCGCACTTGGGGAATGGAACCCGTTGCATTGCATTACCAATTTCATTTGGTAAAAAGCCAGGCCTTACCTAATTTAAGTCCTAATAATCCAAAATATCAGTTTTTTATTAAAATGTGGCAAAAGTTACCTGTTTGGTTGAGCCGTCGTATCGGTCCCTTTCTATCCAAATTTTTGGGATAGAAGTGAATGACTAAGCCACCACTGCTGTTTTTGTGTCACCGTATACCATTTCCGCCTAACAAGGGCGACAAGATTCGCTCGTTCAATATGCTCAAAGTCTTGAGCGAGCAATTCGATATTTATTTAGGTAGTTTTGTTGATGATCCTTATGATTGGCAATATGCGTCTAAATTAGATAAATATTGCAAGCAAGTTTTTCTACTTGGGCAGAATAAAACCTGGGCTAAAGTAAAAGGGTTAACCGCTTTTATCACCGGCAAATCCATATCTGAACCCTATTATGCCAATTCTAAAATGCAGCGATGGGTTAACAAAACACTGGATCAACAAAATATTACGCAAGTGTTTATTTATTCCTCAGTGATGGCAATGTATACCTCTGCCCATAGCAAAAGTATTCATCAAGTTGTTGATTACGTGGACGTAGATTCTGACAAGTGGCGCCAATACGCAGAAAATAAATCAGGTATCGCCAAGTGGGTTTATCATCGTGAACATCATAAACTGCAAGCATTTGAAACCCGAGTTTGCGAGCGCTCACAATGTGCTTTATTTGTTTCCGATCCTGAAGCCGATTTATTCAAACAACAACTAGCCGATACGCAATTTAACAAAGTGCAAGGGTTGTTAAATGGGGTTGATGTCGAATATTTTTCACCGGATTCAGAGATGGAACCCATCTCGTTGAATGTTGATGTTGTGTTTACCGGAGCGATGGATTATTGGGCCAATGTAGATGCTGTGATTTGGTTTGTTAACCATGTTTGGCCTAGCGTTCGAAGGCGATATCCCAAAGCCAGTTTTTATGTGGTAGGGGGCAATCCAACGGCTCAAATATTGTCTTTAAATAACACCGATGGAATTGTGGTGACTGGAAGAGTGAAAGATGTTCGACCTTTCATTCGTCTCGCTAAAGTGTCTGTAGCGCCATTGCAGATTGCCAGAGGCATTCAGAATAAAGTATTAGAAGCGTTAGCAATGGCAAAACCTGTTGTTGCAACAAATATGGCAATTGAAGGCATTGATGCAAAGAATGCGCATATCAAAGTGACTGATGATGCTGAACTGTTTTGTTCGGCCGTGTGTGATTATTTGGATTCGAAAACTGAAGTACCTGAGAGTCGTCAGTGGATTATGGAAAATTTACAGTGGACTGCCACTATGGGCAAGTTACCTGCACTATTTAAGGTTTAGTTATGACATTTTGGAAAAGTAGCATCTTTAAATATTTAATCACGATATTTGTATTATGGGGCGCGGTTTTCCATGACAGTATCGCGTCAACTGTGGCCATCTGGATTCGATCTGAAACCTTCACTCATTGCTTTATTATTCTCCCCATTTGTATTTATTTGATTAAACTCAAATGGACTAAATTAAACAACGCTAGCCTTAAACCATCCTATATATCGTTGATTTTTGTTTTGGGTACAGTTTTTGTCTGGTTGTTTGGCAGTATGGCGCAAGTACTGGTGATAGAGCAGCTCGCAAGTTTTGCGATGTTACCTATGATGATTTGGTGCGTCATGGGCAATCAAGTCGCGCGAATTATGCTATTTACCTCCGTCTTTTGGTTATTTAGTGTTCCTGCAGGCGAGTTTTTGATCCCTCAGCTTCAGGAATTAACCGCAGATATTACCGTCTTTGCTATTCAATTAACCGGTATTCCTGTTTTTCGCGAAGGACTTTATATCGCTATTCCAGGTGGGTTATTTGAGGTGGCAGTCGCCTGCTCAGGTATTCGTTATTTAATCGCTTCATTTACCTTAGGCACCTTGTTTGCCTATTTAAACTATAACAATGCTAAAAAGCGCATAATTTTTATCCTGTTTTCCATCTTTCTACCACTAATTGCTAATGGCATTAGAGCTTACGGTATCGTTATGATAGCCCATCTGTCAGATATGCAGTACGCCACAGGTGTTGATCACTTAATATATGGTTGGCTATTTTTTGGTTTGGTTATTCTGATTATGTTTACGGTAGGGGGGCGCTGGGCCGATCCGCTGCCAAAAGCTGAAAAGTTAGAAAATGAATTTGGGCCTAAGTATCCAACTTCGTCAATTATCAAACCAATTGGTGCTTTAGTAGTTATTTTGTCCCTAAGCATTGCATATAAGTCTTCTTTCGAAAATCCAGTTAGCCCTGTCAATCCTGATTTTGCCAAGGCTTTTGACTTAAAGGGAATTGATAATAACGCGACCTGGTTGCCCATATTTTATAATCCAACCAATGTTTATCGCGGTACCAAAGATGGGATTGAATTTTATATCGCATATTACAATGCCAATATTCAAGGGCAAGAACTGATTAACGGTCGCAATAAATTGTATAACATCGAAAGATGGTCAATCGTGTCAGAAGATAGAAATCCAACTTATCGAACTATGCAGATAATTGATAATTATGGGAATAAACGTTTATTAACCTATACCTATGTTTCTCCTTGGCGGGTGACACATAAACCCTTAGAGATTAAATTAGTTCAGGCAGTTCAAGCTTTGTTAGGTCAAGCGCAAAATGGCTATTTAATCATGTTATCAGTGCCTGATAATAAGAATGAGAAAGGCAAGCAAGCCTTAGAAGAGATGTCAGAAGAGCTTTTTAACAGTGAATTACAATCAATACTGAGTGAGCGTAATGGTGGATGATACATATTACCGTTATAAATAAGGTTGGCAGGCAGTAAGCATTATCACGAGGGGAATGACACCGATATGGATTTCAAAAAAACGCATATCATGCATATTATTTATCGGTTTGATACCGGTGGATTAGAAAATGGCGTGGTCAATCTGATAAACCGTTTAGATTCAAAACAGTATCAACATACTATTGTTACTCTGAAAGGGAACTCAGAGGTTTTTTGTCAGCGTATTGAAACTCAAAATGTACAGTTTTTTGATTTAGCAAAAAAAGATGGTAACGACATAAGTATCTTTTTTAAATTGCGTAAATTATTAAAAAAGCTCAACCCAGATATTCTGCACACTCGTAATACTGCTACTATCGAAAATCAGCTGGTAGGATGGTGGTGCAGGGTGCCATACCGTATTCATGGTGAACACGGTTGGGATGTCAATGATATGCATGGCCAAAACAAAAAATATCAAATGCTTAGGCGCTTTATGAAAACCTATATTCATAAGTATGTTGCGTTATCTACTGAAGCCTTTGATTATTTGCGCGATACGATTGGTGTTTATACTGATGACATCCGACATATTTGTAATGGTGTCGATGTCGATAAATTTACTCCTCAAAATTCTGACCTCAGCTTATTTCCTGAACATTTCGCTACCGAAAACATGCTTGTTTTTGGCACTGTAGGTCGTTTAGCCGAAGTTAAAAATCAACCCTTTTTACTCGAAGCATTCATCGCGCTTGTTGGTCAATTTCCTGAACATAAAGAGCGTCTCCGTTTAGTCATTGTTGGTGATGGCGTGCTGATGGAAAAAATGTTGGCTAGGACACAACAAGCAGATTTGTCATCGCAAGTTTGGTTTGCTGGCAATCGTTCCGATGTGGCACAGCTAATGAACTGTATGGATGTTTTTGTATTGCCTTCCTTAGCTGAGGGGATTTCGAACACTATTCTTGAAGCATCGGCAAGCGGCTTACCGGTGATTGCCACCAATGTTGGTGGAAATCCTGAATTGATTGCAGCAGATTTAAAAAAGTCACATCTAGTTGAAGTTAATGATATTAACGCACTAGTCTCGGCGATGAGTCAATATGTTAGTTCGCCTGAACTCAAGCATAAAAATGGCCTTATCGTAAGAAACCATTGCGTGGCAAACTTTAGTATAGATACAATGGTTGGAAAATATAATGAGCTTTATCAAGCCTTTAGTGGTTGAGGATTAACGAATGTGCGGAATAGCTGGTATTTTTCACCTGTCAGATCAAACCCGAGTTGATGCTGATTTGATTGCAAAGATGAATGATCGACAAATTCATCGAGGACCTGATGCAGGTGATTACTTTTTTGACCCAGGCGTGGCGCTTGCTCACAGACGTCTATCTATTATCGATTTAGAAGGCAGCCCTCAACCGATGTTAAGCGCTGATAAGCGTGCTTGTGTTGTCTTTAACGGCGAAATATACAACTTTAAAGAATTGCATACAGAGCTTTCTGCTAAAGGTTACACATTCAATACCCATGGTGACACTGAAACTATCCTTAATGCTTGGTTAGAGTGGGGTGAAGAATGTGTACATAAACTAAGAGGGATGTTTGCCTTTGCTATATGGGATAGACAAAAAGAGTGTTTGTTTATTGCCCGTGACCGTTTGGGCATTAAACCTTTTTTCTACAGTCTATTACCTAGCGGTGAGTTTATTTTCGGCTCTGAATTAAAAGTCATCACAGCTCACCCAGCTTTTAATCGTGATCTTAGAAATACCACTATTGAAGACTACTTCAGCCTAGGTTATGTTCCAGAGCCTCACACTATTTATCAAAACGCCTTTAAGTTGTCACCTGGTCACACCTTAATGTTGCACAAAGGTGATAGAGGATTACCAGAATCTAAAGAGTATTGGGATGTACCTGTAAACTATGACCATCCGCTCGATCAGAAGGAAATCGATGAGCAACTTGTAGAGCGTCTCAAAGAAGCGGTCGATATCCGTATGGTTGCTGATGTGCCTTTAGGTTCATTTTTATCCGGAGGCGTAGACTCAAGTGCCGTTGTCGCTATGATGTCGCAGTTGCAAACGGAACCTGTGAATACCTGTGCAATCGGTTTTGATGTAAAAGAGTTTAACGAAACAGAATATGCACAATCAGTCGCAGATCGCTATAAAACTAATCATCGAGTTGAAGTCGTTGGGCAGGATGATTTTGACCTTGTGGATCAGTTGGCACATTTATACGATGAGCCTTACGCGGATAGTTCGGCAATCCCCACTTTTAGGGTGTGCGAATTAGCCAGGAAGCATGTGACCGTTGCCTTATCTGGTGATGGTGGTGATGAGCTATTTGCTGGTTATAGTCGCTACAGAATGCACCAGGGGGAAGAAAAAATTCGTAATTTATTGCCGCTGGGAATACGCAAACCTATCTTTGGTCCACTGGGCAAGTTATATCCTAAAGCCGATTGGGCACCGAAGTTTCTGCGAGCAAAAACAACCTTTCAATCTATGGCTATGGATACCGTCGAAGGGTATCACAATACCATGAGTATTCTGCGCACAGGTGATCGAGCTAAATTATTTTCTGAAGACTATAAACAAAGCCTTAATGGCTATACGTCACTAGAGATTTTTAGAAAATACGGTGACAAAGTTAAGCATTTGGATGAAACCAAAATTGCACAATATATCGATATGAAGACCTATTTAGTTGGCGATATTTTAACTAAAGTGGATAGGGCATCTATGGCCCATTCATTGGAAGTCCGAGTGCCTATTATCGATCACAAATTTGTAGAGTGGGCATTTAATGTTCCCACAAGTAAAAACCTTGCAAATGGCGTGGGTAAGCTCTCATTTAAAAAGGCGTTAGAACCACATCTTCCCCACGATGTTCTTTATCGCAAAAAAATGGGTTTTGCGGTGCCGTTAGCAAATTGGTTTAGAGGGCCCTTGAAAGAGCGTCTCTACGAAGGCGTGCTGTCGAAGCAAATGACAGAATCAGGTTATTTTAACAAATCTCAGTTACAACGATTGATTAATGATCATGTCTCGGGGCGACGAGATAATAGTGCGTCATTATGGACATTAATGATGTTTGAGTCGTTTTTACGTCAACAGAAGGCCCAGTAAGTTGTGAAAATAATGCATATTTTGGATCATTCTATCCCTTTGCATAGCGGTTATACGTTTCGTACCCGCTCTATCCTGAATCAGCAGCGTGCAAGGGGCTGGGAAACTTGTCATGTTACTAGTGCTAAACAAGGAATATGTGAGGCCAACATTGAAGAGGTTGATGGCCTAAAATTTTATCGCACTACGCCGCCCGATGGCATTGCCAGTAAATTACCGGTTTTGAATCAATTGTCTTTAGTTAATCCGTTAAGAGACAGGATTTTAGAAGCCATTGAAATTGAAAAACCTGATATTTTACATGCCCACTCTCCAGCACTAAACGGCTTAGCTGCTATCAAAGCGGCAAAAAAAACAGGATTGCCCCTAGTCTATGAGATCCGCGCGTTTTGGGAAGATGCGGCGGTTGACCACGGTACCTGTAAAGAAGGGGATTTACGCTATCGTTTGACCCAAAAAATGGAAACTCATGTGGTCAACAAGGCGAATGCAGTGACCACCATATGTGAAGGACTGCGACAAGATTTACTTTCAAGGGGGATTGCAGACAATAAAATCACGGTCATACCTAATGCCGTCAATATTGAACAATTTAATATTATCACTGAGCGCAATGAGTCGTTAGAAAATCAATACCAATTAAAAGACAAGGTGGTATTAGGTTTTCTGGGATCTTTCTATGGTTATGAAGGTTTAGACTTGATCGTTGCTGCTATGCCCAAAATACTTCAATCTATTCCTAATGCTGTCTTTTTATTAGTCGGTGGTGGGCCTCAAGAACAAAATTTGAAAAATCAGATTAACCAACTTGGCTTGCAAAAACATGTGATTATGCCTGGTCGTGTTCCTCATTCTGAAGTTGACAAGTATTATAGTTTGGTCGATTTACTGGTTTATCCTCGAAAGCCAATGCGCTTAACCGAATTAGTGACGCCACTTAAACCGCTAGAAGCGATGGCGCAAGGTAAATTGGTTCTGGCATCCGATGTGGGAGGGCATAAAGAGCTCATTGAAGATGGTAAAACAGGGTGGTTATTCGACAGTGGCAATATTGACCAACTTGCGAGTACCGCGGTAAACGTTTTATCGAACCGTGATTCCTGGCCAGACATGATTGAAAATGGCCGCAACTTTGTGATGCAAATTAGAAACTGGAAAAACTCAGTGGCTAATTATCAGTCTATTTACGAAAATTTACTGAGAAAATGAGCATGAAACGCCTTCGAATTGTTGTATTGAGTTCCTTGTTTCCAAACTCAGTGCGAAAGCAATCAGGCTTGTTCGTGCGTGAAAGGATGTTTCGGGTCGCAGAATTCGCAGACATTGAGGTCATCAGTCCCGTCCCTTGGTTTCCTGGGCAAGGTTTGATCCGATTATTCAAACCAAACTATCGTCCAATGCCAGCAAAAAAGGAAGTTCAGCAAGGGATCACTGTGCATTTCCCGCGTTTTTTATCTATCCCCAAATTTTTTCGAAAACTAGACGGCACAATGATGGCTAGAGCGGCTTACAAAGTTGCTAAGCAATTAGAACTGCAACAAACAATTGATATTATCGATAGTCACTTTACCTATCCTGATGGATTAGCCGCAACCAAAGTTGCCCAGCGACTCAATAAGAAGGTTACTATTACACTTCGCGGTACTGAATTGACACATAGTCAAGATCCTGAAAAGTTAAAGTTAATGTTACAGGCTTGGCAAGATGCCGATCACATGTTCTGTGTGGCAAACTCATTGAAGCAGCTTGCTGTCTCACTGGGAGCTCAAGAAGACAAATTTACTGTTGTAGGTAACGGAGTCGATACCCATAAATTTTCTGCTTTGGAGCCGAAAAACGCGCGAAGAAAAATGGGCATTGATGAAGATGCTAAAGTGCTGATTACGGTTGGTGGTTTAGTTAGACGAAAAGGTTTCCATCGAGTTATCGACTGCCTTCCTGAGTTACTGTTGAGTTATCCTAATCTGGTGTATTTAATTGTGGGGGGAGCAAGTGCAGAGGGCAATATTGAAGCTGAATTGCGTGCCCAAGTTAAAAACTTGAATTTAGAGGAGCATGTTAAGTTTTTAGGTTCTTTACCACCGAATAAACTCAGTGCACCCTTGTCATCTGCTGATCTTTTTGTGCTCTCAACAGCCAATGAGGGGTGGGCAAATGTTATTCTTGAAAGTATGGCCTGCGGCACGCCGGTTATTGCAAGTGACGTGGGCGGTAATAGCGAAGTGATAAACAGTGACGATGTTGGCGAGATTGTGCCATTTGATGACCATCCGGCATTGTTTACCTCGATTAAGCAAGGCCTCAATAAAGAGTGGGATAGGCAGGCAATCGTTAACTACGCCCAACAAAATCATTGGGATACAAGGATGGCCAAGATTATGGAAATTTACAACAATTTAGTCAGCTTAAGGGAGCATTAGTGGATGACTGGTCTATATACTCAATTTGTATCTAACGTATTATTTCCATTACATGAAAAGCTCAAAAAGCACGATACGGTCAAAATTCGTAAGTCTTTAGAAAAGTCTCAATGGCTTGATCAAGAGACCTTAAAACAACAACAATCCCTGCGTTTGCAGGGGTTTATGCAAACAGTTTACAAACATGTACCTTACTACCGAGAATTGTTTGATTCATTGAATATCACTCCTGATGAGATTCAATCTGCGGAAGATTTGGTTAAGCTGCCATTTTTAGATAAAAGCAAAATTTCCGCGAATTTTGATGCTCTAAAATCGGATATAGCCGGTCCACTGGCGCGATTCAATACTGGAGGATCCAGTGGCCAGCCCTTGATATTTCTTTTGGGCAATGAACGTGTGTCCTTTGATGTCGCTGAAAAATGGCGCGCCACTCGCTGGTGGGATGTAGATATAGGCGACAAAGAGATTGTTGCTTGGGGCTCTCCCATAGAACTTGGCGCGCAAGATAAAGTGCGTTTGATACGAGATGGATTATTTCGTTCAGAATTAATTCCCGCATTTGATATGTCAGAACAAAAGTTAATGTCATTTTTGAACACCATCCAAAAAACCAAGCCTAAAATGCTATTTGGTTATCCATCAGTATTTGATTTGTTGGCTAAAACCGCTAAACAACATGGTATGCAGATGGATAATTTAGGTATCAAGGTTGCGTTCGTAACCTCAGAAAGACTTTATCCATATCAACGGGAAAATATTGAAGCTGTTTTCGGTTGCCCGGTGGCTAATGGTTATGGCGGCAGAGATGCCGGGTTTATTGCCCATCAATGCCCAGAAGGGGGCATGCACTTGTCTTACGAAGACATAGTGGTGGAGATAATTGATCCTCAAGGCAATCCTCTTCCTCCAGGTCAGTCTGGGGAAATTGTTGTAACCCACATGGGGACATCTGAATTTCCTTTTATCCGATATCGCACAGGTGATATTGCGATTATGTCTGATAAAAAATGTGCCTGTGGTCGTGGATTACCTATGCTTGAGTCAATTGAAGGGCGTAGTACTGATTTCGTGGTGGCTGCAGATGGCACGATTTTACATGGGCTTTCTTTGATTTATATCTTACGGGATATTAAAAGTATTGAAGCCTTCAAAATAGTACAAGAAACGAAACAGCATACTCACGTTCAAGTTGTATCAAAAACGGGCGAAGTGGATGAGCAGATACAAAATATTATTGTGACCGGGATTCAAGCGAGACTTGGAGATAATGTATCTGTGACTGTAGAATCTTTAAACGAAATTGCTCCGGAAAAGTCGGGCAAATATCGCTATGTAATAAGTAAAGTGAGCATAACATGATAGATAGTTTGTATCTTATGGCTGATATTGCAGCAATTTGTTATATGTTTTGGTGGTCAAGTTTGCAGGATGATGATTAATGCGCGACCTGCTACTCGTTGGCTTCCTATTTGTTGCCATTTATTACAGTTTTAAACGTCCGTATATCGGCACTGCTGCGTGGGTATGGATAGCACTAACTGCACCTGCGAAATGGGCTTTTGGTTTTTCCAGTCATTTTCGTCTGAATTTAACCATAGTCTTAATAACTGTTGTTTCATATGTATTCGTTCAAAAATATAAGAAATGGCAATTCAACGGTTTAAGTTCTTGGGTTTTATTTTTTGGTTTTTGGACGTTGGTAACCAGTATTGCCAATCAAACTTCGTATTCTGCGTTTGTTTGGGAGTATTGGAATCAATTTATAAAAGTTTTACTGCTTTACTTTTTTGTGACTTTAACAGTGACTAAACGACTCCATGTGAATACCGTTGTTTGGGCTGTCGTATTGTCTATATCGTCTTTTGCAGCCATGGAAGCGGTTAAGTTTATATTGTCCGGTGGAGGGCATAGAATTGTTGGTAAAGCAGGTATTATTCGAGATAGAAATGATTTAGCAGTAGCTATTAACATGTGTATTCCACTAATTCTTTATTTGATCAGTGTAACAAAACATTATTCTATCAAGCGCGGTTTGAATATACTCCTAGTGCTGAATATTGTTGCCATTATAGGAACATATTCACGTGGAGGCTTCATAGGGCTATTGATTTTAGGAGCCGCGTTCTGGTGGACATCAAAAAGAAAATTGTTGTATGGAATGATTGCGGTAATTGCTTTACCACTATTTTTTACTTTTGCTCCAGGCGAGTGGAAAGAGCGGCAAAATACGGTTAGTTCGGCTGCTCAAGAAGATGGCTCTTTTATCGGTCGATTATGGGCTTGGAAAATTTCCACACTTATTGCAATGGATTATCCGTTAACAGGCGGGGGATTTCATGCAGTGAAAGATCGTATTCTTTGGAATTATTATGCTCCAATGACGCCAAGTTTCGGTCCAGTTGATACACCTCCAATTCCTCCTAGATTGAGGCCCAAAGCGGCGCACAATATTTATATGCAAGTATTAGGCGATCACGGGTTTATTGGATTGTTTGCTTTTATGATGATTCTTTGGCTAACTTTGATGGTTAATTTTAAGAATAGGAAGTGGGCAATAGCAAATAATGAAAAATGGTTAGCGTCATTATCTAGTAATATAACACTAGCTATGATTGGATATGGGATCACTGGTAATAATGTTAGTTTGGCATATTTTGATTTGCTCTATGCGATGGCTGGACTCGTTTGTGCAATTAATATTCATATTGTCAGAAGGGAAAAGGTTAAATTTACTGCAACAGGGGTCAGGATACCCCCTTCGACCGCTAATAGTGTCTAATTTTATAATTAAACTTCAATCAATTATTTGGTTTGGAAACGACAAACAATGACGAACAAATTGTTGCTTTCCGGCGGATGTTTGCGTCCTAACGGATTTGAACTTGGTGAAGGTAAGTATTATCAAAGTGCCAGGTTGGTTGAATTAGATATTAAAACTAAAGTGTGTCGGATTGTCATTCAGCAAGATGAAGGTGGAGAGCATTACCCAGAAGAACATCCGAATCTACAATTTACCAACGGTTGCATAGTGAATAAGATGTTGTGGTTACCTACAGATACGGAAATTCATCTTTATCGACTCTCTGATTTCAAATTAACTAACGTTATATCACATCCTTGTTTTCATAATATTCATTCGGTAAATCTAATTAAAGGAGAATTAGTTGTTACTTCTACAGGATTGGATAATGTAGTGTTTTGCGATCCAGAAACAGGAAAAATTAAACGCATTGTTAATACCGAGGGCAAAGAGCCTTGGCATCGTTTTGATCCTAATATTGATTATCGAAAATACCATTCCACTCGACCACATGACAGTCATCCTAATTTTGTTTTTGAGCTTGACGATCAAGTTTGGGTTACTAGGTGTACTCAGGAAGATGCAGTAAATTTATCCCTTGTGACTGACCGTATAGATATTAATTTAGGTAATGACAAAGGCGTGCATGATGGTCTGTGGTGGAACGATAAGCTAGTATTTACTCAAGTCGATGGGGTTTTATTGCTGTGTGATCCTGTGAAACGTGAAATGATTGAAATTATCGATCCTTTTCATAACGTTACTAATCGACCTATGGGGTGGTGCCGAGGGTTATATATAGAAGATGATATGTTTTACATTGGTTTTTCTAAATTACGAAAAACAAGTATGAAATCCAGGTTGAAATTCCTCAGCCAACGTAACTTTAAATATGCTTCTGGTAATAATGCTCTTGTTGTTAAGGTCGATATGCGTTCACGTAAGGTTGTGGATACGTTTGAAACACCTGATGGCATGTTAGATGCCATTTACGGTATTTTACCATACGATGGTTTAATCAATGGTTGAATCAACCAAGACTAATATTCTGGCGAGTATATATTGGTCTGTTCTATCCCGTTGGGGGTCTAAATTTATCGGAATGATAACAACTATTATTCTAGCCAGGTTGTTAGCCCCAAGCGACTTTGGTGTTATCGCAATGGCCATGCTTGCGCTTGGGTTACTTGATGCTCTAAGCCAGGCTGGTCTGAACTTGTATCTGTTACGAATAAAAGAAAATCAAACCTATCTTTATAATACTGTTTGGACTGCGGGAATTTTACAGGGAATAATTATTTCAATTCCACTTATCGTGTTTGCCCCAACAATTTCTAATTTCTATCAGCAAGCAAATTTAGAGCCTGTCATTGTGTGTTTGGCTGCAATAAGACTATTGCAGTCATTCAGTAACGTGGGTTTATTAATCGCACAAAAACACCTTAATTTTAAGTTAGATTTTAGCGTCACACTATATTCGCGAATTGTATACATGCTCGTTACTATAAGCCTAGCATTCTACTTGAAATCGTATTGGGCGATAGTACTCGGACATTTTACTTTTACCATTTGCACGGTATTACTCAGTTATGTAATGCATGAGTACCGACCTCGATTACAACTATCTGGTTGGCGAGATATATTTCAATATTCAAAATCAACAGTGCCATTAAGTATTGGTCGTTATTTAAATAACCAAGGTGATGCTTTAGTTGTGGGCAGAGTCGCTTCAGCAGACTTTTTAGGTATATACAATGTTTCTATCAATTTAGCCTCAATGTTTTCTAAAGAGTTGTTGATACCTGTAATTAGAGGGGTATTACCGAATTTATCTCTTATACAAAATGAAGCCAATTTTAAGCACCGCTTAATATCTGTATTCGCGCTATCCGTTTATATTTTTTTACCTGTTGGTTTTGGGCTGAGTCTAGTCTCAGAGGAGTTTATTTTAGTATTTTTAGGGGCCAAATGGTCGTTAGCTATTCCCTTGATGACTTGGTTTAGCTTGTATGCGATGGTGGCCGGAATTCTTATGTTCTTCAGCGAACAATTTTTAGTGATTTTAGAAAAAGAATCTTTGTCCAATAAGTTAATGTGGTTCCGCAATGCAATGTTAATTGTCACTATTATCGTCAATTTAAGTTTTTTTGATATTTACAGTCTTCCAAAGCACTTATTCATCGCAATTTGTTTATCTTTTCCAATTGTATTAACGATTTTATGTAAGGCATTATCAATATCTCTTTTAAATGTTATCACAAGCTGGGTAAGACCTGTCTGTGCTGTGGTATTCATGTGCCTAACAATTAGCTATTTTCCTATATTACAGATTCCCGTAATTGCTATATTAGCTTTGAAGGTGGTAAGTGGTTTTGTTGTATATACACTTGCCATAGTGGTTCTTTATAAGTTATTTGGTGATCCGGTAGCGAGTATTGAATCTATGCTGTACAACAAGCTAATTGGCGATAGAATATCAAGCAATTCAACCACAAACTAAAATAAGGTAGGCGATAAAAGTGCAAGAGTCATCAATGTGGTTAACATTCGAAATGAATGGACAAAAGGCTGTCAATATATCTAAAAACCAACAATTACATTGCGCAAATAATGATTCTGCCGCTTTGTGTTTATGTGGATACGTTTTTTTAGATGGTGCTGCCACTGATGTAAATGAATTATTTTCACTTTTTAAAAACGAAGCTAATATTGCAAGTATTTATCAGCGGTTGTCTGGGCAGTTTTGGATGCTCTACTTTGATCAGCAACAAGCACCGATCTTGTTTAATGATCAGATGGGAACGAAAAATTGTTACTACTATGAAAATGATTCAGCATTGTATTTTTCTGGTAATTTGAGAGATATAAAATCCCATGATGATACAGTGCTAAAAGTGAGCAAGCAGGCTCTGTACAATTATGTGTATTTTCACTGTATACCATCTCCTACCTCAATTTATGAAAACACATTTAAACTAGAACCTGGTAAAGCGGTTATATTTGACAAACAATCAGGTACGCACACACAGTTGCTATATTCACCTGTATTTGCATCTTCATTGGATAACCAAGATAAGGCGCAAATAGATTGTTTAGCTATCATCGAAGAATGTGTTAAAAAAGCTGATTTTGGAAATGTCGGAGCATTTCTAAGTGGTGGTCTAGATAGCTCGACTGTTGCTGGCATGTTGGCTAAAACAAGCGAACGTGCAAAGACCTTTTCTATAGGTTTTAAAGTTGCTGGCTACGATGAAACTGAATATGCGCTTATAACCGCAAATCATTTTGGTACAGAACACGAGGTTCTTTATCTTGAACCACAGGAAGTTGCTGAAGAGTTTGTTACAGTAGCGCAGTATTTTGATGAACCTTTTGGAAACTCATCTGCCATGGCAGCCTTTTTCTGCGCTAAATTTGCGAAAAACAAAGGTGTTGAGGTGCTGTTAGCAGGGGATGGTGGTGATGAGTTGTTTGCTGGTAATGAACGCTATGCAAAACAGAAAGTTTTTGAATTGTACAACAAACTTCCAGCTCCTGTAGGGGGGGCATTAAATGCAGCTGTGAACAATGCTGTAGGCCGAAAACTACCTGTATTGAAAAAGGGGGCTAGTTATCTAGAGCAAGCGCGCGTGCCATTGCCTGGCCGATTACAAACCCATAACTTTGTAAACCAAATGGGAGCGAAGGATATATTTCCGTCGAACTTCCTTGATGATGTTGATCAACAGATACCCATCCAACAACTCAATCAACGATATGCCGAATGTAAAAGCTCACATCCAGTAGATCAAATGCTGTTTTTAGACTGGAAGAATACACTTGCAGACAACGATCTAATAAAAGTGACAAAAATGTGCGAATTGGCAGGGGTGGAAGTACGCTTCCCACTTTTGGATAAAAAGCTCATTGATTTTAGTTGCGAGATTCCTGCTGATGTTAAACTACCAGGAGGAGAGTTAAGGGATTTTTATAAAAAAACATGCAATGGTTTCTTACCAGATGAAACCTTAAGTAAAAGTAAACATGGTTTTGGTTTGCCTTTTGGCGTCTGGATGAAGGAAAACCAGCAATTAAAAGATATCACTATTGATGCATTGAACAATTTTAAACATCGTAATATTGTTAATTCTTCGCTTATTGATCAGGCATTGGACTCTCACAACACTGTTCATACAGGCTATTACGGTGAGTTGATTTGGATAATGGTTGTACTTGAATTATGGTTACAAAAAGAAGAGCCTGATTTTAGAGTTTAGCTTTTTATTTTTAAAAGCGTTATTTAATAACGCTTTTAAAATCATCTTGTTACTTTGTGTTAGTTGTTACAAACTTATTGATAGTGGTAACAAGTTGGTCAGTTTTCTTTTCCCTCAAAGATTTGTCTGAAACTTTAAATTCTTGTGTGGCGGCTAAA
Source organism: Aliiglaciecola sp. 2_MG-2023 (assembly GCF_030548145.1). Lineage (NCBI taxonomy): Bacteria > Pseudomonadati > Pseudomonadota > Gammaproteobacteria > Alteromonadales > Alteromonadaceae > Aliiglaciecola > Aliiglaciecola sp. 2_MG-2023. Next base: position 124,460 of record NZ_JAUORY010000001.1, read on the forward strand.
TTTAGCAGTTGCTTAGCTACTTTTTGAAGGTGTCCTTTTTTACTTTGAGGTGTAGGGGGGGGAGTCCAAGATTGTGGCAGATAACCCAAACTTTTACTCAGTCGTTTTATTTTGTTTACTATCGTACTTTTAGCATTTAAACCGATATCACCTTTCCATGTGGGCGGAATGATTGAGAATGTTATATCCAGTGATAAAGATTGTGCCCAGTCCTGCCATTTAAAGTCATTGATATAATCGTACGCTTTAACTGGATGCCATGCTATGTCGTAGGCATCAGCTAAAATTGCACCATGCATGGCTTCGGTAAGTACTTTTTCACAGGAATTTAGTTCATTAATAAATTTTTCCACTGGCCATCTAGGATCAATGAACTTAATGTCTGCCATTTTACAAACTTCTTGCCATTGACCAAACTTAACGCTATCCACATGAGGAATGTAAGCGACTGGATAGCGCTTTTTCGTGTCAGGTTGAAAATAACGAGGCATTAAATATGCGCCATCAAGAAGACAACCTACTTCTTTCGCGTTGACCGCCTCTTGAGTTTTAGGTCCTCTTAAAGCAATGAATTCCCACATTCCAGTACTTAACGGCGGTGCACTACCATAGCCGACACCCGAAGATAAAACTGAATATTTTTCTGCTAAGGGAATGCGATGGTTTAACAATGTTCCTACACCAATGACTAAGTGAGAGTTATCGTCGTCAAGCACTTCACCGATAACTTTGGGCCATAGCCAAGCATTTAAATCGTCACCAACATTTCCATCTTCAGCTTTAAAATAATATAATTTCAATTTTAATATCCAAGGTTAAATCTATTTTTTAGGGCTAGTTATTATCAATTTTAGCACTGCTTTTGCTAAATAAATCCATGTCCGCATGGCGCTTGGGCGGTATTTTAAGGCCTGCCAAAATGCCTGTACAGCTTTTCTGTACCACGTCTGTCTATATGCACCTAAGCCATAGTCAAAGTATCGGGTGAAACTGCGTTGATTAAATTGTTTGATATCTACCGCTGTTCCATCAGGACTTTTCAAACCATATTTTTTAATGGCAACCTGAATGATTTCATTTGCAAAGTCTCTCTGCTTCACTGTTTTGGTCAAGGAGTCTGGGGTTATTCGGTAGTAGGTTAGCGGTTGTTTAATCTTACTAAATTGCGCCACACGACTAGCTCTAATGAATAAATCCCAATCTTCAGCAATAGTAAGTTCGGTATTAAACATACCTATTTGTTCAAATAAGGATCTTTTAAACATTGCGGTACTAGTTAATACCCAATTTGTAAGTAATTGCTGGTGGTAAATCCAACCACTTAATTTGGGCTCTATTTCAATATTGTTATTTGTTGAAACCTTCACTAGTGGATTGCTGAAAAGTCCATTTTCTGCTGGTTCCCAAGCTAAGAACTCACTGTAAATGACGGAGCTTTCTGGATAACAATCTGTAATTTCTGCATAGAGTGCCAACTTGTTTGGCATCCAGATATCATCGCTGTCTAAAAAGGCAACCCAATCACCTGTTGCGTGCATTATACCTTCATTCCTAGCGGATGATACACCACCGTTGGGTCTGTCTATAATAACAATATTGTCGGCATTGTAACCCTGTAAGACTTGTAAGGAATGGTCAGTTGAACCGTCGTTAACTAAAATAATCTGGTGTACTGGGTAAGTTTGATTAAGCACCGAACTCAAGGTTTCTTCTATTAGTGCTTCACAATTGTAAACTGGAATTACCACACTAATTTTTATCGGTTTTTTCATAGCTTTAAATATCAAGAATTTATACCGTAACCTAACCTTTTATGCTATTCAATTCAATTATAGAACGTACATTTTAGACTTTTGATGTGTATAAAACGACTTTTGGAAATAGGTTTTAGTCTATTATTTAAAACTAAAATCATGTATGTTTATATCTTAAATAATGTTAATTTCATTATTTTTATCATTAACTTAGGCATACCATTAACCTTCGGTATTGGCTAATATAAAGACTTTGTTAGTCGGTTAAAAAATTTAAAGTGGATCAAAAATATGAGTTCCATCACTCCATTGTTAGCAATTGTCATTCCTGCCTTCAAAGGTGAATATCTAGAGGCTGCTCTTCAATGTATTGCTAATCAAAGCGATAAGCGAGTGAAAGTGTATGTGGGAGATGACAAAAGTCCCGATGACTTAGCTAGTATTTGCGACAAATTTGGAAATCAAATTGATTTACTTTATCATCGGTTCGATGAAAACTTAGGCGCTCATTCATTAATCAAACAATGGAATCGTTGCGTCCAGCTATCTAATCAACCATGGGTTTGGTTATTTTCCGATGATGATGAAATGGGGCCTGATTGTGTTGAAAAGTTTTATCAAGCAATCGAAGAGTATCCAGAAGAATCGCTTTTCCGATTTGATACATCAGTCATTGACGAGCAAAGCAATATTGTTCGTGACAATATTGTACACCCTCAATGGGAACGCCCTGTTGATTTTGTTTTAGCCAGAATGAAAGCACAACGTAGTAGCTTTGTTTCTGAATATATTTTTAAGCGTGAGACTTTTGACCGCCATAATGGCTTTGTAGAATTTCCTGCTGCTTGGTGTTCCGATGATGCATCCTGGGTTTGCTTCGCAGAAGATAACCAAATTGCAAAAATTAGCGATGCTAAAGTGATGTGGAGAACCAGTTTGCTAAATATCAGTGCGGTAAACTCTCCCCATTCTTATGATAAGTTAATCGCATCTTTAGACTATGTAATTTGGTTAAAGAAAAATATTTTTACAGAACAAAACTCGACTCCTATGGAAAGAAAAGCGTTAATCGATACTTCCAAAACTTGGTTTTTAAATTTACTTTGGAAACTCACTCCAAAATTGACTTTCAAACAAATGCAAACTATTGCAGCAAGAATGACAACATTGTATGGAAACCCAATTTGGGCTTGGCTTAAGTTATTAAAAAATCAGTTCAGAGCGGGCTAGTAGCTAATCCATTTATTAATGGTTAGCTAATTATTAGGCAATAAAATTACTAACCATTTTATTGTAGTTATCGTAAACTTTCTGTTTTTGTTCGCCCAATGCTAGCTTAGAAGCATCAAAATCCCAGTTATTATACAAACCTTCAACATTATCAACATCTTCGAAATCGGTGCAGCCCGCACAAAACGTTTTAGTCCAAGTGTCACAGTAAGACATGAGCTTAGTTACTTTCGTGTTTAAAGGAATAAACCGGGTATTGAAACTATAAGCGGTTATCATGCCATGCAGACTTGTTCCCATATATACTTCACTGCGAGCTATCAGGTACATAATGTCGTAAAGGTTTTTAGGTTCAACCATTACAAAGTTTTTTGAATAAGATTTTAATTCTGCTAACGCCACTTGATCTTCATGATTAGCAGAAATCCCTATTGGACAAAGCAAACCTGTAATTCCAAGACGACTTAGTGTGATCTCCAGTTTTTCAACAAAGGTCTTGAGATCTTTGGGGGATTTGTCGATTGCAAATTGGATGAATGCATAACTTTTGGGCAGTTCATGTAAATCTAACGATAATTTTTTTTCCAACTCAGTTATTGGGAATAAATCTGACATGATTAATGCAGAATCAGGAACCAGAGTACTATCAATGCCAATTCTATCCATGTAACTTTTGCTACGGTTATCTCTTACTGATACGTGTTTGGCTTTGCCTAAAGCCGTTTTAACCACTTCCAAATAGCGAGATGATTCTTCGGGAGGCAGTACCCCACCAACAGAGTTAAAAAACAGTGCAGACTTTCCGTTTCCAAATTTTTCTATATCGGGTGTAAAAGGTAAATCAACTTTTCCATATGAAAGCATTTTTCGAGCAATGTTAAGTCGCTCTTCTATTTTCATTATCTTGTATGGTTTGTTTATTTTTGCATAAAGAGGATTGATATAAGCGTAAAGTTTCTGCCAAGACGGAAAAAACATTTCGCCACCACCTAATACGAGATTCCCTTCATGCTTAGTTAAATCCTGTTGTAAAACTTTATAAGAATCCGTTGGCATAGCACCAAAAGCCGATAGATCACTTTTTACCAGACCATAATTTTTAAATTCTGCAGAACTAAGAGACTCAAACATCGCCTTGGAAACGAGAGGAAATAACAAATCACCATAATTGATGCGATCTGAAGCAGATAGAAAATGGATATTTTTATGGTTTTCTAAATTACTCATTTTGTTTCCAAGGTTATTTGAAAAGTTGATGCAATTCATCCAGCACTTTTCAAAGTTAATATAATATGATGATGAATCGATAGTTTTGGTTAAAACTATTAATAGATAACTAAATTTAAACTATATAGTGACTCTCACAGCCAGAATGATAACGGTAATTAAATGATTTATCGACTTAAGTTTTTCAAATTCCTATCCAGTTACACTACCCAATTTATTTTAGGTCGGTTTGATTTTTTGATGCAATGCAGATAAAAAACTAAGAATGAATTGACTAAAAGTGTGTTTGAATAAAAACAAACAAATGAGCCAAACTACACCGACTACAGAGACATTAATCATTAACCTTACTAATACCGGAAGAGCTTGGGTTAGTTCTCGACAGCCATAACCAGCAGCGAAAATGATAAGTGTAATAGCAAAATTTTTAGATAGTATTGATAATAGGTGAGAGATGTTTAATCCAAATCGAGAAATAACTTTTGGTAGAACCACTATTGTTTTAATTGTCGTGAAAACGCTCATTACAATGGCTAAATACAATAAGCCGAAGTCGACGAGCATATATACAGATAAAATAGTAAAAATTGAGAGTGCTAAAGTGGTTTTAAAAATGAATTTAACTTCACCAACAGCATTAAGGAGTTGATCTGACATGACAATGAAACCACGGATAAAATGCGCAAACGCAAATACTTGGGTTAAGATTATAGACTCTTCCCATTGAGAACCATAGAGCACATAAATTAAATCATCAGCGAACAAAATCAAACCAGCGCAAAAGGGCCATTGTAATATTAATACATAGTTGTAAATAGAGTACATACTTGCACTCATATCACCATCTTTGTTGTTGATTCGCGCAATAAACGGTTGAGCAACGGCTACTACTATCGACAGTAATAAGGTGTTAAAAATATTGATCGTTGCAATCCCTTTGCTGAAAAATGCAACCTTAGCAGTAGATAGAAATTTACCAATTATCATCTCTGGTAAAATAACTATTAATTGGCCAAGTATATTTGATGAGCTAACGAAGGAGGTAAACTTTCCTATCTCTTTTACATAGGTAAAATTGATTCGATAGTATTTCCATTCACCATAACTAATTGCAATAACCACATTGGAGATTGTTCCTGCTACGGCACCAATGACAATGGCCTCAGCTCCGAAGTCCAATAATAGAAACCCGACAGTCGTGGAGACTCTGACAATACAACTAACCACATCAATGACTAAAATCTTTCCAAACATTAACTGACGTTTAAATAATGAAAACATTAAAGTGCTAAAGGGTAAAAATAAAAAGTTAATAGCTAATATTCGTACCAAATCCGTTACTTTTTGATTTTCGAAAAAAGATCCAAGCGCGCCTGCTGAAAAGAAATAAACACAGGCAAGTACTGAGCAAAGTAAAAAGGAGATGGTGAAGCATCCCTGTATCTTTTCTTTATTGAGGTCTTTTTCTTTGATTAAATATAACGAAAGTCCGAAGTCCCTTAACAACTGACCAATGATAATTGTGCCTGCGGCTAAGGAGTAAATGCCTAATTCAGTGGGCGTCAGTAACCTCGAAATTAACATCACCAACAGCAAATCAAGTATCATAGTTGTGTACTTATTTGCGAACGTAAAAAACAGGGCTTTATTGACAGCTGACACGTTATTATCTCGATAAGTTTTTGTTAGTTAACTTTGCTGACATATTGATTGATAAACTAACTTCAATTTGTTGGCAGTCGCTGCAAGGGAAAATTCTTTTTCGGCACGTTTGCGGTTGAATTTTCCCATGATTTTTATTTTTTCAGTTTGTTTAGAGAGCTGGATAATCTGCTCACACAATAGTGCCGGATCAGTATCATGAGAAAACATGATTGCTCCATCTGACGTTATGTAATCGCTAATACCGCCAACATTTGAACATACAATAGCAGTACCACAAGCCATCATCTCAAGCACAGCATTATTTGCAGTGCAATCAATAAGCGGCATAAAACCTATTGTTGATGTTTGATACAGATCCCTAAGTTGCTCGTCGCTGATACCTGATAATAAATTAACGTTGTCAAAATGCTTAAACTTAGGCCATTCAGACTTAGGAATCAGAAAATTAAATTCAACTTGGTCTTTTCCGAGCATTTTTGTTATACCGCTTACCACTTCATGTAATAAGTTCATATCTCGCAAAATACCACCCAAACTGACAATTTTTAATTTTGTATCGGTTGTCGGAGGAGCTGGTACAAAGAAGTTAGTGTCAACATGATGATTGACGACATATATTTTTTCTTCGGGCATATATTTTGCGAACCAGTCTTTTTGACTGTTTGACATCAAAACCACTGCATCGAGCCTGCTTAGTACTGCGTTGTTAACTCTTTCGTCTAATCTCACCGGTGGGTAATGATAAGAAGCGATCACCTTTTTATTTTTATGTTGCCACAACGGAGTGTAAAAATAGGTATCTTCTCCATAAATAAAATGGCAAATGCCCGGTGATGAGGATGCGACTGTTGACATCGCTTTCAATTCTGGTAACAGTCCTTCATCTCCTACAGCTTGGGGTCGTAGGGTGTGTAATCTCCATCTCAAACTAGCAGGAATATGGCTAGCAATATATGATCTGAGGCCACCTTCAGCATGGGGGATCTTCATATATTCAAACACGGTATTATAACCAGAGTGTTTAGCATGATGCTTTATCCTTCTATGCACTATAGTTACATTTAATGAATTTAAATCAAACTCTTGTGCCATCCAATATTACACCTTTAAATTATTTTCAGTTCTCGCATTATAGAAATGTTTTTCGAAAGCGTAGTGGCGAGATTCGTTAACGTTGATTTCGTTTGTTCGCCAAAAGTGTTCAGGTCGAGTTGACTAACTTTAATCAATTCTTCACCTAAACTATTGGTATTATTAACTTCAAATAATAAATTGTGTTGTTTTGATATTTCATAAACAGGATAACTTGGATAAGTGGATTCCCAGCCATTCACTACAACAACGGGTTTACCAAATGCAAGAGGCTCTAATACATTGTGGTTTTTACCAATATAAGAAAAATCTGATACCGAATATAAGCCCCGTAACTCGCCGAAGGTATCTAAAACCAAAACATCTAAAGCTGGACTCATTCGATTTTCAATTTGTGATCTGAATTGAAATCTTAGGTTTTTATGAGCAAGTAATTCTGCTATTTCATCAAGCTGTTGCTGTTTCTCTGGATGGCGGGGGGCCATTATCATGAGGGCACTTGGAGAATTCTTTTTTAATGCTATGAAAGCGTCTATTAACGCCAAATATTCGTTTTTGTCGGATAGTGAACCTGCTACAAAAATAGGATTGTCCAAACTATTTAGTTGGGTGAATAAAGATTTAGCATGGTCATCTTTGAACTGCACCTTTAAATCACTAACCGCATCAAATTTTAAATTGCCAGTAACATATATTTTAGATTCTGATGCGCCAACAGTGCTTAACTTCGCTTTAACGCTATCTGTTTGAACCATAAAAGAGTCGAAAAGCTGGACATATTCCTTAGCGAACAAACGTCTTTCAATCACGTCTTGTTTGCATGACGGCGCATACTCGTAAAGCCAACTGTTGACGGCTATTAACGTCGTATTTTGTTTCTTTAGAAAGCGTAAAAAAGCATATGCTAGCCGGCAAGGCGCATCATTTGGCATACAAGGAATTTCGCACAAAATAAAATGTTTTGTTGGAAATAATTTGTATAACGACTTCGCTTCGTTTTTCCAGCCGGTCAGTTGAACTATATGTGCTTCGGGAAACTGCACACGGTATGCTTCAGCATAACAATCCCGGTCCGATATTAGCACCAATGAATAATCTTTTGCTAAGGTATCTATGACTGGCTTACAGCCATTCAATTCACCTATTGTCGAACAAAAAATCCAAATAAATGGCTTTTGACTGTCTTTTGACTGGTTGTCTGGCTGTGTAAAGATAAGTGGATTTTGCTTTTCACCTATTACGCTTAAAATTAGCGAATAGAACCACCATTTTATTAATTCCATAGATAAATAATTGATTTCTTTTTTTTTAATAGTGTAAAGAGTTTAATGAACAATTAATATAGGGAAGATTATTTTATACCAAAGATTTATGATCAATTGTTAACGCTACTTTAAAGTTCACGCACAACCTACGACGGAGAGTTCATGTTCAAGGTGCTATTTAAGTTTCTAGGAAGAGGAAAAAAACTAAGTATTTTGATTTACCATCAAGTGCTGCCACAGTTTGACCCAATGCGGCCATACGAAATGCATGCGGATCTGTTTGAGCAGCAACTTACTTGGTTAAAACAGAACTTCACACTGCTTTCCTTAAAACAAGCTGCCACTCTTCTGGAAGAAGGTAACTTACCTAAAAATGCGGCTGTGATTACATTTGATGATGGATATGAAAATAATGCTAGTGTTGCGTTACCGATTTTAGCCAAACATAACACTGTGGCGACTTTTTTTATTGCTTCTGATTTCTTAAACGGTGGCACTATGTGGAACGATATTGTTATTGAATATGTACGTAACTGGCCGAATGAGCAGCTGTCACTAGATGAATTTCCTAACGAATATTACGATACTTCAAGCTTGCAGGAAAAATATAAAACTGCTGAAAAGCTATTACTAAAATTGAAGTATTTACCATTTGCAGAAAGAGCAAGTATTATTGAGAGGTTAAAACCTTTAGCTACACCTGACGGTCTAATGATGAGTGATGAGCAAGTTATAGAGCTACATCAAGCGGGAATGGAAATCGGAGGACACACATGTAGCCATCCAATTTTGGCCAAACTTGATGATGACTCAGCTAGCCAACAAATCAAAAGCAATAAAGTTTATCTCGAAAAATTATTGAATACTAAATTATTTAGTTTTGCCTATCCAAATGGCAAACCCAATCAAGATTATTTAAAACGCGATGTTAAATTGGTAGAAAAGGTCGGCTATCAATGTGCTGTATCTACTGCTAATGGAGTATCGACTATAGCAACTGATAAGTATCAGTTGCTACGCTTTTCTCCTTGGAAGCAAGATAAACTTGGGTTTCTAATGCTTTTAGCAAAAAACTACATCCGTTAACTGTGAAACAAACTTAGTTATTTTTTGCGGTCCAGACGTTTGCTGAAATTAATTTATTTTTTAAACCTTGAAGGGGATAACCCAATCCATATGCAATTTTAGCATGCTCTTTTGCTTTATCAATCTCACCAACTGTCAAAAGTAATAAGCCATAATTGTAATGTGCTTCAGGGTTCTGAGAATTGATTTTAATAGCCTTTTCATAATGTCGTTGAGCAACTTTCACATTTTTATATTGATGATAAAAAATAGCAATAACCAAATGGACTTGAGGATCATCAGGTGCTAAGTCTAATGCACGTTTAAAATAGCATTCCTTAGATGGCCATGACTTATCTTTACGTAACTTTCTTTGGCTACTATAACCTGGACGCATTTGATTTTGAGCAGTTACAAGTAGAGCTTTGGGATGATTTGGAAATTTGCTCAGCGTATAATTCAAATCGCCTTCTAACGCCCCAGTATTTCCATATAAGCCTCTTTGTACCCCTTCAGTGAAGTGAGCACCTTCAACTTTGCCTCTTAGGATATTGGCTTCTCTATCATTTCGCCTATAATCCATCCCTTTCACATCTGAACAGATCATAGATGCAGTCTTAAAATCTTCTGGAATCGGTGTATTAGTAGTTGCTTCACTTGCCGAAGAAAAAACAACATGTAGCATAAGTAGCAAGCATACTTTAAATTGCTTAATCTTTACTTTAAAAAACATATTTGCCTCCACTTTTAAACCAAAATATGAAGAAAATTATGGCAGGTTTAAATGGGTTTTTATACTATTTTATTTTCTTTACAAACTTAACCAATAGTTTCGATAAGAAACTTGGATAGAAGGTTACGTGTTCAATTTCCCTTAGGGTTGAATCTAGTCGCTTATGCCACTCCATTGCTTTTCCGTAAAACTCTATATTATTAATTCCTTCGAGTTCCCGGTGATTAGAATAATATTTAATCATTTCAATTTTAAGCATTAATGCTGGAGATTGTTTATTAAATTGTTCGTTATAGGTGGTTTTCAAGATAATTAAGCAATCATCTTGTTGTATACACAAATCCACTGCGACTATTTCATCGTTAATTAAATAGTACCAACAACATGCTTTGTCTTTCTCAGCTAAGCTGCCCAAGGCTTGTTGATAAAATTTTCCTTGGGTGTTGTCAGGGGATATGGCGGTACCTTCTTCACCTTTCCAGCCACGACTTTCTAATTCACCGTATTTAATAATTGCTTGTTTAACCTCTGCAGGCTTAGTGACTTTCTGCCAAGACAATGTATCTTCCGCTCGGGCGGCGCGATTAATCACTTTGTTGTAATTTTGCCGCATATTTTTGCCAAGTGATTGAAAATACATGTCAAAGTCTTCAGGTATAGGGCGATTACCGGAAGTAATATACGGCATAAATTCAAAATCACTTGCTGGTGTAAAGTGACTATATTTTGAATCCATTTGCAGCATATCTAGCATTGCAACTGTGCCGGGTAGGGCATTGCAAAGTGATTTCATCACACTGCTACTTATTTGTGATTCGTGGTGTAAAAATAGTCCTAGCGGGCATTGTGAGGGCATGGCCGTAGCCCAACGTCCTTTGCCTAAGGGTTTAAAGAATCCTGCGTATTGCAATTCATCGTCTTTATATGCAACAACTAGTTTTTCATCTCCGTCAAAAAAGTGTGCGATAAGCCCGTTTACAAAATCAGGTTCGAAAAACGCTAGATTCATGGTTTTATTATTTAGTTCTGCCCAAGCTTGTTGATGGGTAGAAAATTCAGAACAACTTAAAACTGACCAATTCATTAAACTATCCTAGGGGCGTAATTGATTAAAAGTGTCGACTATAAAATTTAACTGATTGGTAGAAAGTTGCTGGTGACAAGGTATCTGGATCAGTCGAGAACGGTATTCTTGACTTACACTGCAGTCACTAACTGCAACTTCTTCCCATCGAAGAATTTGAATGCCTTTTTTGCGAATTTGATAAAAATAACATTCGTCTGTAAGCAGAAATGGTATCACGTAAGGTATGTCTTCATCCTTAAGGCAATTGAATAGAGGTGCGCCAACTTTTGGGTTATTGATGTTATTGACGATATATTCGAAATTTCTACGTCTTTTTTTCCGAATCAGTTTGAGGTTACTGTGGCAAAAAATACTTTTGGTATTTCTATAACTAGCAGAAACTAGATCAATTGGTTGGAAATAACGTAAATGGCTATCTTCTTCTGAAGGTTCTGCACATACTTCAGCAGTTTCATTTTTACTTTTTTTAAACCGTGCTTTTAATCTGCCAACAAACTGCGGAATACCAACTATAAAAGCACAGGCCTTAGCCTCTTCTAACCAGCCAACATGAGTTAGCTTAGCTTCGTATTTACTTTTTAAATAGAGTGCACCACCGTCAATGGTGGGCAGTATTTTGTTGATACTACATATGCTCGCGCTAACATCTGGAACTTGTTTGCCTGAGTCTGCAAAATGGTCAACAAATCGAAACAATGAGTGAGCACAATCTTCAATAATTTCTACCGGTTGTTTGTGCAAAAATCGAATGACGTCATTGTTATTTTGACCAAAGCCAAAATACCTGACAACTACGCAGTGGGTCACATCGCCTGCAGAAATTGCTTTTTCTAATAGGCTGATATCGACAGTTAAGTCTGCTTTTACCGGATAGAAGCGAATTTCGTAGTCTAACCAAATAAAAGGTTCAACTAGTGCTGGGCAATGATAAGCTGGGATCAAGATGACATTTTTACAATTTTCTTTTCTAAGCGCCGTCCCTGCTATACCTATTGCTCCGCGACCGTTTCGAGTGAAAATTGTTTCCCTCACGTCCCCCTTCGCATGTTGAGCTAAATCTAAATCCCTTAATCTAAATTTAGGTGTGGCTGTGACGCTGGGAGCCGGAAATTGACTTGCATCGGCAAGGGGTTTTAAAAATTTTACTGCCATGTGATTCCGCTAAACTATGCCTGATATCGTTTTTCTTCATGAAAAACAGAGAATTCCTAAGCTTATGCTAAGGTATGTTTAGCAAAATTGCTATATTGATGATTCAGTTAACCGAAATGTCATCATAAAGTCCTATTTTTGTATATGTGCTTGGACAATTATTTGACGTTTTTTAATCATCTAGGTGCCTTTTTATTTGGAGTAAGATATTATTATCTTTGATAAAAAACATGTACCTATAGGAAGCAAATGTGATTAAAGGTTATTTCCTACCTTGTGCCAAAGGTAACTTGTTTGTTAGTCAATACGGACAAACAAATTCGCAAAAAACAATTTTATTGCTTCCGTCTATTTTCGAAGAGCTAAACCTAAGTAGGGCAATACTTACCAAACAAGCGTTATTTTTAGCTAAACAGGGGTATTGTGTTTATTCCCTCGATTATCTTGGAACTGGTGACAGTGAACAAGACATCGAACAAGTCAATGTTGCTATCTGGCGAGATAATATTGTTACCACTGTTAAGTGGTTACAATCTAATGATATTCAAAGTATTACCCTTTGGGGGGTGCGCTTTGGTGGGTTGATGGCGTTGACAACATTACAAAGCATCGAATCAATATTACCCGTAGAGCAGATTCTGTTGTGGAAACCTGTCATGAAAGGTAAGCAATTCATGACTCAGTTTTTGCGTTTAAAGCAGGCTAATTCGATGATGCAGGGAGAGCAAAAAGTAAATTGGCGTGAACGAATCCTGTCAGGCACTAATGTTGAGGTAGCTGGTTACGAAATTACCGCCGACTTACTGTCGTCTATCGATAGCCTCGAAGTCTCTAAAGCATTAGCCCTAACTTGTCCATTAACCTGGTTCGAATTGGCCTCGGCTTCCATTCCCCCAGCGGTATCAATACAGACTAAAGAGTGGGATCAACAGCTCCTTAAAACGGCATGTTTTGAAGGGTCTGCTTTTTGGCAGATTCCAGAAATATTTGAACAAAGTCAATTGCACTTGCCTACTTTGAACGCGTTGCAGGGAGAAGCATGATGTCCTCAAAAATCACCGAGTCTGCAGTGGTAATTAACAGCAGTGGCGCTCAGCTCATGGGGATCTTACATCGTCCCTCTCCAGCCGTTAAAACTGCAGTGCTTATCGTCGTCGGTGGACCACAGTATCGTGTAGGTAGCCATCGGCAATTTGTGCAGCTCTCCCGTTCCCTCGCTAAGGCAAATATTGCTTCATTGCGGTTTGATTACACAGGTATGGGCGATAGCGAAGGCGACAAAAAATCCTTTGAAAATATTAGCGATGATATTAAGGCTGCTTGTGATCTACTTTGCGAGGAGTTAGGTATAGATTCTGTTGTCATATGGGGGCTTTGCGATGCGGCATCGGCGGCAATGATTTACGCCCCGCAAGACAACCGAGTAAAAGGGTTATTTTTGCTAAACCCTTGGTTGAGAAATGATGCGGCTATGGGCAAAACTATGTTGAAATACTATTATGTACAGCGCTTACTTTCAAAAGAGTTTTGGTCAAAACTCTTCCGTGGAAAGGTGAATGTGGCCGGGAGTATAGGTGATGCAAAAGGCTTTGTTAGCGACAGTGTTTCTAGTCAAGACAATCAACAGCAAAGCTATCAAGCTCAAATGCAACAAGGTTTGCAAGCATTCTCTGGTAAGGTCTGTTTAGTCTTAAGTGGGGTAGATTTAACAGCGAAAGAGTTTGAACAGCAAACCCTAAATAATAAAGCGTGGAAAAAATTGAAAAGCAGTGATAGCACTGTTCACCGAATTTCTAAAGCGGATCATACTTTTTCAAGCAAAGAATTTAAACAAGAAGTCGAAAATTACACCATTGAATTTATTAAACACAACGAATTTTCTGGCGTTAATTAAAAGGGCGTGTTTAACAACTTTTAGACGGGGAGCTTTGTGTCATTATTTTCCAATATGATAGTGACCCTTATAATGGAAGGGCCATTTTAGATTCATTTAATAAGGTACCTGAAGTACTTTTTGTGCTTTTTTGACTAGTCTGTCGCGGTCAAAAATTTATGGTGGAAACGTAAATGCTCTTCAATAAAGCTGGCGATAAAAAAGTAGCTATGATCATAACCACGATGATAATTAACGATAGCGGGGTAATTTAAAGTTTGTGCTAACTCATCGAATGGCTTAGTTAATTTTTGACTTTGATAAAAATCATCATCTAAACCTTGGTCGATGAGTATGGGAACTTGCAAAAATTGTCCTTGTTGCTGGAGTAATTTGCACGCGTCATATTGCTCCCATTCAGTGACGTCATCTCCTAAATAAGCCTGAAATGCTTTTTTGCCCCATGGACAATCCAACGGGTTTACAATGGGGGCAAATGCAGAAATAGAGGTGTATTTCTGTATATTCGACAAGCCTAGAGTAAGTGCGCCGTGGCCACCCATCGAGTGACCTGCAAGGGCCACTTTGGGTATGCAATTAAAGGTTTGATTTATGCAGTCAGGTAACTCATCAACAATGTAATCGTACATATGGTAATGGGTGTTCCATGGTGGCTGAGTCGCATTTACATAAAATCCCGCGCCCTGTCCTAAATCATAAGCTTGGTCATCAGCAACCTTTTCACCCCGAGGGCTGGTATCTGGGCAAACTACAATTAAACCAAGCTCTGCTGCAACTCTTGCCGCGCCTGCTTTAGTGACGAAGTTTTCATCTGTGCAAGTAAGCCCACTTAACCAATATAAAACCGGTAGGGGTTTGTTCTGTTCAACTTGTGGAGGTACAAATACACTCAAGTTCATTTCGCAATTAAGCACTTTTGATTGGTGCTTAAAGCGCTGCTGATGACCGCCAAAACTCTTTACTGATGAGACCAGTTCTAAGGCAGACATTAGTAATGCACTACCGAACGAATAGACTTACCTTCATGCATCAAATCAAAGGCTTTATTGATGTCTTCCAATCCCATTGTATGGGTGATGAATGTATCGAGTTCAAACTCTCCGTCCATATACCTTTGTACATAATCAGGTAATTGGCTACGACCTTTGACTCCCCCAAACGCAGTCCCTCGCCAAACTCGGCCAGTCACAAGCTGGAAGGGGCGGGTTGAGATTTCTTGGCCTGCACCCGCGACACCGATTATCACTGATTCTCCCCAACCTTTGTGGCAACATTCAAGAGCTGAGCGCATAACATTGACGTTGCCAATGCACTCGAATGAGTAGTCCACACCACCTTCGGTCATATCTACAATGACTTCTTGAATTGGCTTATCATAATCTTTGGGATTGATAACATCTGTTGCTCCCAGTTGTTTGGCGATTTCAAATTTATCTTCATTGATATCAATGGCAATAATGCGACCGGCCTTGGCCATTCTAGCACCAATAAGTACAGACAAACCGATTCCACCTAATCCAAATACGGCAACTGTGTCACCTTCTTGGACTTTGGCAGCATTGGTTACCGCGCCCATGCCTGTAGTCACTCCACAGCCTAACAAACATACTTTTTCAAGGGGAGCTTCTTTGGGGATTTTTGCTAGTGCAATTTCCGGTACAACGGTATGTTCGGCAAAAGTGGAGGTGCCCATATAATGATAAATTGGTTTGCCATCTTTAGAAAAACGAGTAGTACCATCTGGCATTAAACCTTGGCCTTGGGTGGCACGAATAGCCTGACATAAATTAGTTTTACCCGATAGACAATATTTGCATTTTCCGCACTCAGCCGTATACAAAGGAATCACGTGATCGCCAACTTCTACCAAAGTCACTCCTTCGCCAACAGCTTCTACAATTCCCGCACCTTCATGGCCTAGAATCGCTGGGAAAAGTCCCTCAGGATCATCACCCGACAGTGTATATGCATCGGTATGACAAACACCCGTTGCCACTATCTTTACTAATACTTCGCCTTTTTGTGGTGGCATTAGATCAACTTCTTCGATGCTGAGTGGTTTTCCAGCTTCCCAAGCGACTGCAGCGCGCGTCTTAATGGTTTCCATATTTCATTCCTATGTTACGACTATCTGATTTATCTAGACTTATTGGCATTTTCCAATAAAGCCGATAGAACGTTCAAGCCATTTAATTTGATCAATTTTATATCCATGTGGGCACATTCGATTAGATTCAAGTTCGTTTTCTAATCGCTGAATTGCAATATCTTCTAATCTTAGTCGTGTTTCATTATCGAGGGAGAAACGTGAGGCTTCTGCACTCGTAGATCTCAACCTAGTATTCATATACAAATTGTTTTGTTTACCGCGCACCAGCTCTGCCGGCGGTAAATACCAAACTAGTACAAATTCGAAGCCAGACTGTGATGATGTAATTTGCTTGTCAAACACATGTCGAATTTGTAGCTGTGTATCTTTATTTGAAACGCAGCCTGATAAGCAAACGAAAACGATAATCGCTATGGCTAAAAATGGTAATATAGGTATTTTCAAAAGTATGAACCAGTCAATTAACAATCGTACTTCACTATTTTAGTGGTCTATATGCTTGAACACCGCTAATAGGCAAAGCACCCGCAAAATATAGCTTAAACAATAGGGTGAAATCAAAATGGCGTGTGGCTTTAAAATAAAAATAATAGCAAGACAATATCCAATCGCTCATTAAATAGACTATCTTATGCATAAATATTAGGTTAATTATGTGTCTTTTTAAGACGCAATTTGACTTTAATTTTACTTGAAAAAGTAAGCACATCCTGCATAAATTGGGTTAATATAAAAAACTAATTAGCTTAGGTTTTGTTACTAAGGCTATTTTAACCTATTACAGTATCACTGTGTTTTTAGCTCATTTTGAAGGATTATGTGTGAAACTCTCTCGTTGTCTATTTATTGCCACTTTATTCATTCTAAGCGGTCATGCTGTTGCTACAGACAATATGTATGGTGTAACGACCCTTGGATATGCCAAAACTAGTCTAGAATCCACTAGTGCCAGTAAAACAAGTTACAAATTGGCGGTAGGCTACCAATTCGCTGAAAAATGGTATGCAGAATTTGGTTATCATCAACTTGCAAATCAATCACTGGTTGAGCAGCTTCCCACTACAATTGAAGGCTTAAGCGCAACCGATTTCGGGCTTAAGGCTGATGCATTGGGGATATCGGTGTTAGGTAAGGCCACCAGTAATTACGGTGAACTATATTATCGGTTGGGAATATTGAACGCTGATGTTGAAGGTCAAAACCTATCTTCAGGGGAGGGTTGTGAATTTGGCACCCCAGCCCCATTTAATTTAGGTAGTGGCGAAAGTTTAACTTTGTGCGAGTTTGATGAAGGTGTGGCTGCGGTGCAATTTGGTATCGGTTTTGATTTTTATCTTGGTGTTAACTTGTTACTCCGAACAGAAATTGAACATATACGCGGCGAACAGGGATTTGAACACAATGGGGCTTATATCGGCTTACGATATAATTTTAATTAATTTTAAATTTACTCATTATAATCCAGCAGGTGCAAAGTTGTGCTGATGCAATTTCGATTATTTTTAAGCATATTCGCCGTGAATGGAGGTTTATATGAAAAATGAATTAGACAGTCGTTTTATTTTAAATGTCTTCGAAAAAATCCGCGAAAAAGGGGAGGCTGTTGAAGGTGGGCATCTATTTCAGGGGGTCAAAGCTTATACTGATCTTGATGGCTATACCGTTTTTTTAGAAGATGCATTGGTTAGTTTACGATTTGGTTTTCATAACCAATATCATTTTGACTATGAAAAAGCTGAACACTTAGAACAGTTTGAAAAAAAATTAAAAGCCATCAGCCAAATTGAATAAGGAAAAATGGATTAGGGCCTCAGGTGAGTTGTGTTTAACTGCAACTTAGTGCTCCACCAGAGATGTTTTCATGGACCCCGTTTTTATCTGTATCTTGACTCATTTTGACCCTTCCTTGAGGCGTAACCGTAAGTTGCCGAGCGTAGGTGGCCTCCTTATTTTTATGGCAAATAAGTAGAGTAGACTGAGTATTTGCCGAGCCGTTGGGGTTAAATTGAATGGCTTGAGCAGGACCTGTCACATAATTGTTATCAGAAAGTAATGCTGTAGCCGCCAAAATATCTTCATCATCTCCCCTTGAGCCATTACCATCTTCATCACCAAACACCATTTTAACCTGATTCCAATTGGTCGAACAGGTTGAAAAGTCAGCGGTGGGGCAGACAATTGTGGTCAGTTGCTCATCCACCGCGTTAGCCCGAGCAAATTGAATGACACCGCTGATTTCATTTACTTCTGATACAATACGGTTTTTAATGATGATCCCTTGGGCAGCGGGAACGGATATGGTTAAAACTATCGCAACTATTGCCAGACCTATCATTAATTCGACAAGTGTGACGCCTTTTTGTAAAGTATTGGACATCAAAGAGATGTTTACGCTTTTCAAAGATACTCCAAAGGTTATTAGCTTACTGACAGAACTAAAAATTACGTGATTGGACAATACAATAACGTATTTAAATGACTTTTAGGTATACAATTACACATCAAAGTATCTGAGAATATTTTAATTTTGAAAGGCAGTATGTTTATTTCGAAACCTATTGCCTAACTAAGTTTAGTCGTTCATCAACTGAACGTCATATCCAGCCTTACAACATAGAAACGAGAACTGAGATGCACAAAAAAGCCATTTTAGAAGAAATGCACGTACTTCCTGAAATTAATCCACAAAAAGAAGTTGAAAGACGAGTCGCATTTATTCAGAACCAACTTACGCTTTCAGGAATGAAAACGTTGGTGTTGGGGATCAGTGGAGGGGTTGACTCTTGCACTTTGGGGCGGTTGGCCCAATTGGCTGTTGATGGATTAAATAAACAGTCTAATGGTGGATATCAGTTTGTCGCCGTTCGCTTACCATACAGTGTTCAGGCTGACGAAGAGGATGCACAAATAAGTATTGATTTTATACAGCCAAGTCATGCTGTTAGTGTGAATATTCAACCTGGTGCAGATGCAATTCATGACCAAACATGCGGTTCGTTAGCAGAAGCGGGTTTATTACCTGACGATGCCCATAAGCAAGATTTTGTGAAAGGAAACGTTAAGGCACGCTCACGTATGGTCGTTCAATATGAGATTGCTGGGATGATGGATGGTCTTGTCTTAGGTACAGATCATTCAGCAGAAAATATTACTGGGTTTTACACCAAATATGGCGATGGAGCCTGTGATTTAGTTCCTTTATTTGGCTTAAATAAGCGTCAAGTTAGGCAAATTGCTACCCATCTCGGAGCCCCGGATAAAATCGTTAATAAAGCCCCAACAGCTGACCTAGAAACCCTGTCTCCGCAAAAGGCGGATGAGCAAGCATTGGGTATGACCTATGATCAGATTGATGACTTCCTAGAAGGTAAAGAAGTTTCACAAGACGTGGAACTTAAATTAATCGAAATATTCACTAAAACACAACATAAAAGAGTGCCTATTCCCACGCTTTATGATTGATTAAAAACAGTGCTCCTCTAAAGTGCGATACATTATCCAGCTTTTTTTCATAGAGCTGGACGATTTTTTGCTGCTTGCGTAATTGCTGATGGTATATTTTATTAACCTGATGTAAATTAAATGTAAACTAAGGGTGGCGAATTAGCGGTTAGCCAAATTGCCCATCCGATTACGCTAAAATTCCCATGCTGGTAGTAGGATCCTAAGGACGTCTGATGAAAAAAGTTGAAGCCATTATCAAACCTTTCAAAATGGAAGATGTGCGAGCAGCACTTTCTAGCATAGGGATTTCAGGTATGACCGTTACCGAAGTCAAAGGCTTTGGTCGACAAAAAGGTCACTCAGAATTATATCGTGGTGCAGAGTATCACATTGGCTTTTTACCCAAACATAAAATAGAAATTATTATTCCTGATGATATGGTCGAGCGTGCAATTGAAGTCATTATGGACAAAGCGCGTACAGGCAAAATTGGTGATGGAAAGATTTTCGTTTCTACAATCGACAGAGCGATCCGCATTCGAACAGGGGAAGAAAATGAAGAAGCAGTTTAATGTCAATTCCATTTTTTGTCTTATAAAACACTATTAGAATTGAAAATATACAAACGGTGCATCGCCAGAAGAAAATGCCATTACTAAAAAGGTGATAGTTACAATCAAGATAGATTGAGCAACAGTAGGAAGAGAAGAGTAAACTTTCTTCCAACTGAACGTCCATGAGTCTGGCAAGTAATGAGCAATGATTGCAGCGCTCAGTATGGTAATTCCCACTAGGCTTATTGGCGCATTGTGATTGTCAAACTGCAGCATTGATTGCGCGTATACACTAGCACCTTCTAATGATCCTCCTCTAAAAAATAGTCGAGAGAATGCCACTAAATTAAAAATCCAAAAAATTTGCATTATTAGGCGGCTTCCTTCAAAAGACTTTTCTTCTATACCGCGATTCTTGCGGCTTTCTCTCCGCCACCTTTCTAAACAAACAAATGATGCATGTATGAATCCATAAATTACAAAGTTCCAGCCTGCACCATGCCATATGCCTATCATTAAGAAAGTAATAAATAAATTTCGATAAACATTACCAGACTTAGAACCGCCTAGTCCAAAGTACAGATAATCCCTGAAAAAGGAAGACATAGAAATATGCCATCTTTGCCAAAAGTTTGAGATTGAGATGGCTTTATAAGGTCTATTAAAGTTAATTTGTAGTTCATAACCAAGGGTTTTCGCTACACCTCTAGCGATATCTGTATACCCTGAAAAATCCATATATATTTGATAACTATATGCATAGATGGCGAGTAGCAAAAATAGCGGTGAAAACGCTTGTGGATCTGCAAAAGCTGGGTCAACAATATGCAACGCCAACGTATCTGCAATGATAATTTTTTTGATAAAACCACGTAAGATTAAAGCAAATCCATCTTCAATTGAGGTTGAAGTATTGTTGTAGTGTTGATCTAGTTGAGGCAGAAAATAAGATGAACGAACTATTGGACCTGCTACTAGTTGCGGGAAAAATGACACAAATAATGCAAAATCTCGTAAACTGGATACAGGTTCAACTCGCTCACGATAAATATCTAGGGAATAACTAATACTTTGAAAAGTATAAAATGATATCCCTATCGGCAATACAATATTAAGAATGGGTAACTCACTCGTGAAACCAAAGCCCTGTAACAATTCATTGGCGCTTTCGATAAAGAAATTTAAATATTTAAAGTAAGCTAGAATGCCTAAGCTTGAAGCTAATGATATGGTTAACCAAAACTTTTTTTGTCCTAGGCTTTGCGCCTTTTTAATTTTGGGGCCCACGACAAAGTTAATCAGGGTGATTAGCAAGATTAAAGCTGAAAATCGCCAATCCCAACACATGTAAAAATAATAGCTAGCAGCGAGTAAATATGTTTTTTTATAGTTGGAATTTTTAGCTAGTAGGACTCTTACTATAAAAAGTGTTACGAGAAAAAATACAATGAAATGGAAAGATTGAAAGCTCAACTGTCAAATCCTTAATGTGGAATTAAATCACTGGTTATTAACTTCTGCTCAAGAGTTTCTGCAAATTTTTGAGTGCCTTTAACAGTAAAGTGAGTAGCATCTCCAAAATACTCATCTCCACCAGGAATTTTCTCATTCAGATTTAACACAGGGTATCCGCGCGATTTAGCCACTTTTTCTATTATCAAATTGTGATCATCAAAAAGTCTGTTGATTCCTTTCAAATCAAAACAGTTGTTATAATATCTAGATGTTTCAGAAAGTCGATATTGTTCTTCTTCTGGCATCTCAGTTCTAAAAGCTCTGGCATTAGTAACTACTAACGTTGGTACATTTAATTTTTCTGCAGTATCTAATAATTGATTTACTTTTTTGGTATATCGCGATGTATCTAGAGTAGAGGGATCAAGTTGCTCAGTATTTTGGAAAGCTGTTGTGCGTAATTCTACAGTGTTTTTAATCAGCAAATCTATTGAAAGTAGCCAACTAGGTAACTGTAATTTGGGTAATTTATAGTCAATATTCTTGCTTTTCCTAGTCTCTAACTTTTGAAGACAGTAACCCGTCATATCATTGAAACCTGGATACCAAACCAAAAGATCAATATTCAAAGGCCTGATTACTTCATCTAATAATTTAATTTGTTCGTAGACAACTAGTCCTGCAATCCCAGCATTGATAACTCTGAATTTTTTCTCTGGGAAATTTTGAGTTAACGATTTATTTAATTTGGCGGAAATAGTATCGCTATTATTTTTGGTGTAAGTACCCATTACTGATGAGGCTCCAAGAATAGCAATTCTGAATTCACCTTCCGGTTTTGCATCTACTTCGTCGTCTCTTAACCCTAAACTATTGGTTTTGATAGTTGCTTGAGACCCTTCGATAATAGCATTTGGACGTAATAGTAATAACCCCGTTTTGGGGTCTACAACAAATGTGGTCGTTTCTGAAAGGGTGTTGAATACACTTTTACCGAATCGGATATGTGAGCGAGCTTGCAAAGCTACTTCTAGAAGGATAAAAATGACTATCGCTAAAGCGATGGTCATAAACGTTTTCTTCACCGGATTTTGCAAAATATTATTCCGTTGTGTTAAGCACTTGCAGATAATTTCAAGATTATCAACGCAGTTTGTATTGCTATTAGTCTATAGATGAACAGGAAATAGACAAAGGTTATTAGTATGTTTTTCTGTTATTAGGTGTTGGTATTAATCAATTGGAAACTCAATTCTCAACTAAACCTAAAAAAGGCTAAAGAATATTTCAATAGCCTTTTAGTCTCAATATTTAAACAAAAGCTCTAGTGGTGATGTCCGCAACCACCTTCAGCATGGGGGTGACCATGGGCTATTTCATCATCTGTTGCTTCTCTTACTTCTAAAATTTCCACATCGAAATTGAGGGAAACGCCAGCAAGAGGGTGATTACCATCAATAACAACTTCGTCATCGGTCTCATCAATCACCATCACAGACTGTTCTCCATCGTCAGTCGTTGCCCTAAAGGTCATACCCACTTCTACTTCCATGCCGTCAAACATGGTTTTAGGTACTAATTGTACTAGCTCGTCATGACGCTCGCCATATGCTAGCTCTGGGGCAACATCTAGAGCAAATTTATCGCCTGGTTGACGGCCTTCTAACGCGTCTTCTAACCCTTTGATAAGATATTGGCTACCTTGCATATAAACCATTGGTTCTCCGTCTCGCGATGAATCAATTTGGGTACCATCTTGGGTTTTTACGGTAAAGTGCATTGTAACAATGGCGTTTTCTGAAATTAGCATATAACGTTATTCTCTATATTGTTAGATCGGTAAAACCCGATAATTTAATCAAGATTGTAGGGCAAAGGCTGTAATGTAAATAATTGCTCAGGGGTGTCTTTAGCCCTGAATATTTGCTCTGCAGTTGTATCATTTGGCAAAATAGCTAAGACACAAGTTCCATGTTCTAATGAAGCACTGCGTAATACTGTACCACTTCGTCGCCAGTTATCACCCATTTTAGCCTCTAAAATGTCGCCTGCAAGTACTGAAGTGGTATTATCGGACTTCAGGATAAAAGCTGCTCGTTTGTTTTTTCCCAAATACTTTGTTCGCGCAACGACTTCTTGGCCCATGTAACAGCCTTTGTCAAAACTAATTGCCTGGAGAGCTTGCAAATTCATCATTTGAGGTACGAATTGTTCAGATGTGGCAGCCTGAATATTTGCTAAACCACTGAGTATATCTGCCGCTTCCCAATACTTTTCTGCCATTTCTGACGTGGTCAGTTCTTGCGTCAATTGTTGCGCGAGTTTATCGTGCGCTAGAACCAAATATCTAGTGTGTGGCGTATCAAATCGAATCACTTTGCCTTGTTGTGTGGACACAACTTGCAAATGTTTGTCAGGGATCACCCCAAAGTGGGCTTCGATTGCCTGTTCTGACTGGGCACCTGATAAACCGAAATAATGCCATTGGTTCGATGAGTCGCTAAACTCTACCTTTGAAAATACGCCGTATTTTTTGAGTTCTGCCAAGGACGCTGGGATACTTTCGCGGTGACACAGTAAATCGACTCCATTAGTCGTTTTTAGGGCATGAAAAATATTCCACGTTTTACCTTTGAAATCACAGTGACAACCAAGTTGGCTCTGATCTTCAGTTAACGATTCCATGTCGTTAGTGACTTTTCCTTGCAGATAACTCACTGCCTCTTCACCTTCAACGGAAATTATTCCCAAGTTACTTAGTTCACCACAAAAACTATCAGGTGTTGAAAAACTAGACTGCATATTTGCTAATACCTTGTTAATCTATCTATCTTGTCCACTATAATGGGGTTTTGCGACTCAGATGCAAGTCTATCGTTAATTTGTCTGAGATTTTTTACGATAATCAGAATACAATTGCCGTAAGCTAATTATGCAAGACTCAGTTGAGTAAAATAGCTATCCCATTTTGTTTAATGTTATTACCTGGAGCCAGGATGTTTGATAAAAAAAGAGTGTCTAGATTGAAGTGGGCATGTCGACGAGGCATGCTTGAACTTGACGTCCTTTTTATGCCGTTTGTTGAGGAAGCCTTTGACGATTTAGATGAATCTCAACAATTGGTGTTTGAACGTTTATTGACCAGTGATGATCCTGATTTATTTGCATGGTTCATGGGGCATCAAGAGTGCGAAGATCCCGAACTTGCGCAAATGGTTGAACATATCTTGAGTCGTGTCAAAGTATAGAATTAGCATTGCAAAGAGCCGTCTAATGATTTGCCTGCAAATCAGTTGGATAAGCTTTTTGATGTTAACCTTTTGGTTCTGGAAAGCCTCGGTGATTCCTGCGCAAATCATGCTACAAACTATCGCAACGCTTGTTACATTGTTATTCGGCATTCGCTGGATATTCAAAACCCAAGGCGAAGCTTCGATAAGCGTCATGAGTCTGAGTTCTGTTGGCGAAGTGAATTGGTTGCAAGGCGCTTCCTCAGGATGCTATCGAATCAGCCAAAAAAGTAAAATTTGCGGTGCTTTTATCTGCTTGCACTTTCAAAAAAGTATACTTAATAAACCGCCAATGTTTATGTGGTTAGCCAAAGACCAAGTTTCTGAGCATGATTTCAGACGACTATGTCGCATTGTTCTGCGCTGCCAGCAACAATCATTGGACAGTTAATGTGTTTGAAGAGTGATTAATTAAATATGTTGGATTTCCTAAAAGCGGGGCTAAAAAGAAGCCAACCCTTGGTGTTCGATTCTGCACTTTTACCGAATGTAGAACTGGGCGTTCGTCAGAAGCTCGGTAGGGTAGATGAATCGAAAATACAGGCTTACCACAAAGTCGTGCAGTGGCAAGAGACGCAATCAACCCCATTACATCCTTGCTTTTTACATTTGTATGCCTTCAAACAACATATGCAGTTAATGCTTGATGACCGATTTCCTTTTGCGCTTTTGGGCATTGTCCACTTAAGCAATAAGATCGACGTTCTTACTGCGCTAGATCTTTCAATGGATGTGGAACTTGAAAGTAACATAGTTAGCTTTGAACGACATATAAAAGGCATTAGCTTCAAAATAGAATCTAAATTTTATCAGCAACAGCAACTAATATGGCACTCAGAGAGTGAGCTATTAGCAGTTGATAAAAAATCCTTCAGTGGAAAATCCCATTCTCGACCTTACCAGCTACAAAGCGGCTCATTACTTGTTAATCAATGGCATTGTGATTCTGCTGTTGGCCGCAAGTATGGTAAAGTTTCTGGCGATTTTAATCCAATACACTTGAGTCAAACCAGCGCCAAATTATTTGGTTTTAAGTCGGCCATTGCTCACGGAATGTGGAGCAAGGCGAGGAGTATTTCAGAGTTTCAAGAACATATTGGCGATGAGTTCAGCGTTGCAGTTAACTTTATAAAGCCATTGTTTTTGCCATCTGATGTATCTTTGTGGAAATCAGACGACGACACTGCTGTTACTCAATTCTCGCTGACCAGTGATGACGCTAAGGTGTGTCATTTGCAAGGAAAAATGACGTTTTAGCGAAAATGCAGAGAGATTAATAATAGGCCGGTAACCTTCCTATTATTAATCAATAGTACGACCGGTTAAGAGTCCAGTCGTCGAGATGGTGTGCTGCTTCGGCCTGCAAGAACGGTTACTTCGGCCTTTTCCAACGTATCTGGGTAATCAAGGTTATAATGCAGTCCGCGACTTTCTTTGCGACTCATGGCACAGCGAACGATGAGTTCTGCCACTGTGACTAGGTTTCGCAACTCCAGTAAATTATTGCTCACTCGGAAGTTAGCATAATAATCATGAATTTCTTGTTGCAACAATTCTATTCTACGAAGCGCTCGTTCTAATCGTTTATTGGTGCGCACTATACCAACGTAATCCCACATAAATAGACGCAGCTCATGCCAGTTATGTTGAATCACTACTTCCTCATCTGAGTTGCCCACTTGACTTTCATCCCAAGCTGGAATCGATTGTTCGAAAACCGGCATATCTGCTTTGGATAAAATATCATTGGCGGCGGCATGCGCAAAGACAACGCATTCCAGTAGCGAATTACTGGCCATGCGGTTCGCACCATGCAAACCCGTGTAGGCGACTTCACCTATGGCATATAAGTTATCTAAATCTGTCTTTGCATTAAAATCGGTTTTTACACCACCACAACTATAATGGGCTGCTGGTACGACAGGAATAGGGTGGCGCGTAATGTCTATACCTAAAGAACGACACTTTCGATAAATATTGGGAAAATGTTTCACAATGAAATCTGCGGATTTATGACTGATGTCTAAATACATGCAGTCCTTTCCTAGGCGTTTCATTTCGAAATCTATCGCCCGTGCGACAATATCTCGAGGTGCTAAATCGCCTCTGGGATCAAATTTATGCATAAATTTGCTGCCATCTGCATGACATAAAAATGCACCTTCTCCTCTTAGCGCTTCGGTAATGAGGAAGTTTTTGGCTTCAGGGTGGAACAAACAGGTTGGATGAAATTGATTGAATTCCATATTTGCCACAGAACAACCTGCACGCCAAGCCATTGCGATACCGTCACCGCTGGAAACATCAGGATTCGATGTATATTGGTAGACCTTACTGGCACCGCCTGTTGCTAGCGCCGTAAAACGACTGCGGATAAATTCAACATGTTCTTTTTTACGGTTCCATACATATGCGCCCAAACATTGATTGGGAGCGCCTTCATGACGGACTAAATCGATAGCATTGTAACGTTCAAACAGATGAATGTTGGGATGCTGCATAACGGCTTCTTGCAATGAAGTTTGCACTGCGAAGCCTGTTGCATCGGCTGCATGTAAAATTCGACGGTGGCTATGTCCGCCTTCTCTGGTTAAATGATAACGGGCGTTTCCTTGTTCATCTTTTTCCTGATCGAAGGGAACACCGTAATTAATTAACCACTGCATACACTGTTTAGCTTGCTTAGCGGTAAAACGAACAGCGTCCTCTTCACACAGCCCAGCCCCCGCTTCAAGGGTATCTTTTACATGGGATTCGATAGAGTCTTGTTCATCAAATACAGCGGCTATACCGCCTTGTGCATACCGAGTAGAACCCTCTGATAATGTACTTTTACTTAGTACTATTACATTATATTTGTCAGCTAACTTTAATGCTAAAGAAAGGCCTGCCGCGCCACTTCCAATAATCAAAACGTCACAACGATGTTCAACAGTAGAGCTCATATAGTACAATAGCCAATTGGAATTAATTTGCAGACCCTATCAGAATTGACAGCTTGTGAAAATAAGCCTTTGAATAGAAAGTTTGTAATAATTTAATTTAAATCGAACTTTTCGCAAAACGCAAAGTCTATATTTGTGCTTGCAGGAGCCGTGGTAGTATTTGTATAAGGAGTGATGGCTCGAATGAGCGAGCAGATAACGGATCAACAGATTGTTGAAAAAGTGCAGCGCGGAGATAAAAATGCGTTTGGTTTGTTGGTCACTAAGTACCAACACAAAGTCGCGCATTTGGTTTCACGTTATGTCAAAAATTCAGGTGATGTAGCTGATGTGACCCAAGAAGCGTTTATTAAAGCTTATAGAGCTTTACCTAACTTTCGGGGCGAAAGTGCATTTTACACTTGGCTTTACAGAATTGCGGTTAACAGTGCAAAGAATTATTTAGTTTCGCAGGGAAGAAAACCCCCTGCCAGTGATGTGGATGCAGAAGAAGCAGATTATTACGACGGAAGTGATGCGTTAAAGGAACAAAACTCCCCTGAACGCAGTCTGATGTCAGAAGAACTTGAAAAAGTGTTATTTGATACACTGGATAAATTGCCCGAAGATTTACGCATGGCTATAACATTACGTGAGTTGGAAGGGTTGAGCTATGAAGACATAGCCAATGTGATGGACTGCCCAGTTGGAACAGTTCGATCAAGAATTTTTAGAGCGCGAGAGGCGATAGATAAAGTCTTAAACCCGCTCTTAGAAAGATAAATAAATGACATTTGTAAAAAAATGTTGAAGAATGAAGCGTTAATTCAGGAACCTTTTATGACGCATAAGCATGAAAATTTGTCGGCATTTATTGACGGTGAGAGTCAAGATGATAACTTTGTCTCGAATATCCTCAATGATGATGAAATGGGTGCCAAATGGCAGCGTTATCACATTATTCGTCAATCTATGCGTAAAGAAATGCCAATAAGCGCGGATTTTGACATAAGCGCATCTATTGCCGCTGCGTTGGAGTCTGAACCTGCTATTTTAGCGCCTAAACGTACTTGGCGTGATTTACCGGTTATCAGCAATGTGGTCCCACTAGTTCGTTCCGGCGGGCAATTAGCAATAGCAGCTTCTGTTGCCGTTGCAGTGGTTGTCGGTGTGCAGCAGCTTAATCAAGAAGATCAACAGATTTTTAATCCTGCACCAGCGTCATACCCTGGCATACAAGGGGGATTATCTCCGGTAAGCTTGGAACAAACGCAGGTTACACCAGCGGTAAGTGTTCGTGACCACCAACGTCGTATTAACGCGTTTATCAACGACCACATGGAGCAAGTCTTGCTCAAAGATAGCCAACGTTATCTGCAAGACGAAAGTGCTTTGGTAGATGAAGTTAAAACTGAAGCTAATCAACCAGAAGTAAACCAAGAACGTGAGAAACTTCCTGAATAAATACTTTCTGCAGCCCAACTATCTTTGGGCTGCTTTTCTATTTTTTAGTTGTGTCAAACTGGCTAGTGCACAAGTTGGATTAATTCAAGATCCAAACGTTTTAATGTGGCTAGATAAAATGGCAGATGCTAAAGCAAATCTTAATTACACTGCTTCTTATGTTTTGTCTAAACCTGGTGCGGATCCGCAACCTTATCTGTGGCGTCATGGTGTTAACCAAGATGGCATTGAGATGGAGCAGTTAGATCAGTTGAATGGGCCGGGCCGCGAAGTTGTTCGGGTTGGTGAAAAGGTCAGTTATTTCGAGTCTCACCGCACACCTTATAGCTTAGCTTCAGGGTATATCATTGGACCTATGCCGAATGTGCTGTTAACAGATCCGAAATCTTTATTAAGTTCTTATGACTTTGTGATCATCGGAAAAAGTCGAATTTCCGGTAAAGCAGCGCAACAAATTCGTATGATAAGCAAAGATAAAAGCCGTTTTGGCTATAATCTGTGGTTAGATCAACAAACGGGTTTACCGTTAAAAATCAACGTGGTTGATTTGAATGGTCAAAAAGTTGAACAAATTCAAGTTACAGCGTTAAGCGTTACTGAACAACCAGATCCTTATTTCGCCAAATTAGAAACAGCAACTATGCCTGCTGTAATCGAGCTGGCGCCAGTCGAAGCTACAGAGCAACATTGGCAAGTTGAGTTTATTCCCGTTGGTATGCAACAAATAAAACATACTGTTCGTCAGCTTCCTGATAATTCAGGTTTGCTAGAATATTTAATGTTAAGTGATGGCTTAGTTGATATTTCAGTTTATATGCAACAAGCAACGGCTTCTTCAGCGGAAAGTGATATCGTTGCACGCTTTGGTTCAGATATTTATTATTCAAGAAAACAGGGAGCTGTTTTGGTTACGGTGATTGGCAAAATTCCAGCCAGTACAGCTAATTCTATTGCTACTTCGGTAACACAGGTGCAATAAAGTGATTGAAGAAATTGGCGTTATTACTGCAGTAGATAAAGATCATATTTGGGTTGAAACTGAAGTAAAGTCAACATGTGGCGGTTGTCAGGCTCAAGATAACTGCGGTACTGGTGTTGTTGCCAAAGTTTTTACACCGAAGAAAGAACAACTCATCCTCAGGTGCCATCAAGCGGCGAAGGTAGGGCAAAGAGTAAAACTTGGGGTGGCGGAAAATCAACTTTTGACCGCTTCTGCATTAATTTATTTATTGCCTCTAGTGGTGATGATTGCTACCGCAATTGGCGCTCAATATTTGTTGCCATTAATTGACTTAAAGCATGAGCTTTGGGTTGTAGGAGCTGCTTTTATTACCACATTTATCACTTTTAAATATCTTAAACAATATGCAAATCAGCCAAATACGAATAGGTTCCAACCTAAATTATTGGCTATTTTACCGGCTCAAGACACCCCAACAATCACTAACCCAAAGTGATCCAATGGGTTGAAAAAGAGCGGCTTAATTAAACCGATGTGCAGTGCAAAAGATGTTAGCGTCGAATCATTCTTGACCTATATACTTTACTAAAAATCCCTTTATCGCTATGCATTAAAATCAATTGTTCGGGTATTCGTCAGAACATTATCGCAATGTGCACCAGAACACTGTAAAATCCCCGCCAAATATTTTTTTACTAGTTCCTACTCATTTACTAAGAGGTAGGAACGCTAGCTGTAGGTAACAGTCTTAAACTATGCAACATAAGCACATTCGTAACTTTTCCATAATAGCCCATATTGACCATGGTAAATCGACCCTTTCGGATCGACTTATTCAGCATTGTGGCGGTTTGACCCAACGTGAGATGTCTGAGCAAGTCTTGGATTCTATGGACATTGAGCGGGAACGGGGTATTACGATAAAAGCCCAAAGTGTGACCTTAAATTACACTGCTAAAGATGGTGAAACTTACCAGTTAAA
This sequence comes from Aliiglaciecola sp. 2_MG-2023, assembly GCF_030548145.1. NCBI lineage: Bacteria > Pseudomonadati > Pseudomonadota > Gammaproteobacteria > Alteromonadales > Alteromonadaceae > Aliiglaciecola > Aliiglaciecola sp. 2_MG-2023. The sequence goes on from NZ_JAUORY010000001.1 coordinate 155,808, forward strand.
TTTCATCGATACGCCAGGACATGTTGATTTTACCTATGAAGTATCTCGTTCATTAGCAGCATGTGAAGGCGCGCTATTAGTTGTAGATGCGGGGCAAGGTGTTGAAGCGCAGACATTAGCAAACTGTTATACCGCCATCGATTTAGATATGGAAGTGGTTCCTATTCTAAATAAAATTGATCTTCCTCAAGCTGAGCCTGATCGCGTTGCCGAAGAAATAGAAGATATCGTAGGAATTGATGCTATCGATGCAGTGCGCTGCTCTGCCAAAACTGGGGTTGGGATTGAAGATGTTCTGGAGGTGATTGTTCGTCAAGTTCCTCCTCCTGAAGGTGACCCTGACGCACCACTAAAAGCGCTTATTGTCGATTCTTGGTTCGATAACTATCAAGGTGTTGTGTCTTTAGTGCGGGTAATGGAAGGCAAGCTAACCGCTAAAGACAAAATACAAATCATGTCAAATGGTGCGGTACATCAAGTTGACAATGTGGGTATATTCACCCCTAAACAAACCAAGACAGGCGAGCTTAAAACCGGTGAAGTGGGTTACATCATTGCGGGTATTAAAGATATTCAAGGTGCACCTGTTGGCGATACAATTACCTTAGCTAAAAATCCTGCTGAGAAGGCACTACCTGGTTTCCAAAAAATTAAACCACAAGTATATGCTGGTTTGTTCCCAGTTAGCTCAGATGAATACGAAGATTTTCGCGATGCTTTGGCGAAACTGACCTTAAATGATGCGTCATTGTTTTATGAACCTGAAAGTTCATCTGCACTGGGCTTTGGATTCCGTATTGGATTCTTGGGTATGCTGCACATGGAGATCATTCAAGAACGTTTAGAAAGAGAATACGATCTAGACTTGATTACCACAGCGCCAACGGTGGTGTATGAAGTTGAAACCACCAAAGGCGAGTTACTCAAGGTAGATAATCCTTCTAAATTGCCACCTCTTAACGACATTGCACAAATTCGCGAACCGATTGTTGAAGCGCATATTTTGGTGCCGCAAGATTATTTGGGCAACGTTATTACCCTATGTATCGAAAAGCGTGGCGTGCAAACCAATATGACGTACCACGGCAAACAGGTTGCGGTTATTTACGAATTGCCCATGGCCGAAGTCGTTATGGACTTCTTCGACCGTTTGAAATCAACCAGCCGTGGATTTGCATCGCTAGATTATAACTTTGTTAAGTTTAGCGCTGCCGATATGGTACGTTTAGATATTTTAATTAATGGTGAGCGAGTTGACGCTTTAGCGGTCATTACCCATAAAGATAATGCTCAAGGTCGAGGTCGTGATTTAGTTGAAAAATTACAAGAGCTGATCCCCAGACAAATGTTTGATATCGCGATTCAAGCGGCCATAGGTAATCACGTGATTGCCCGCAGCACAATAAAACAACTTCGTAAAAACGTTATAGCCAAGTGTTACGGTGGTGATGTGAGTCGTAAGAAAAAGCTTTTACAGAAGCAAAAAGAAGGTAAAAAACGTATGAAGCAAGTGGGTAATGTAGAGTTACCGCAGGATGCATTTTTAGCCGTACTCAAGGTAGGAAAATAAATGGCAAATTACTTTTCACTCTTTCTAGTTTTTTTAACAGTTGCATCAGGCTTAATTTGGTTGATAGATGCAAAGGTGTTTGCACCAAAACGTCGGCAAAAAGTGGTTGCAGCGAATGACGGTAATCCATTGCCTGAAGGCGCTGAGCTACCGATTCCTTATATCGTAGATACCGCTCAGCAAATTTTTCCGGTAATTGCCTTCGTACTCATTTTACGCTCATTCTTGTATGAACCTTTCCAGATCCCTTCTGGTTCAATGATGCCAACATTATTAGTCGGGGATTTCATTTTAGTGGAAAAGTTTTCCTACGGATTGAAAGACCCTGTTACACGTACTAAATTTATTGAAACTGGGGAACCTGAACGCGGTGATGTGGTTGTTTTCAAATATCCAGAAAACCCTAAATTGGATTACATTAAGCGAGTAGTGGGATTACCTGGTGATACCATCAGTTATTCCTCAAAAGATCTTTATATCAAACCTGCATGTCCTACAGGTGAAAATTGTTTGCCTGAGTACAAAGTGGAAAGAGACTTTTTAGGGCAGTACAACTATCAAGGTTATCAGATTAATAAGCTAAGTGAGCAACTAGGTGATGTTAATCATGAGATCTTAATCTTTCCGAGAAGGCTTGATGATATCAGTCGATATTATGAGCAACGTGGCACCAAAATAGGTGAGTGGGTTGTCCCTGAAGGAAATTATTTTGTTATGGGTGATAACCGCGACAACAGCGAAGATGGCCGCTTTTGGGGATTCGTTTCAGATGACCATTTAGTTGGTAAAGCGGTCGCCATTTGGATTAGTTTTGAATTTGAACGTGCCCCAGAGGACTTTTTACCAACATGGATTCCTACCGGTGTGCGTTTTGAGCGTGTGGGTGGCATTGAATAAATGTCGCTAAACCCTTCATATCAAAAACTCTATGATCGTATCGGCTACCAATTTTTAGATGCTGATAACCTAACCTTGGCGTTAACTCATCGTAGTTACAAGAATGTCCACAACGAACGTTTGGAATACCTAGGTGATGCCGTATTAGGTCTAGTCGTGGCCGAAGAACTATTCAAACGTTTCCCTCTTCAACCGGAGGGCAAACTCACCAGAATGAGAGCGACCTTAGTGAAAGGTGAAACTTTAGCTGAAGTGGGTAGAGAGTTTGAGCTAGGAGATATTTTGCTGCTTGGTTCTGGAGAGCTAAAAAGTGGTGGTTATCGCCGCAGTTCAATACTAGCCGATGCAGTCGAAGCAATCATTGGTGCAATTTATTTGGAGTCAGGATTAGATTGCTGCAAACGATTAATTTTGAATTGGTTCAGCTCTCGTTTTAATGATTTAGATCCAAGTGCTCATCCCAAAGACAATAAAACACAGCTTCAGGAGTTTCTCCAAGGCCGGAAGTTGCCCTTGCCGGAATACGAAGTAACCGAAGTACTAGGTAAAGATCATGACCAAATTTTTGTGGTTAGCTGTACGGTAGAAGGTCTATCTGAAAAGGTATCCGGTCGTGGCAGTTCTCGTAGGAAAGCGGAACAACAGGCAGCTAAACAGGTTTTGGAGAAATTAAAGTGATACAAGCAAAAACATATTGTGGCATGGTTGCCATTGTTGGCCGTCCCAATGTGGGTAAGTCTACGCTGCTGAATAAGCTGTTAGGACAAAAAGTCAGTATTACTTCTCGTAAGCCGCAAACAACACGCCACCGCATTATGGGAATAGATACTGAAGCTCAGCATCAAGCTATTTTTGTTGATACTCCAGGCTTGCATGTCGAAGAAAAACGCGCAATAAACAGGTTGATGAACCGTGCAGCATCAAGTTCATTGGCTGAAGTTGGTCTAGTTTTGTTTTTAGTCGAAGGTACGAAGTGGACTGAAGATGACCAAATGGTATTGAGTAAGGTCAAACAGTCAGGATTACCTTGTTGGTTGTTAATAAATAAAAGTGACAACGTAAAAGATAAAACCCAATTGATGACACATATGCAATGGCTTCAGGAACAATATAACTTTGAAAAAATTATGCCAGTTTCAGCTAAGCTAGGACGCAATGTAGAAGAGCTTCGAGAAATGGTTCATGAAACCTTACCAGAAAGCGAATTTTATTTTCCTGAGGATTACATTACCGACCGGTCGAGTCGATTTATGGCCGCAGAAATCGTTCGTGAAAAATTAATGCGCTTTACTGGTGACGAATTACCTTATTCTGTGACCGTAGAAATAGAGCAGTTTTTGCTGGCCGATAATGGTGTTTATCGTATTAATGGATTGATTCTAGTCGAACGTGAAACCCAAAAGCGTATGGTGATAGGTAAGGGCGGACAACGCCTGAAAACCATTGGAGCTGAAGCGCGAAAAGATATGGAAAACCTATTCGATAACAAAGTATTTTTAGAGCTTTGGGTCAAAGTTAAGTCTGGCTGGGCGGATGACGAGCGAGCGCTCAGAAGTCTAGGTTACGGGGATAATAATTACTAAAGACTGCGGTCTTTTGATTCGTAAACTAATTTGAAAAGGTGAATGAGATGGCGGATATTCATGGTCTCAGAAGAGATTATAATCTTGGTGAGTTACGTCAAGAAGATCTCGATTCAAACCCTATAACTCAGTTTAACCATTGGCTCAAGCTGGTAATTGATTCCGGCACTCCGGATCCAACGGCAATGACAGTTGCAACGGTTTCCGCAGATGGTCAGCCATCGCAACGTATTGTGTTGCTAAAGGATGTGGATGACAGAGGTTTTGTTTTTTATACCAACCTGGGGAGTCGAAAAGCAACTGAATTGGCCAACAATTCAAAAATATCGCTGCATTTCCCTTGGTATTTTATGGAACGACAAGTCAAAATTTGCGGCGTTGCACAACCTCTTTCCACTGCTGAGGTGGCAAAGTACTTTTTCTCTAGACCAAAAGAAAGTCAACTTGCAGCCTGGGCATCAAAACAAAGCCAACCTATCTCTACTCGTCAAATGCTAATGAGTAAATTTGATGAAGTGAAAAAGAAATTTTCGGCTGGAGAAATTCCAGTACCTAAATTTTGGGGCGGTTATCGAGTTGTTCCTCATGAAATCGAATTCTGGCAGGGCGGAGAACACCGTTTACATAATCGGTTTGTTTATACCTTAGACAACTCTAATAGTACTTCAGAGACTGATAGTCGAGATTGGCAGATCCAACGTTTAATGCCTTAAAGGAGCTTTGGCGGTAATGATTGATAGCCACTGCCATTTAGACTTTGAAGCCTTTGATGTCGACAGAATGGCGGTTCTGAACCGTTGTTTACAAGTTGGTGTAAATAAAATCCTTATCCCAGGTACGCTTGCGACTCGTTGGCAGTCACTTATTGAATTATGCAACAACACATCAATGCTAGAGTATGCGTTGGGTGTACATCCTTATTTTATTGAGCAAAGCGCCCAAGCCGATATCGATTCTCTTAACCTTTTCATCGAACAGCATCCAGAAGTGCGCGCCGTCGGGGAAATTGGTCTTGATTTTCATGACTCTGACCAACAAAATCAAACAAAACAACAAAGCTTCTTCACTGAACAACTCAATATCGCCAATCACTTTAAGCTACCGGCTATTATCCATCACCGCCGTTCTCATAATGCGATCATCCGCACTTTAAAACAGCAAAAATTCCAACAAGGTGGTGCAATACATGCGTTTTCTGGCAGTTATCAGGAAGCTCAAAGCTACTTGGACTTGGGATTCAAATTGGGATTTGGCGGCGTCATAACCTATCCTCGGGCGAGTAAGACTAGAGAGGTACTGAAAAAAATTCCGCTAAGCGCTGTTTTGTTGGAAACTGATGCCCCTGATATGCCCATTTGCGGCCGGCAGGGGAAACGCAATAGTCCTGAGTATTTGCCTGAAATAGCCCAGCACATTGCCACTATCAAAGGAGTAAGGGTAGAGCAGGTCATCAAACAAACATCGCTTAACAGCTGCGAACTTTTTGCGTTCAATGACGAAAAGAATTAGAGCTTTGGGTTTGCTGTTACAGCATTTTGTTATTTTCGGTTAGATTTCTCTACTTTCTCATAATGGCGAAAGCGTAATTTGTAGTAGGCCCTAGTAATCAGCAGCCCAACTAGACCAGCAAGCAACATCAAAACTAAAAGCTGTTTATAAATTTGGTTTTGATATTCTCGGTGAAATAGCATCACTTGCTGTTTATCGAGTAATAAACGCACGTAACCCAGCACGTTGTCATCTAAAACAACTTCTTCGACAAATACCAGAGGAAACTCATCTTCGAGTAAAAAGCTCGCCAATACGGATGCATTTTGCTCGTTGCTTTCAACTACCTCACCATTGCGGTTATAAACTGAAACACCGGCGACATGTTTGTCTTTGGATAGCAGGTTTATGTAACTTAGAATTTGTTCATTTTGCTTTTGTTGCAAATGAGGCGCAATTAAATCCGCTGTGAACTTGGCTAAACTGCGACCTAACTGGGTAGATTGATTGTTGTGCCAATTTTGTGATTGATCAGTATTTAATAACCAAATATTCACGCAAATAGCAGCGGCCACCACCAGTAAGGTGAGATTTGCCACCCGCTTAAAAATTGAGTAATTACTGGGGACTTTTTGGGCTGATTCAGCCAATCCGAATTTTGTTATATCCATGCCCAAGACAATAAGACAATTTGTCACGTTTGCCAATATGAGTTGTTGTTTTATTTACGAATTTAAGTGCACCTTGTTAATTGTTCTATGTCATAGGGATATCTTATTGCGTCACTTATTGATTTCGGTAGAATCCCTGTCCTAAATAATATTCCGGTGGGTTAATTGTGCTATCGACCAAATTATCAAAAGAAGAATGGCTATCTGCCAAGTATCTGACCAATCTTCATCATAAAAATGTGAATTTCACATTACCATGTGAGCTTCAATTTGAATTGGCTGAAACCAGTGAAGCAAGTTCTCAGCAATTGGTGCTATTTTCAGAAAGCTTGAATTTAGAAAAATTGTTTCAGGTTCAAACGGCATTGGCAGATGTGCTGAGTATTCAGGTATTTCAGCCTGGTTATGAAGGAAGCAATGGTTGCGCGTTTGAAGCAGAAGTTGAAATTAAACCTTCACCAGACTTAGCGGCTGTTATTGAATCTACAGCGGTTAGCTTCCAAGTAGATATTAGTCTTGTAAAACAGCGGCCTACGTTGGCAAAGCCAGGGTTATTAGTCATGGATATGGACAGCACTGTGATTGGTATTGAGTGTATCGATGAAATCGCAAAATTGGCTGGTGTGGGGACTCAGGTCTCAGAAGTAACCGAATTAGCCATGCAAGGTAAGCTTGATTTTGCTCAGAGCCTTAATAGCCGAGTGGCGTGTTTAAAAGGAGCTGATGAGTTAATTCTGAAACAAGTTCGTGATGCTATTCCGATCAACCCTGGGATCAGTCGTTTATTAGCAAAGTTAAAAAAAGCGAACTGGAAATTAGCGATAGCGTCAGGCGGTTTTACCTTCTTTGCAGATTATCTTGCTGAACGCTTAGGCTTAGATTATGCCATTTCCAATCAACTAGAGATTGTAGAGGGTAAACTGACTGGAAAAGTTCTAGGTGACATTATCGGTGCACAAAGTAAAGCCGACACCCTCAATTTATTGGCTGAGCGTTATCAAATCGATGCGTCTCAAACCATTGCTCTAGGAGATGGAGCCAATGATTTGGTTATGATGAAGCAAGCGGCACTGGGAGTGGCTTATCATGCTAAACCCGTTGTTCGCCAACAAGCTGACGCTGCCCTTAGGTTTTGCGCGGCAGATGGTCTGCTCGCCTTATTGAAGAGTTAGTCTTATCAAAAAAGTAATCTGGCATTGTGTTAAAATCATAGGCTGTATAGAACTTGCTTTAGTGCGTTTATTAAATCAGTTCGTTTATTAAATCGTGATTAACAAAAGAAAATAATTATGTCTAACTCTGTAAATACTGGTTCTAATCTTGACAGCTCTGTGCTTGCAAAAGTACGTGTAGTATTAGTGAATACCTCGCATACAGGCAACATTGGTTCAACCGCTAGAGCGATGAAAACCATGGGTTTGAGTCAATTAGTATTAGTAGACCCTATCGATAAGCCGGATGGTAAAGCGAGCGCACTCGCCGCGGGGGCGGGAGATGTGTTAGCAAATGCAAAAATTGTCTCAACCTTAGAAGAGGCGGTGAAAGATTGCGGTTTAGTTGTGGGAACCAGTGCCCGCTCACGGACATTGTCATGGCCGATGCTTGAGCCAAGAGGGTGTGGAGAAAAATTGATTAGTGAGGTAGAAAAGTACCCAGTAGCCTTGGTCTTTGGACGTGAAAACAATGGTTTAAGTAATGAAGAATTACAGCAATGTCATTTCCATGTGTGTATACCAGCGAATCCAGAGTACAGCTCACTTAATTTAGCAGCCGCGGTTCAAACTTTGTGTTACGAAATTAGGATGGCCTATTTAAACAAATCACGTATCGAAGATGAGCCGAATGAATACCCATTGGCCGATGATTTAGAGCGTTTTTATAGTCATTTGGAACAAACCCTATCAAAAACGAATTTCATCATTCCGCAACATCCCGGTATGGTGATGACCAAATTAAGACGTCTATTCAATCGCGCCCGTCCTGAAACCCAAGAACTGAATATATTAAGAGGTATTTTGGCGTCAGTGGATAAGTCGATTAAAGCCAAAGATTAGGATTTTCCAAAGTAATAATATGTTTGAGCGAATAAAAGAAGATATCCAAAGTGTATTTCATCGAGATCCTGCTGCTCGTACTACTTTTGAGGTACTGACTAATTATCCAGGTTTGCATGCTATTTGGTTACATCGTGTTGCTCATAAACTTTGGAAATCTAATTGGCTCTGGCTTGCCCGCAGCATTTCCACCTTTTCACGTTGGATGACCGGTATTGAAATACACCCAGGTGCAACACTAGGTCGACGTTTTTTTATCGATCATGGCATGGGTGTAGTGATTGGAGAAACGGCTGAGATTGGTAACGATGTGACACTTTATCACGGTGTGACTCTAGGCGGCACAAGTTGGAACGGTGGCAAGCGTCATCCTACTTTAGAAGACAATGTAGTCGTTGGCGCTGGAGCCAAAGTGCTTGGTCCTATCACTATGCATAAAGGTGCAAAAGTTGGATCAAATTCTGTCGTGGTTAAGGATGTACCCGAAAATGCCACTGTTATTGGTATTCCGGGCAGAATAGTCGTTCAAAAACAGCAAAAAGATCAGGATAAACATCAGCGGCGTGATAAAATCGCGCGCAAATACGGTTTTGATGCCTATGCAGTAGCCCCAGATAATCCCGATCCGGTAGCGAACGCCATTGGTGTAATGTTAGATCATGTACATTTGATTGACACTAAAGTGGAAGAAATGTGTAAAGAAATTAATAAAATGGGCGGGAAAGTGTGCGGAGATTCTTTGCCTTCTATTAATTTGGATAACTTCCAAGACTCTGATCTTGTTGATGATTATCAAAAAGCCAAAGACGCGTTTGACCCATCAATCTGACAATTACAACTCCTTGGTAATACTTGACTAATTTACTAGGTCTAATACTTGACTAAATTAGTCGGGTATGTGAGAATTCATGGTATCTTGTTAACTGGTATTTTCTATGAAACTTACTTCCAAAGGCCGATATGCTGTAACTGCAATGCTAGACGTTGCATTACATTCCCGTAGAGGGCCGGTCTCGTTAGCCGATATTTCGGAGCGTCAGGAAATTTCATTGTCTTATTTAGAACAATTGTTCTCACGTTTAAGAAAAGAAAATCTTGTACAGAGTGTTCGTGGTCCAGGTGGCGGTTATAAGTTAGGCCGTGTACCTGAAGAAATCGCAGTAGGCGAAGTTATACGTGCGGTAGACGAGTCAGTCGATGCAACACGATGCCAAGGCAATTCTGATTGCCAAGGTGGAGAGAGATGTCTTACTCATAGCCTCTGGCATGATTTGAGTGAACGAATTAGTCAATTCCTGAACAATATTACGTTAGGTGAACTAATGGCCAAACAAGACGTAAAAACTGTAGCAGGAAGACAAGACAGAACTAAACAACTTAATACTGTTGTTGCAAATGAAATTGAAATTAGCTTGCAACTATAAGTGGAGCCTAAAATGAGCAATATTAATTTACCTATCTATTTGGATTATTCGGCAACCACTCCGGTTGATCCCCGTGTAGCCCAAAAAATGATGGAATGTTTAACCCTAGAAGGCAATTTCGGTAATCCGGCTTCTCGTTCCCATAAATTTGGATGGATCGCTGAAGAAGCCATTGACCTTGCCAGAAATCAAATTGCTGATTTGGTAAATGCTGATCCACGAGAAATCGTGTTTACTTCGGGTGCAACAGAGTCCAATAATTTAGCAATTAAGGGGGCTGCTCACTTTTATAGTAAGAAAGGTAAGCACATTATTACCCTGAAAACTGAACATAAAGCGGTACTTGATACTTGTCGTCAATTAGAGCGAGAAGGGTTTGAAGTAACTTATATGGATCCAAAACCAAACGGTTTATTGGATTTAGAAGAATTTAAAGCGAATTTACGTCCAGATACTGTGCTCGTTAGTATCATGCACGTAAATAATGAAATCGGTGTGATTCAGGATATTCAACAAATTGGTGAAATTTGTAGAGACAACAAAACCTTGTTTCATGTTGATGCGGCGCAAAGTGCCGGTAAAATTGAAATAGATTTACAGGCCTTGAAAGTCGATTTAATGTCTTTCTCTGCGCACAAAATATATGGTCCAAAAGGCATAGGTGCCCTGTATGTTCGTCGTAAGCCGCGGGTAAGAATTGAAGCCCAAATGCACGGTGGCGGACATGAAAGAGGCATGCGTTCAGGCACGTTGGCAACTCACCAAATCGTTGGTATGGGTGAAGCGTTCCGTATTGCTAAAGAAGAAATGGCTGAAGAAAATGCGCGAATTTTAAAACTTCGCGACCGTCTTTGGAATGGCCTAAAAGACATCGAAGAAGTCTATCTAAATGGCGATCTTGATCAGCGTATAACAGGTAACTTAAATGTGAGTTTTGCCTATGTTGAAGGTGAGTCATTAATTATGGCACTCAAAGACATGGCAGTATCTTCAGGTTCAGCTTGTACTTCAGCAAGTTTGGAGCCGTCTTATGTGCTCAGAGCTTTAGGACTAAATGATGAATTAGCTCACAGCTCGATTCGATTCAGTATTGGTAGATTTACCACTGAAGAAGAAATCGATCATGTTGTTAGTGTGGTGCAAAATGCAATCGACAAACTACGTGAAATGTCACCGCTTTGGGATATGTTTAAAGACGGTGTAGATCTGACTAAAGTTGAATGGGTTCACCACTAATAGGTGAATCGATCAAATTGGAATTAACGCGAGAAATCGTAATTTAAGAGGTAAGTAACATGGCTTACAGTGAAAAAGTAATCGATCATTACGAAAATCCACGCAACGTTGGTGGATTTGATAAAAACGACCCAACTATCGCCACTGGAATGGTAGGAGCGCCTGCTTGTGGTGATGTGATGAAACTACAACTTAAAGTTGGTGAAAACGGTTTAATCGAAGACGCCAAATTTAAAACATATGGTTGCGGATCTGCCATCGCATCAAGTTCGTTGGTAACAGAGTGGGTTAAGGGTAAGACGCTTGATGAAGCTGTAACAATTAGAAATACAGACATCGCTGAAGAGCTTGCATTGCCACCTGTAAAAATCCACTGTTCAATTTTAGCGGAAGATGCAATCAAAGCCGCTGTGGAAGATTACAAGTCTAAGCATTCTAAAGCTTAATAAAGAAAGTGATAGGAGCCAGTTTTGGGAATTAAAGTGTCAGACGCCGCTGCAAAGCGGGCTAGAACATTTCTAGAAGGCCGTGGAAAAGGAGTAGGTTTACGCCTTGGCGTGAAAACTACTGGTTGTTCCGGTTTAGCTTATGTTTTGGAGTTTGTCGACGAACTAAACGCTGATGATGAAGTATTTGAAGACAATGGTGTAAAAATTATCATTGACGCGAAAAGCTTGGTTTATCTTGACGGTACAGAACTAGACTTCGCTAAAGAAGGGTTAAATGAAGGATTTTTATTCAATAACCCGAATGCGAACGGCGAGTGTGGTTGCGGCGAAAGCTTTAATGTTTAAAGCTTTTGTTGGCAACTGTTGTACTATTCATTTGATTGAAAGAAAAACAAAGTTATGAACTTCTTCGCGCTTTTTGGGCTTCCAGAAACATATCAGATAGATAACGCCAAATTGGCCAATGTTTATCAATCGCTGGCTAAAGTGACCCATCCAGATAAATTTTCTAACGCTGGTGGTCAAGAAAAACTCATGGCTGTGCAAAAAAACGCACAGATTAATGACGGCTATCAAATTCTCAAAAATCCGCTTTCTCGCGCTGAACATATGTTGGAGCTAAGAGGTATTTCGCTGCAACATGAAACGCAGACAATGCAAGATCCGGTCTTTTTAATGCAGCAAATGGAATGGCGAGAACAGTTATCCGAGATAGAGAGTGCTGCGGAACCTGAGCAGGTTCTAACAACACTGGATGAAGATGTCGCGATACATACAAAACAACACTTTGAAGCGTTGCAAGAATTACTCGAAAAACAAACCGAAGAAGCAAATAATCTAGCTGCAGCTGAAGTCAGAAAATTGAAGTTTTTGAATAAGTTACATAAAGAAATTGAACTGAAAGAAGATGCATTGTTTGACGATTAGCGCGACTGCGATTCACTAAAATTAAAAAGCGAGTTAGAACCAATTATGGCATTACTGCAAATTGCTGAGCCGGGTCAGACGGCTGCACCACATCAACGTAAACTAGCCGTTGGCATTGATCTAGGTACTACCAACTCTTTAGTCGCCACAGTACGAAGTGGATCTCCCGAAACATTGCCAGACCACCTTGGTCAACATATTTTACCTTCAGTTGTTCAGTATGCTAACGACGGAATTGTTGTCGGTGAGCAGGCAAAACAATCGGCAAATTTAGATCCGGCCAACACGATAGTATCAATCAAACGTTTGATGGGAAGAAGTCTGGAAGATATCCAGAGTCAGTACCCGAACTTACCTTATGAATTTGTCTCAAATGATGGGCAAATCTCCATTCAAGTACCAGGTGCTGTGGTTAACCCCATCCAAGTTTCAGCTGAGATCTTGAGCAATCTAAAAGCCCGTGCTGAAGACTCCTTAGGAGATGAGCTCACTGGGGCTGTGGTTACTGTACCAGCCTATTTTGATGATGCTCAACGCCAAGGCACAAAGGATGCGGCGCAATTGGCCGGATTACACGTTTTACGTCTGTTGAATGAACCCACTGCAGCGGCAATAGCTTACGGTTTAGATTCTGGACAAGAAGGTGTCATAGCTATTTATGATCTAGGTGGTGGCACCTTTGATATTTCCATTTTGCGTTTGTCAAAAGGTGTATTTGAAGTATTAGCTACCGGTGGGGATACCGCGCTAGGTGGAGATGATTTTGACCAGTTGTTATTTGAACATATTTGTGAAAAAGCAAATTTAACGGGCAAAATCTCTAAAGGTTTAAGACGTCGTTTACTTGATGACGCTAAACAAGCTAAAGAAGCACTCAGTAACGATTCTGCGGTGGACATTGAGTTCAAAGATGACAACGGCGAAACACATCAAGTGGTGATTAGCTGTATGACTTTCGAGTCGTTGATTGAACCACTAATTAAAAAATCTTTACGGGCGTGTAGACGAGCTGTCAAAGATGCAGAAATTGGAATCGATGAAGTACTGCAAGTCGTGATGGTGGGGGGCTCTACTCGAGTGCCTTCGGTTCGACATAAGGTGGGAGAATTTTTTGGTAAAACGCCATTAACCTCCATCGATCCAGACAAAGTGGTTGCCATAGGTGCGGCCATTCAAGCTGATATATTAGCCGGCAACAAACCTGACAGTGAAATGTTGCTACTGGACGTATTGCCCTTATCCTTGGGAATTGAAACCATGGGTGGGTTGACCGAAAAAATTGTCGCGCGAAATACCACTATCCCTGTGGCCAAGGCGCAAGAATTTACCACCTTCAAAGACGGTCAAACCGCGATGATGGTGCATGTGCTGCAAGGGGAGCGAGAGCTGGTTAAAGATTGTCGCTCGTTAGCTAAATTCAATTTAACAGGTATTCCACCAATGACGGCTGGGGCGGCACATATTCGTGTCACTTTTCAGGTTGATGCGGATGGTCTACTAAATGTCACCGCTATGGAAAAGTCCACTGGTGTGAAAGCCGAGATTCAGGTTAAACCTTCTTATGGTCTCAAAGACGAAGAAGTGGCCGACATGCTCAAAGCCTCAATGCAATATGCTAAAGAGGATATGCAAGCTAGAATGCTTAAAGAGCAACAAGTGGAAGCCACACGAGTAGCAGAGACGTTGAATAGTGCACTTCAAAAAGACGGTGATGAGCTGCTCAGCGCGGAAGAAAAAGCGGCTATTGATGATGCTATGTCTACCATGTTAAAGCTGGCTCAAAGCGAAGATATAGATGCCATTAAACAGGCGATCGAAAAAGTCGACAACATTAGCCAAGAATTTGCTGCAAGACGAATGGATAAATCAATCAATCAGGCACTTACCGGCCACTCAGTTAACGAAATTTAGGTTTTAAGGAGCGCGATAATGCCACAGATTATATTTTTACCCCACGCAGAGTTGTGTCCAGATGGCGCAGTTTTGGAAGGAGAGCAGGGTACTTCAGTGTTAGATTTAGCATTGAAAAATGGTATCGGAATTGAACATGCATGCGAGAAAGTATGTGCCTGTACTACCTGTCACGTGCTTATTCGCGAAGGTAGTGACTCTTTAGGCGAAGCTGATGAGCTTGAAGAAGACATGTTAGACAAAGCCTGGGGACTCGAACCAGAATCCCGCCTCGGCTGTCAGGCGATTATTCAAGATGAAGATTTAGTCGTAGAAATTCCTAAATACACCGTCAATCAAGTAAGCGAAGGACACTAGCCTTTTGGGTTAGGCTGGGCCTGTAAAAAGCCCGGACTGTTGAATTAACTTAGAGCTACTATTTTTTAATAGTGGCTCTTTTTTTACTCTAAATTAACCGTGATTTCTTAGGCCATAACTCTCCTCTACAATCAAGTGCAGCTGAATGGAAACGATCTATGTGGCTAGAGAATTTTTCTGTACGAAGTACAGATTGATTAGGTGTCTATCTTATAGGTGCGCGTAACATAGTTTAGTCAATTATAAAGTACCTTTGTCAGTGTCAATTTATTTTACGTGGTTGTAAAGATGTAACCTTATACTTTATCTAAGTTATTGTTTTAAATATTTAATTTAAATCGGCATTCTTTTTGCTTAAGTTTCGACAGGTGTTTGTTTTTCACTTGAATGGATACCTTCCAAGCTCAATAAATCGGTAGTAAATAGGAAAGCTCAAATGAATAATAGATTTTTGAAAGGTTTAGTTGCTGGTTCAGCTTTGGCAGTTAGCGGGTTGGTTAATGCTGGGGTGATACTGACCGTAGATAATGCAAACGATACGTTGGTTAGTATTGATACTGATAGTTTTGTAGTATCAACCATCGGTGCATTAGGAACAAATGTTTTTTTTGGTGGTATGGCTTACGACTTTTCAAGTGATACAGTTTATATGGTAGGTGGAAGAAACAACAATAATCTATACACTGTCAATCAAACTTCTGGTGCTGCGACATTAATTGGAAGTCACGGCATAAGCGATTTATTTGCAATTGCTTTTGATACTACTACCAATACTTTGTTTGGTACTCAATTTTCAAACGGTTCAGGTTTGTTTTCACTAAATACGAGTAATGGCTCGGCAACAACTATTAATGCTGCAATGGGCATTGGTATTGGTGGCTTGACATATAATCACGTAACAGATGATTTGGTTGGGATGAATGATGGAGCCGGTGATATATATTCGATAGATAGAACAAATGGTTCTCAAAGCTTAATTCATAATGGCGCTTTTGTTAATGATAGTGGGTTTACTTTCGATGCAGATAAAAACCTCTATTGGGATATTGATTTTAGTGGAAATCTTTATTCGTATGACATTGCAAACAACTTTGCTCGAACTACACATTTGACTGGACTGGGTAGCTTTGATGGTGCTGTTTATTTGAACGAAGTGACGCAAGAACAGCCAAATGATATCCCTGAGCCAACAACGCTAGCCATTTTAGCTTTAGGCTTAATGGGATTAGCTTCTCGTAAATTTAGAAAGTAAGCTAAACTTTCCCATTCACGTTTACTGAAAACACTGATCGTAATGGTCGGTGTTTTTTCGTTTATACATGTTCAGAAAAAGTTAAAAGCCGCTATGTAACTTCAACATAGCGGCTCTAATTTGTTTCAATCATCCCGGTAAATCCGGGGTTTTTTATGGGTATTGCTCTATCTATTGAGAACTATTCGATTTCAGTAACCTGATAAATCGTCACCGTACCACTTACTTCGTTACCGATAATGAGTAGGGCATTGCCGTTAGGGCTTTGTCCTGCAGATACGAACTTGATACTTTCTGGACCTAGGTCACCTGAGTCAGCCACTTCTGCACAATCCATCCCTTCATTTTCATCACACGGATTTTCTAAATCGTCATCTAATTCGAAGTCGGTATCGAAATTGCGGTTGTTGTTGTGCGCAACAAACGCAACATTAAAAGGGTTTGTGACATCATATGTGAACAAATCACCGGAACGCTCTAAACCGATAAACGCGTAGGTACGACCATTAATTTCGCCAACTGCAATAGCCTCAGGCTCGCCGCCTTTATCATCAGAACGGTTATCACCTTTATTTTCGGTGTGCGCGCTGTTGAAATCGTTACCTAAGATTGCAGCGGATATCTTTTCGAAGTCATCACCGGAGTCAAAGACTTGATTAATGCTTTGATCCCAAATTGAGAAAGAGCGAGAACCGTAAGCATAAAGTGCTTCATACACGCCGTCTTGGTCCGCATCACCTAACGCAGTGGTTACTTTGAGGCGGCCTAAACCATCATCAGCACCACTAACGTCGTAGATTGCTTGTAACTCATCAGAAAGCTGCATATTCAGCTCATCTGGGTCAATGATATCTTCGACACGAACTTCTTCGCTATATGCGTCCCAATCTTTGGAGTCACCTTCGTTAGCCGATAAAATAAAAGTCGCGCCATTCCATTGGTATGTGGCAATCGTGTCTGGTTGATACATTCCGAATAAGCCAGGTACATTGCTAAAGCTTGGGATTTCATCTTTATTAGTGAAGTCTAATTCATACGTTCCCCAATCTTTGAAACCTAAGCCTTTAACTTCAATAGTCATATCATCCAAATCAATAATACCAATGGCATTGGCTTCTTGTAGTGAAACATAGGCCTTCTTACCATCAGCACTCATTGCAATATACTCAGGTTCTAAATCTTGCGCTACGCTAGTGCCATCTGGTCCTGCAAATTTGACACCTGTAGATGCGAGCAATGCTCTGCGCTCTTCATCTGTATCATAATCTTCGTCATCTAAAGTATCGTTGGAGAACACCATGTCGGTAGTCAAGTTTATGGTTTGAGCTAAATCGGCCGGAACCATGTCTGTTATCGATACAACGGAAATACTACCTTCTGGGTCAACATCGTAATCGCTATCAGGCTCACCTTCATTGGCAATCAGGGCCAAACTGCCATCTTCACTGAACGTTACCATGTCGGGTAGAGCACCGGTTAGAACTGCTTTTAAGAAGGTTCCTTGACCTAAGGCATCTAATGAATAGAACAATACTGCGCCATTATCTGTTTTCGTTTCTCCCTCTACAGCAAGGGCCAGCAAATCGCCGTTTATAGCAATTGAATTAGCCACACCTAGTGCCACGGTTTGATCAATACCGTCTGCATCTTTTACGCTAACACTACTTGGGAAAGTGAACGCTTGTGAAGTCAAGCTAGTATCTATTATTGGATTGCCAACTGCAGCCGTTGGTATATTGCTTAAGGAAATAACCTCTACTTGGTTTAGAGCGGCATTAATCGCAAATGCAGATTGTGATGTTGCATGGAACTGGACAATTTCGGCGGCACTTTTACCGTATATCTCGACGCCACCTGCAGAGAATCTGCCAACCACTTCAATCGCTAACTCGCGAGGTAAACTCTGACCATCAACTCCATTTGTACCGTCAGTGCCATCTGTCCCTGCGATACCTTGTGCACCTGTTGCGCCATCTTGACCATCGTCACCATCAAGAGTACATCCACCTAATGCAGTTACCACTGCTAGGGCAACTAGACCTAATTTTAATTTTTTTAGCTGATCTTTCATTATTGTTCCGTTATCGATATGTGATTGAAATCAGCCGGTTACATTAAGAGTTGGAAATTAAATATTTGCTACATTTGTATGAAGTAATTGTGACGATTAATCGTTTAGCTGACTTTTAATGGCAAATTCGAGTGGGATTATTGGTGTTTCTTTCAGCACTGTTGATCTTTTGTTACAGCTTAAATAAAAATATTTAGCCAATTTGTCAGATAAATTAGTCATTGAGGGCAAAGTTGCATATAATCCGCGCGGAAATTTTATCTAATACTTTTTTATGTAATCGGAGACCTGTCAATGGCCTTAGAACGTACTTTTTCAATCATCAAACCAGACGCCGTAGCAAAAAATGTTATCGGTGCGATCTATAATCGTTTCGAGTCAGCGGGTTTGCGCATCGTTGCTTCTAAAATGTTGCATTTAAGCAAAGAACAAGCAGAAGGATTTTACGCAGAACACAGTGAGCGTCCTTTCTTTGGTGCTCTAGTTTCTTTCATGACATCTGGCCCAGTTATGGTTCAGGTTTTAGAAGGCGAGAACGCTGTTTTACGTCATCGTGAAATCATGGGGGCTACTAACCCTGCAGAAGCATTAGCCGGTACTCTTCGTGCTGATTACGCTGCTTCTATTGATGAAAACGCAGTACACGGTTCTGATGCTACAGAATCTGCTGCTCGTGAGATTGCTTACTTCTTCTCTGACGAAGAAATCTGCCCACGCACACGATAAGCAAATAGCTTTATTCAAAAGGGGAGCTTTGCTCCCCTTTTGTCGTAGTAAAGTTAGCTTATAAATTGTACAATTCGTTTAGTTTTAATTGAGGTTGTTTGTTTTATGTCTGTAGTCCATCAAGTGGCTAAAACCAATTTGTTAGATTTTAATCGCCAAGGGATGCGAGAGTTCTTTGCGTCTATGGGCGAAAAACCATTTCGTGCCGATCAAATGATGAAATGGATTTATCAGCAAGGTGAAACAGACTTCGAAAAAATGACTAACTTCAATAAGTCATTGCGCGCTAAATTAATTGAGCGTTGTGAAATTCGTGCACCAGAAATTGCTTATCAACAAAATGCGACTGATGGGACTATCAAGTTTGCGTTGAAATTAGATGGTGGGCAAGAAGTCGAAACTGTTTGGATACCAGATGGCGATCGCGCAACCCTATGCGTATCTTCGCAAGTAGGCTGCGCATTAGAATGTACGTTTTGCTCTACCGCGCAACAAGGTTTCAACCGTAATTTGACTGTATCTGAGATTATTGGACAGGTATGGCGAGTAGCAATCACTATTGGTTTATCAAAAGACACCGCGAAACGACCTATTACCAATGTTGTTATGATGGGCATGGGCGAACCATTGTTGAATTTGAAACATGTGGTGCCAGCGATGGAAATCATGCTGGATGATCTTGGTTTTGGTTTGTCCAAACGCAGAGTGACATTAAGTACCTCCGGTGTAGTGCCAGCGCTGGATAAACTTGGCGATATGATTGATGTGGCGCTGGCAATTTCTTTGCACGCTCCGACCAATGATTTGCGAGATGAAATAGTACCGGTTAACAAAAAATACCCGATTGAAGAGTTTTTAGCTGGTGTTAGACGCTACTTGGCTAAGTCTAATGCGAATCAGGGGAAAGTAACTGTAGAGTATGTAATGTTAAACGGCATTAACGACAGTACTGATCAGGCGCACCTTTTAGCTAAAGTGCTTAAAGAGACACCTTGTAAAATTAACCTGATACCTTTCAATCCTTATCCTGGATCACCCTATACGTGTTCAAGTAATTCTCGAATTGATCGCTTTGCTAAAGTGCTTATGGATTACGGCATAACAGTAGTGGTGCGAAGAACGCGCGGTGATGATATTGATGCTGCGTGTGGGCAATTAGTTGGTGACGTGGTGGATCGCACTAAACGTATGCTGAAAAAACAGCAGAAAGGCGAACAAATTTCAGTAAAAATTGCCAACTAATTGGATTAGTACCCAACAAGCAGTTAGCATAGGTCAATCTAAATAATCCCTAACGTAAGTGAGTTATATGCGTAGTTTTTTGATTATCGCAATGATATTTCTCTCCGCTTGTGTGAGCGAGCCTTTACCTGAAGGTTTTAAAGCGAGTGATGACTTCGATCCCATAGCAGCGGCTAAAAATAGAATTTCATTGGGCTTAACTTATTTAAAAAATGGCAATTTTAGTCAGGCTAAATTTAATTTAGATAAGGCCCTAAAATTTGCTCCCCGCCTTGCTGATGCGCACTTTAGTATGGCCTATTACTATCAGCAAGTAGATGAAATAGCGCTCGCTGATGAAGCCTACCAAAAAGCCTTGGCTTTCGATCCGAAAAACCCCGACATTGCTAATTCTTATGGTGCTTTTTTATGTGAAAATGGCCAATACGTTGAAGCAAAAGAGTATTTCCTTAAAGCCGTTAATAGCGCAAATTATATTTCGACCGCAGAAACCTATGAAAATTTAGCCTTATGCAGCCAAAGTCAGGGACAGATAGAGGACGCTTTGACTTATCTACAAAGCTCGTTGAATCATCAGCCGTCCAGAGCCAAAGCCTTAAAATTACTCGTTGAGTTGCAAATGCAACAGCAACAGTGGGAAGAGGCAAAACTAAATTTGCGACGTTTGGAGAAAAACTCCAGAGTTACGCCTGACACCTTGTGGATGTCAATTATCATTGAGCAAGCTTTAAATAATAATGATGTAGCAAAAGGCTATGGAGACATGTTAATCGGTATGTACCCGTCTCATCCTAATACATTAAAATATATTCAAAATAGACAAAATCTAGCTAATTTAGTAAGCACTCAAAAAGTCTCTAAAAAGCTCAAACCAAATACCAACAAGATAGAAAATCAAGTACCGCAAACGCCTGTTTCAGATCCGCTTAATGCTGACAATGGTCAACCCCAGAATCTGCAGCCAAATAATGACAAACAAAGCGAAGCGCTGGTGAATAAAACCGTAACTCCGGTGGTAAATGCGCAAACAAACCAATCAAGCAAAACTAAAGAGCAACAAAAGCTAAATAAACAATCGACTGCTGATGATTATCCAGTTGACGATATGCAAGCTCAAGAAAACCTTCAACAAGGCAAGGATTTAGAGTCAGCACAAGAAATAGCATCACAAGCTAAAAAAGAGACAGTGCAGCAATATCATGTTGTACAGAAAGGCGAAAATTTATATCGCATTTCGTTGAAGTATAATGTCAAAATACAGAGCCTGATAGATTGGAATGATCTTGCAGATGCCTCGTCTATACATGTAGGAAAAAAGTTGATAGTGATTGATCCCCAAGCGGTAGAACAGAAATGACAGAAGAACAACTAGAACAACCAGTAAACGTCAAAGGACCTGGTGCGATTTTAAAAGAGGCGCGAGAAAAAGCTGGGCTAAAATCAGCGGATATTGCTAATAAATTACATCTCAAAGTGAATATTATTGAAGCGATAGAGTCGGATGAATACGATCCTAAAATCTCAATGACATTCACCAAAGGGTATCTAAAGTTATATGCCAAACAAGTTAATGTAAAAGAAGATATCATTCTTGAAGCATTTGCTTCTCAAACTGAAGTGGAAAAAGAGCCCGCAAAATTACAAAGCTTTTCAAAGCGAGTGGCTAAACAAGCCAGTGATGACCGATTAATGTTAATAACTTACGGCATAGTAGTGGCACTTTTAGCATTAGTTGTCATCTGGTGGTTACAGCAAGACTCTTCTGACAGCACTGGCTCAGATACAAGCCAAGTTATTGAAGCGCTCGAAACGCAAAATGCGAGCGACTCAACAGCGAGTTTAAATATGCAAACAGATTCTGAAGATAATGCTATTTCGGAACAGCCTACAGCAGATGATTTAATCATTAGCGCGCAAATCGCGCAGGATAGTGCCAATCTTCCTGAACAAAATGAGTCTGGTGTCGACGAGTCTATCAATGCGCTAAATGCTGAACAGCCTGAGATCCCAAGCACTTTTGAACAGCAGCAAAATGCAATTGATAACATTGAGTTGGTGTTTGAATTTTCAGACAATTGTTGGATGAACCTTGTTGATGCAACGGGCGAAGCAATCGCCTATGGAGTGAAAAAACAAGGCCGAGTTATGACGGTTTCAGGTGTTGCTCCTTTCGAAGTAACGTTAGGGGCTCCAGATGTGGTGCAGATTAGTTATGACGGCGTGCGGGTAGACATGTCTCGATTTGAAGCTGGGAAGTCAGCTAAATTTTCACTGCCATTTGCTTCATAGTTAAAGGTACTTATATGTTTTCTGAATCTCCTATTAAACGTCGTAAATCAACCCGTATTAATGTTGGAAATGTTCCTATTGGTGATGGCGCTCCCATTGCTGTGCAATCAATGACAAATACTCACACTACTGATGTTGATGCCACTGTGGCACAAATTAATCGTATCGTTGCTGTGGGTGGTGAAATTGTGAGGGTATCTGTCCCAACAATGGATGCTGCTGAGGCATTTAAACTCATTCGTCAGCAAGTGAAAGTGCCACTTATTGCCGACATCCATTTTGACTACCGAATTGCTTTGAAAGTAGCTGAATATGGCGTTGATTGTTTGCGAATCAATCCCGGGAATATCGGTAGTATGGATCGTGTACGTTCTGTTGTTGATTGCGCTAAAGATAACAATATTCCAATTCGAATTGGTGTGAACGGTGGTTCTTTGGAAAAAGAACTACAAGAAAAATACGGCGAACCTACGCCTGAAGCTTTGGTCGAATCAGCCATGCGTCATGTGGATATTTTAGACAAGTTGAATTTTGACCAATTTAAAGTCAGTGTTAAAGCATCTGATGTATTTTTGGCGGTTGGTGCTTATCGTGAACTAGCTAAAAAAATTGACCAACCTTTGCATTTGGGTATCACTGAAGCTGGCGGTTTCCGCTCAGGTGCGGTGAAGAGTTCTGTTGGTTTGGGAATGTTATTAGCAGAAGGTATTGGTGACACAATTCGGATTTCACTGGCAGCTGATCCCATTGAAGAAATAAAAGTTGGTTTCGATATATTGAAGTCGCTACGGATACGTTCTAGAGGGATAAACTTTATTGCTTGTCCAAGCTGCTCTCGTCAAGAATTCGATGTGATTGCTACGGTAAATGCGCTAGAACAACGGGTTGAAGATATTTTAACGCCTATGGACGTCTCTATTATTGGCTGCGTGGTGAATGGGCCAGGTGAAGCGGAAGTTTCAGACCTAGGACTTACCGGTGCTCGCAATATGAGTGGTTTTTATTTAGATGGGAAGCGTCAAAAAGAGCGTTTGTCGAACGATGATTTAGTTGATCAACTCGAAAAACGCATTAGAGCCAAAGCATCACAACTGGACGTGAAGCGAAAGATTGATGTAAAGCAGGTGGGATAAAATTTTTTAGCACTTGTAACACCACTATCAAAGCCCCTATAATACGGGGCTTTTTTATTAGGGTATTGGCAAATTGAGAGCCAATACAGAAACGAATTTCAGAGTACGTATTTAGTGACAAAACAAATTCAAGCAGTTCGCGGGATGAATGATTGCTTACCCGCTGATTCAGGTGTTTGGCAATGGGTAGAGGATAAGATCCGCAGTGTGGTTGGCTCTTATGGCTACCAAGAATTGCGCACCCCTATTGTAGAGAGTACTGACTTATTTAAACGCTCTATCGGTGAAGTGACTGATATCGTTGAAAAAGAGATGTACACCTTTGAAGATCGCAATGGTGATAGCTTAACCCTTCGACCTGAAAATACTGCAAGTTGTGTTCGTGCAGGCAATCAACACGGTCTTATTTATAATCAACAACAACGTATTTGGTACATGGGTCCCATGTTTCGCCATGAACGTCCACAAAAAGGACGTTATCGGCAATTTCATCAATTTGGTGTAGAGACCTTCGGTCTAGATGGACCCGATATCGATGTTGAAGTGATTATGCTCAGCGCGCGTTTATGGAAAGTGTTCGGCATCAGTGAGCATGTAACCCTGGAAATAAATTCGTTAGGTTCGAACCAAGCACGAGCGAACTATCGCGATGCCTTGGTCGAATATTTAAGCGCACGAAAATCACAACTGGATGAAGATAGTTTACGCCGGTTGGAATCCAATCCACTGCGAGTTTTGGACAGTAAAAATCCAGATGTGCAGGCAGCTATTAAAGATGCGCCAACCTTGTTAGATTATTTGGATGATGAATCCAAAACCCATTTTGAATCTTTGTGTTCGAAATTAACTGATATGGGCATTCAATACCGGATTAATCCACGCTTGGTTCGTGGTTTAGATTATTATAATCGTACGGTTTTTGAGTGGGTAACTGAAAGTCTTGGCTCGCAAGGCACAGTGTGTGCTGGCGGCCGATACGATGGTTTGGTAGAACAATTGGGTGGTAAACCTAGCACAGCTGTAGGCTTTGCAATGGGGATTGAACGACTCGTTCTGATGTTACAAACTTTAGGATTAACTTCAGATGTACCTGACCCCGTTGATATTTATGTGACTGCCCTTGGAGATTCTACGGAACTTTACGCCATGAAATTGTCTGAGCAATTGAGAGATTCTTCTCCACAGCTTCGAGTTCAGTTGCATTGTGGCGGCGGAAACTTAAAAAAGCAGATGAAACGCGCAGATAAAAGCGGTGCACCAATCGTTATTGTGATTGGTGAAAACGAAATGAATGAAAATAAAGTTGTGGTTAAATACCTCCGTGAAGACATTCCGCAGGTAACCATTTCCAGTGATGAACTGGGCACAGTTTTAGCTCAATATTTTAAAATATAAGATAAAGTACAATAACATATTATCGGTTGTACGAGGAAAATCAAATGGAAGAATTTGCAACAGAAGAACAACAAGTAGAAGCGATTAAACGTTTTTGGCGTGAGAATGGCTTGGCAATTGCAGTTGGCGTTATTTTAGGTGTAGGTGGTTTGTACGGCTGGAGATATTACAACGATACGCAAATTGCTGAAAAAGAAGCAGCTTCGCGTTCGTATGAGCAGTTAAGTGCCACTTTGACATCTGAAAACACGCAAAAAGCGGAAGCATTTGTTGCAGGTAACAAAGGCGGCTACTCTATACTAACAGCATTACAATTGGCTAAATTGTCAGTTGAAGAGGGCGATTTAGAAAAAGCCGCGAGTCATCTGAAATATGTGGCAAATAACGCCGATGATGAAGCAATTAAAAGCGTCGCTAATTTGCGTTTGGCAAGAGTACAAAATTCGCTAAGTCAATTTGACCAAGCCATGGCTAGTTTAGATTTAGTTACTCAACCTGCATTCGTTGCGCAAGTAGATGAGATTAAGGGTGATATTTACGTTAATCAATCTAAATTTGACGCTGCTAAAGAAGCATATAGTGCATCGTTAGACGCTAACGCTAATAATCAGCTAGTGAAAATGAAGTTGGACAACTTAGCGGTTGTTATCAATGGGTAATATCAGTATGGGTTTAAGTTGGATTAAGGTGGTTACATTTATAAGTGTAATGACACTAGCAGGTTGTTCAACTATTTCTGGCTGGTTTATGGACGACGAAGAAATTGAAATCCGCACCCTAAAACCAATAGAGTCGAAGTTTACTGCTACTCAGTTATGGTCACACGATTTAACCGGTGGAATTGATAAATTCTATTCAAGATTACGTCCTGCTGTTGCTTACGACAAAGTGTTTGCGGCCAGTCGTCAAGGTATAGTCGCAGCTTATGAACTCGAATCAGGTAAGCAAGTCTGGAAACGTGATTTCGCCGAATATCCTAATGAAAATTGGTACAGTTTTATTACTAATTTGTGGTCTGATGGTATTACAGCGAAAATTTCTGGCGGCTTAACCGTTATATATGAAACTGTATATTTGGGTTCTGAGAATGGCGAAGTGTTCGCTTTAGATGCCAATACCGGCGAAACCAAATGGGTTACTAAAGTACGCGGGGAAATTATTGCTTCTCCGGCAGTGGATGAAAATGTCGTATTGGTAAATACAGGTTCAGGCACCTTGTTTGCATTGGATGCGAACACCGGCGAACAATTATGGATGTTCGAGTCTGACGTTCCCGCACTTAGTTTACGGGGAATCTCTGCTCCTGTAGCCGTTAACGGTGGTGCGCTAGTGGGTACCGCTACAGGCAAATTAGTCGTCAATATTCTAGGCAGCGGCCAAACTGCTTGGGAACAAACCATTTCTGCGCCCTCTGGTGCAACTGAACTGGAACGTATAGTTGATATTGATAGTCAACCTCTAGTAGTCGGCCCTAATGTCTATGTCATTTCATTTGATGGGACCTTAGCTGCTGTTGAATTACGCAGTGGTCGAATTATTTGGAAGCGTGAATATAACTCTTACAGACGTTTGGGGATTGATGGCAATAGCTTGTTTGTTACTGATAAGAATAGCAACATATATAGCATTGACCGTCGTAACGGCGTTGAGTTGTGGAGTCAAGGTGGACTTAAAAAACGTAACTTAACCTCTCCTGAGTCTATTGGTAATTATTTGGTCGTGGGTGATAAGTATGGATTCTTGCATTGGTTAGATAAAACCGATGGAACAATTGTGTCACGTATGGATGTAGGTGGCGACGATGAAGATGAAGGGATTTATGTAGCGCCAGTTGCGTTTGGCGATAAGATATACACTCAGACTAGAGATGGTGAATTAATCGCTATAGCTGTACCTGTAATCTAATCAACTTTTGTTGATTTGGAATCATCGATTGTGTAAGTTCACTGATATTAACTCGCATGGATTACCTTGCTAGATAGAAAGTGAACTTCATAGCCTAAGTACGAACTAATCACGGCTCAACTATCTAATTTAGATACTTGAGCCGTAACTATTTTATTGGAAAGATAATATGTTACCTGTCATCGCTCTCGTGGGTCGTCCTAATGTAGGAAAATCTACTCTTTTTAATCGGCTTACAAATAGTCGAGATGCATTGGTTGCCGATTATCCCGGGTTAACTCGTGACCGTAAATATGGTCAAGCCAAATATGAAGGCTTACAGTTTATTGTGGTAGATACCGGCGGTATCAGCGGGGACGAACAGGGAATCGATGCAGAGATGGCAGAACAATCGTTGTTAGCCATTGATGAAGCCCATGTGGTGCTATTTTTAGTGGATGCTAGAGCGGGTTTAACCCCTGCTGATATCGGTATAGCTAATCATTTGCGCAAACAAGAAAAAACCGTTTATGTGGTTGCTAATAAAGTGGATGGTATCGACGGTGACAGTGAAACCGCAGAGTTTTACTCGCTAGGCTTAGGCGAAATTTCACAGGTTGCTGCTGCTCACGGTCGTGGGGTGACACAACTGTTAGAAAAGTCATTAAAGCCAATTGAAAAGCTTTATCCAGATATGCACATACCCGAAGTTGTGCGTAACGATGACGGTGAAAATGCTGAAGCAGAGTTGCTACGTTTACAGAGCTTGCCGATTAAGTTGGCGATTGTGGGCAAACCCAATGTTGGGAAGTCGACCTTAACCAACCGTATTTTAGGTGAAGAACGCGTTGTTGTGTTCGATATGCCAGGCACTACCCGAGACAGTATCTTTATTCCAATGGAACGAGACGGACGTGAATACGTATTGATTGATACGGCCGGTGTTCGTAAACGTAAAAAAGTATCTGATGCCGTAGAAAAATTCTCCATCATTAAAACCTTACAAGCCATTGAAGAAGCGAATGTTGTTTTGTTATGCATTGACGCTAGAGAAGGTATAGCGGATCAAGATTTGAGTTTACTCGGTTTTGTTCTTAATGCCGGACGCTCTTTGGTCATAGCTGTTAATAAATGGGACGGTTTATCAAAAGATATCAAAGAAGATATTAAACGAGAGCTAGACCGTCGCTTAGGTTTTGTTGATTTCGCTAGAATTCACTTTATCTCGGCATTGCATGGAACCGGAGTAGGGCATTTGTTTGAATCTGTGCAAGAAGCGTATGCTTCTGCTACTAAACGAATCAACACCTCCATGCTCACTCGAATCATGGAAATGGCTCAAGAAGACCATCAACCGCCGATGGTACGTGGTCGAAGAGTTAAAATGAAATATGCTCATGCTGGAGGATATAATCCGCCGGTCATCATTATTCATGGAAACCAAGTAGAAGACTTACCTTCAGCTTATAAGCGTTATATGATGAACTACTATCGTAAGTCATTACAAACTATGGGAACGCCAATACGAGTCGAGTTTAAAGAAGGGGCTAACCCATTCGAAGGCAAGACCAACAAGCTTACGTTATCACAACAGCGTAAACGCAAGCGTTTAATGACCCATCATAAAAAGCCCTAACTAGAGCTAACCTAGTGGACACTGGCAGTTGCTACAAACTGCCAGCTGTTACACTTTATTTCCCCGTTACTAAGCTATTGACCGAGCCATCATGAAATCGGGTGGTTATCTCATCATCTTGTTTTAACTGACTACTGTTTTTAATGATTTCACTGCCTTTGTAGGTAATGCTATAGCCACGGGACAGGGTCGAAAGCGGGCTTACGCTATCCAGTAATTCAGAGGCCTTGGCAAGCTGAAGTTGTTTACTGACTATAAAGTTTGTTGTCGATTTATTCAGTTGATTAATCAGAATTTTATTATTTTCCATTAATCTTTCTAGCCTATTGATTGGCGAGCGATTATGTAGTCGCTGTGTTATCCGTTGCACTTTATTCGCACTGTCTTGGAATTTGCGCTTAAATCTATGCTCTAACAACATCTGCATTTGATCCAAATGTTGGCTTTGTTGTTTGATTCGATTTTCCGGGTGGAGCGTCTTTAATTGTTGGCTAGAAATTTGCGATCTGTGTTTATGAAATTGAGTTTGACCGATCATGCTGCGGTGTAATCGCGACTTTAAATTTTGTAAGCTTTGTAGCACTTCTAAAATATCTGAACTGACTAACTCAGCAGCTGCAGAAGGAGTAGGGGCGCGCACATCTGCCACAAAATCAGCAATGGTGACGTCAACTTCATGGCCAACAGCGCTGATGGTTGGAATGACACAGGAAAATATCTTTCTAGCTAGGCTTTCATCGTTAAAGCACCATAAATCCTCAAGAGAACCGCCGCCTCGACCAATAATAAGAACGTCTACTTCATTTCGATGTACCGCTTTATCTATTGCTTGGCAAAGCTGCATAGGAGCTAATTCGCCTTGTACTTGAGATGGGTACACAATGACAGAAATGAGTGGGTTTCTGCGTTTTAATACCGTTAAAATGTCGTGCAATGCGGCACCGGTTGCTGATGTAATTACGCCCACTCGCTGAATTGTCTCAGGCAGTGATTTTTTGTGTGATGTGGCGAATAGCCCCTCTTCAGCGAGTTTGATTTTTAACATTTCAAATTGCTGTTTTAATTGACCCTCACCTTCTGGTTCCATGAAATCGACAACAATTTGATAATCACCACGGGCTTCGTAAAGACCCACTGACGCACGAACTAATATCTTGTCACCTTCTTTGGGACGCACTTTTATACGAGAGTTTGCACCACGAAACATGGCCGCTTTAACTTGGGCGCGGGCATCCTTGAGGGTAAAATACCAATGCCCAGAAGCAGCCGCGACAAAATTAGAAATCTCTGCAGATAACCAAATTTGACCAATTTCTGACTCCAACACCGAACGGGCGAGTCGATTTAATTGGCTAACAGTAAATATATTTTTTGAAGAGTTAGATTGGTTTGGCATAAATTCCTTGAATATTGAACTGTTTCCCCCTAATTCCTCCAAAAATGTTGGCCTTCAAAGGAACGTTAAAAGGCAATATTTTTAGCAAAATGGAGAATAATGCAAATAAATGTATACGGTAAATTGATTAACACCAAAAACTTTTGAAATTTTACTACAAATTCAGTTTACCTGATAACGCAAAACCGCTACAATCACGCCGCAATTAAAACCCGCTAAATATAGGTGTAATTGCATGTTGAGGATTGCTAAAGAAGCCCTGACTTTTGATGATGTACTCTTAGTTCCTGGGCACTCCACTGTGTTACCTCACACTGCCGATCTGCGCACCAGATTAACCCGCAGTGTATCATTGAATATCCCATTAATCTCTGCCGCCATGGATACTGTTTCTGAGGCACGGTTAGCTATTGCCCTTGCACAAGAAGGCGGAATGGGATTCATCCATAAAAATATGGCTATTGAAGAACAAGCTAATCACGTTCGTGCTGTTAAAAAATACGAAAGTGGAGTGGTATCGGATCCCGTAACCGTAAGTTCTCAAGCCACCTTGGGCGAGATCAATGCCCTTAGTAAATATCATGGTTTCTCAGGTTTTCCTGTCGTTGATGATGATAATAATCTAATCGGAATTGTAACTGGCCGTGATTTGCGTTTTGAAAATAAACTGGATCAACCTGTGTCTAGCGTGATGACGCCCAAAGAACGATTGGTTACCGTGCCCGAAGGCGCAGCCTCTGACGAAGTGCTAGAACTGATGCATGAACACCGCGTTGAAAAAATTCTAGTGGTCGATGATGCGTTCAAACTCAAAGGCATGATAACGGTTAAAGATTTCCAGAAAGCCGAAAATAAACCTAATGCTTGTAAAGATGAATTAGGTCGTTTGCGTGTTGGCGCAGCTGTCGGTGTCGGTCCTGGAACAGAAGAACGTATTCAAGCCTTAGTTGAAGCTGGAGTAGATGTTTTATTAATAGACACCTCCCATGGTCATTCTCAAGGCGTTTTAGACCGCGTAGCTGCAACCCGTAAGGCATTTCCTGATATTCAAATTATTGCAGGTAATGTTGCCACAGCTGAGGGGGCTTTAGCCCTTGCTGATGCCGGTGTTGATGCCGTGAAAGTTGGGATCGGCCCAGGTTCAATTTGTACAACTCGTATTGTGACAGGTTGTGGAGTACCGCAAATAACCGCAGTAGCAGATGCAGTAGAGGCCCTTGAAGGTCGAGATATTCCTGTGATCGCTGACGGTGGTATTCGTTTCTCCGGCGATATTGCCAAAGCCTTAGTGGCAGGTGCAAGTTGTGTCATGGTCGGTAGTATGCTGGCCGGAACCGAAGAAGCACCAGGTGAAGTTGAGTTATATCAAGGTCGTTATTATAAGTCTTATCGTGGTATGGGGTCACTTGGCGCTATGAATCAAAGCCATGGCTCTTCAGATCGTTATTTCCAAGATACTAAATCAGAAGAAAAAATGGTGCCTGAAGGGATTGAAGGCCGGGTTGCTTACAAAGGTCCAATTTCTAACATTATCCATCAACAAATGGGTGGGTTACGCTCAGCAATGGGACTAACCGGAAGCGCTACGATTGATATTTTACGTACCAAACCACAATTTGTAAAAGTGACGGCAGCAGGTATGGGAGAATCCCATGTACATGATGTCAGCATCACCAAAGAAGCGCCTAATTACCGTTTAGGCTAATGTAGCTAGTTGTTCAATCTTAGGTATTGGCGTTGATGCCAATACCTGCTTTTATACTATTAACACGAGATTTTCCATGACCACTAATATTCATGATCAACGTATTTTAATTCTTGATTTTGGTTCTCAATATACCCAACTTATAGCCCGTCGCGTACGAGAAATTGGCGTTTATTGTGAGCTTTGGGCATGGGATGTAAGTGAAGAGCAAATTAAACAGTTTAATCCAAATGGGATTATTCTTTCTGGCGGTCCCGAATCAGTAACTGAAGCTAATTCACCACGAGCGCCTGAATACGTATTTAATGCTGGGGTTCCAGTATTTGGTATTTGTTACGGTATGCAAACTATGGCGGCCCAGTTGGGCGGAAAAGTTTTAGGTTCTGATAAGCGCGAGTTTGGTTACGCACAAGTTGAAGTGATCGAAAATATTCCATTGTTAGCAAACATTGAAGACCATATTGGTAGCAACGGAAATGGCTTGTTAGATGTGTGGATGAGTCATGGCGACAAAGTTTTAGAAATACCGGAAGGCTTTGTTACTGGTGCACAAACTGCAAGTTGTCCTCATGCCGCAATGTTTGACGTGTCTCGCCAATTTTATGGTGTTCAATTTCATCCAGAAGTCACTCATACCCGTCAAGGAATGCGCATCTTGTCTCATTTTGTGATGGATATTTGTGGGTGTCAGAAATTGTGGACGGCAGCGAGTATTATTGAAGATGCAGTTGAGCGAATTAAGCGAAAAGTCGGTGACGATCAAGTTATTCTAGGATTATCTGGCGGCGTTGATTCCTCAGTAACCGCAATGTTGCTACATCAAGCAATTGGTAAAAACCTCACCTGTGTATTTGTTGACAATGGCTTGCTGCGACTCAATGAAGGTGAACAGGTCATGGAAATGTTCGGTGATCATTTTGGTCTCAACATTATAAAAATTGACGCTGAACCACGCTTTTTAGCCGCCCTTGAAGGGGAAGAAGACCCAGAAGCTAAACGCAAAATAATCGGTCGTGAATTTGTTGGTGTGTTTGATGAAGAATCGAGAAAGTTAAAAAATGCCAAGTGGCTTGCGCAAGGCACTATTTATCCAGACGTCATCGAGTCAGCAGGTTCAGCAACCGGTAAAGCCCACGTTATCAAATCACATCACAATGTGGGGGGGTTACCCGATGATATGGAAATGGGACTAGTTGAACCATTGCGCGAACTGTTTAAAGATGAGGTACGCAAAATTGGTTTAGAATTAGGCTTACCTTACGACATGCTTTATCGTCACCCTTTCCCGGGACCTGGTTTAGGGGTTCGCGTATTAGGAGAGGTGAAAAAAGAATACTGTGATTTACTGCGTCGAGCCGATGCAATCTTCATCGAAGAATTACATAATGCTGATTTGTACCACAAAGTGAGTCAAGCTTTTACTGTATTTCTACCTGTGCGCTCAGTTGGTGTGATGGGCGATGCGAGAAAGTATGATTGGGTGGTTTCCCTACGTGCAGTAGAAACCATTGATTTTATGACCGCTCACTGGGCACATTTACCTTATGACTTTTTAGGTAAAGTATCTAATCGCATCATTAATGAAATTGATGGCATTTCTCGCGTGGTTTATGACATCTCTGGTAAACCACCTGCTACCATTGAGTGGGAATAATAGCTTCCAACAAACTACATCTGGCAATATTTAGCCATATCAAAATAAATCTCAAAGCCCAGCGTTCGCGCTGGGCTTTTGGGTTGTGTAGCAGAACAAACCTAATTATTGAGCTTGGTTAGGCAGGTGTAACCTTAGTAGAGGTAGCAGGCCAATACGCCCAGACAAGAGAATAGGCTACAAGCAGGCGCACACTTGTAGGAGGTATTGCACATTATCCTTGCCGATCTAGCCTGCGCATCGCCCAAAGCCCTAAAATTGGCCCCGGAAGTAACCACCATACTACCCAAACCCCTTGACATTGCCACAGTGCTGTGGTCAACGCAATTGATGGAATGGTCAAAGCAAAGCCTATAGCATTTAACATGGCCAAGGTTGAACCGATACGTTCTCTTGGAGCTGTTTGAGCAGCCAGAGCCGATAGCTGAGGCGAATCCGCAATAACTGTCAGGCCCCAAATACAGAGTAAAACTAACATCACTTTTGGCGGCAAAAAGGCAACCAATGGATAAATCATACAGATAAGTCCGGAGGACCCAAGAGCCAAGCGCGCCACAGACAGACTTCCTATACGTCTGCTCAGTGCTCCACCACCCACACAGCCCACCAGACCTAGCGCGATGATGGAAAACGATATCAATGGGTTCGATAAACTCTGAGTGTCGAGACGTCCCATTTCACGGGACACCATAAATGGAATAAGGGTCCACATTGCATAAAGCTCCCAGCTGTGGCCAAAGTAGCCGATTGCCACTGCGCGGAAACGCCTTTCAGTTAAGGCTGCTAGCCCATCTCGTAGTCGTACTTTATTACTTGAAGACGGTAGGTGTGGGCCATCACCTAGAGCAAAGATAGCCACGCCACCTAGCAAAGCCAACCCAGAAGCGCCCAGAAGTGTCCATTCCCAAGGTAACCCGAAAGTCGCGCCACGCAATAGATGAGGTAGAGCAGTGCCTAGTGTTAACATTCCTACTAGCCATGCTAGAGCGGCCCCGACATATTTAGGTGTCCATCCAATCACTAGCTTCATACCAAGAGGGTAGATACCGGCTAAGCACAGACCGGTAAAAAAACGTAATAGCAGATCAAATGGTGGATGGGCTGCCACCAACACAAAGCTGGCATTTGCTAACGCACCAGCTAAACAGGAAAGGGCGAAAATGCGGCTGGCGCGTAATCGATCAGCCAGACCTGTGGTGGCAATAAATAGGGTACCAGTAATGAAACCAGCCTGAACAGTGAGAGTTAACCATCCAAGATCTTTCTCTGTTAGCCCAACATCATGAATGAGAGCCAAGCCCACCCCATTAACCGAGAACCAAAGCGAAGTTCCACATAGCTGAGCGAGCACGACAATGAATAGCGGATGACTTCGAATAAAGTAGGTCATTTCTCTCACCATATTCAACAAAAGAAAAATGCCCCCAATTCAGCCTAAGCCTATTAACAAAGCTAGGATTAGAGGGCGAGACTTTTATGCTGAGCAACTTCGATTGAGGGCAACGTCATCACAAGAAAAGGAGCGATTCGCAACAGGATCATCATCGATTACCTGATTCGCTAATTTAGACGTGACTGACTTAACCTGTTTATAGCCCGTTTTTAGCAGAAATGTTGGTGCACGGCCGTAGCTTTTAATACCAACAACATAAAGACCGGTTTCTGGGTGAGAAAGTTCAGCGGCGCCATGCTCAGGAACTGAACCACAACTATGAAGATTAGGATCAATAAGTGGACCGAGATTAACCGGACTTTGCGTAGCAGGATCAATGGAGGTACGCAATTCAGATAGCAACTGAAGGTTAGGGCGAAACCCAGTAGCTGCAATGATTTTATCTACTGGCGGTAGTTGAGATGAATGGCTTTTTACGATCAGTTTGTCATTTTCACAGTTGATTTTTTCTATTGCTATATTAGTAAACACCTCGATTTTTCCTTCATCCAGTAATTTTTGGATATGAACTTCGAGGCTTCTACGTTCTTGCAGCTCATCATTTTTTGGTGAGCGCACAATGTTATCGACGGAGGAGCCGCGTATTCCCCATAGAACCCGCATGCCATCAGTTTGATCAGAGAGTTTGACTAAATCCTGTATTGCGTTAAATGCCGAATGGCCGCCACCGATGACGAGTACGGACTTGCCTGCGTACTGTTTATTGCAAGAACCGAGAATATCAGGCACACCGTAAGTAATTGATTGCGAAGCCGTAAGCTCACCAATAGCTGGAATACCATGAGCGCCAAGCCAGTTGGGTGTCTGATAGGTGCCAGAGGCATCGATTACGGCCTGGACAAGGATATCGCGATCACCTTCGGGGTTTGAAACACGCACCACGAATGGCGCGCGCTCCCGCATTTCATTGCGTAAAATATCGTGATATTGGCGGCTGACGTTAACAACACGGGTATTCAAATGTAGGTGAGGGGCAACCTTCTCGTGGGACGCTAAAGGCAACACATAGCGTTCAAGCAGTTCGCTTCCGGTTGGAAATGCGCTCAGCTCCGGTTCGTCCCAGCCCTGTTTCTTAAGTAGAGAAACCGCTTTGGGATCCATGTTGTATGACCAAGGCGAAAACATACGCACATGACCCCAACTTGCTAGGTTGGAACCGGCACAATCACCTGATTCAAAAATAATGGGTGTAAGCCCTGCGTCGAGCAAGTTAACTGCTGAACTTAAACCGATAGGACCGGCGCCAATAACGGCGATAGGCAAGTTTTCGTTATTGTAATTCATAGATAAACCTCTGAAAAATGTTGTTACTAACAACAATGTAGTTAAAAAAATAGTTTAAGTGCCGAGTCGGGCCCGCGCTGCTACGGTAAGCTTTTCCAACAGTACAATAGCTGCATCGACCACTTCATCAGAGATGTCAGATATCATGGATGCTTCTTCTGCAATCAGACTTTTATGTATGGTGGAATAAAGCGCATGGCCATCAGGGCTCAACGAAAGCTGAACTGCGCGCTGATCAAGGGGATCTAAGGTCTTGAGTGCATAACCTTTACGCAGCAGTGAATCAACTACGCGACTTGCAGTACTTTTATCAAGGCACATATCTTCAGCTAACGCTTTAAGCCTTAAAGGACCACGTTTTACAAGCGTTTCGAGGGCGTAGCACTGAGCGACCGACACGTTATGACAGCATATGCTTTCACGATCACGGAACTGATGTACACGGATTAACTGGTTAACTGCTTCATAAAGCGCTTCTGCGCGCTTAAGCTTTGAGTCCATCGGAAAGTCTCTAATTTATGTTGTTAGTGACAACAATATCCTAGCGGTAAATTTTCTGCAAGCCCTGGAGCTTGTTCAATCACAATGGCGAACGCTCGGCGCGGTCCAATCAAATGAAATATCGGGTTACTCAAGCCGCAAACAGTAAAAAATCTGAGCATGGCATTAATAACTGATATTTTTAATGAATGATTGAATACGATAGGAGCATAATATCCGACTATGTTTAGGTCTCAGCTAAGGAACTTATTGATATTGTGAAGGGAATTAGAAATTGTAGACTTAACTGTCCCGTTTAAACCAACAGCAGAGCATTTTGCTTTGATATTCCAATAATTTGCGTCCTGGTCGGGCGGTAACCAGCAAGCTATTTTATTCTCGTTGATTTTAAACTGGGAATCGTAACGAGTCTGTAGGGTACAATAAAGGCGATATTACTATCGCCTTTTTATGGGGGTTACGCCGCTTTATTGCGTGCTAAGTTATCAAACTCACGTTTAAGCACATACTTTTCATCAGTAACAATGGCTTCAAGTACGGCTATTCGTTCTTGCATCACGGTGAGCTGTTGTTTTAATTCGTCGTTTTCTTGCTGAGGTTGGGTCACCTGTTTGACTTCTTTTTTATCTTTACCGGTTAATTTAATAATGGTCCAGCATATGATTGCAATAATTGCGATGGCGGTTAAATTCATAGCATCGTCTCCTTTGACTGACGTAGTGTAATCGTATTAGTATGTTTTGCCGTTATAAACTTGTTTTGCATATTTTTAACCAACTTTTATTTTCTATTAATATCAATGGTTTACGTTTTCTCGTGGACTTCACTTGATATGTTAATTAGTTAAATAACCAACTTTTTGAGCAAATTAACCAATGTTTTTAGTATTATTAGAATGACAATCCTAAATCCCCCAGATGAAATTCACATGCAAGATGAGTATTGGATGAACTATGCTCTATCGTTGGCAGATAATGCGTGGAAAATTGGCGAAGTACCGGTTGGTGCAGTGTTGATCAAGGATAATAAGTTGGTTTCCCAAGGCTGGAACCAGTCGATCAATTTACATGATCCATCCGCTCACGCAGAAATGATAGCCATTCGAGAAGGAGGGAAAGTCCTAAATAACTATCGCATGGTGGATTGTACTCTCTATGTTACGTTAGAGCCTTGTCCCATGTGTGCAGGGTTGCTTGTTCATTCTCGAATAAAACGTTTAGTATTTGGCGCAAAAGATTATAAAACGGGGTTTGCTGGTAGTTTGATGAACTTACTCAACGATGAAAGATTGAACCATCAAATCGAAGTACAAGGAGATGTTCTAGCTGCTCAGTGTGCAACTAAAATATCAGACTTTTTTAAGATGCGTCGAGAGCAGAAAAAAGCCCAAAAGCAATTAGCTAAAATTCAAAATGGGACAAACTGACGAACCACAAATTTTAAAATTTTGCTTAGAAGCATTGTTTTCAAATGATACAGGTGATTTGGTATTTTACGCTGTAGGTATTGTGGTAAGCAAAGAGGATGTTTGAACTTAAAGGCAGTTTGAAAGCACAGACAATATGAAAAACAAAATTGCCCTTGGCGCTTTCTAGCTGAAGCTTATTTTAGCTCGCTTCAGCAAAGGTTTCTTGTAAATCAAATTGTTGAAAATTTTGACGCCTAACTAATACTTTCTGGTGTACTTTTTTCAACATTAGTCTTCTTCGGCTACTATTGCCAGGTTTCATTTTTCTGTTTAGTGTATTTCTTTTTCTCATGGTAACTCCTGTGAGGATTATTCTCCTATTTTGTTTAAATAAAACGCGTTAATTACTATAGACAGTTAAATTCCCCATTAGTTTCATAA
This sequence comes from Aliiglaciecola sp. 2_MG-2023, assembly GCF_030548145.1. NCBI lineage: Bacteria > Pseudomonadati > Pseudomonadota > Gammaproteobacteria > Alteromonadales > Alteromonadaceae > Aliiglaciecola > Aliiglaciecola sp. 2_MG-2023. The sequence goes on from NZ_JAUORY010000001.1 coordinate 193,845, forward strand.
ATATTTAAATTGAAACAAATGAATCATTTAGTTGTTATTAGCTTGGCATGCAAATATGACTGCTATATGACAAGTCAATAAACAGCGTAAATTTTGGATGGTTTAGTTTTCTTGAGCTTGAGCTGCGTCTTCAGCTTCATCGAGGGTTTCGGCATCCTGCCCGTCTAGCCACATTAATGTATCATAGTACCGCCGTATGTTGTCAACATAAGTAACAGCTTCATCCCCTCGTGCATATCCATAACGGGTGGTTTTGTAGTATTTTTTCTGACGTAATTGCGGTAAACGTTTTTTAACGTCTATCCACATATCGGGGTTGCCACCTTGTCTTTGGGTCAGTACCCGCGCATCTTCTAAATGGCCTAGTCCTATATTGTAAGACGCCAAGGCAAACCAAATTCGATCAGGCTCTTGAATGCGTGCAGGAATTCGACTTAATAAATTGGCAAAGTATTCTGCTCCGCCACGAATGCTTTGTTCCGGGTCTAATCGAGACTCAATTCCTAAATCTTCTGCTGTTGCTAAGGTTAACATCATCATCCCGCGGACACCGGTTGGGGATTTTGCTTTCGGATTCCAGTGACTTTCCTGATAGCTCATCGCTGCTAATAGACGCCAATCTAAATTTTGCGCATGTTGCTCAAACCATTGTCTAAAGTTGGGTAAATTAGTTCTTGCTGAGCGAATAAATTCGCGGGTATCAACATAGTTAAATTGTCTTACATGACCAAAGTACTTATCTTCTAACGCGGCAAGGGTGCCATTTGATTGAATTAGGCCAAAGTATTCGATAAGGGCCGCTAATAAAGAATCATCTTGGCTCTTATCTAAGGCCCATGCCACCCCTTGTTCTTTGCTAATGGTGAATCCAATACTGAGTTCAGGGTGTCTTCTGCGTAGCACTGCTAATATATTAGAATCTACTATGGTGTAGGCAAGTTCATCGTTTAACACCATTTCCATTAGTTCTTCTGCGTCTTTGTCATCTGTTTCTTGCCAGCTCAGCTGTGGATGAAAAGGTTTAAATTCCCGTAATGTTTCTGCATGGCTGCTACCGGCAATGACTAACATTTCTTCGGTTAGATCTGTGGCACTCCTAGGCCGTTCATTACCTTGTTTGAACACCACTTTTTGGCTAATATTTTGATACGCAGGACCAAAGCGGAATAATTCTGCTCGTTCATTGGTTACGCTAATCCCTGCAGCAATTAAATCTAGGTGATGATTAGCAAGTTGCGGAAATAGTTCGTTTAGAGTGTAGTAAGGGAAAACTTCCAGCCGCACGCCTAGATAGCTAGCGAAGCCGCTGGCTAGTTCATATTCAAATCCCTCTGGTCCAACTGGGCCATTGAAATACGTCGTTAAACCATAATTGGTTCCAACTTTGAGTACACCTTGATCTAAGATGCGTGCCAATGTACTGGATTGTTGCGGTTTTTCGCATGCACTGAGCACGAGCACTAAGTTCAGTAGTAAAAACCGTAAAACTGTTTTCTTCACAGATTCCCTTTTAAAACAGGTTAATTCCCTCATTGTGACGAAATTGTTTGAATTCATCTAGGGGAATAATGCAATTGAACACTAAAAACTTTCAAATCAGACCGATTGATGCTTATCAATAGATTGATTTTACACTATAATTCGCGCCTCAAAACTTCCTGAAATCGTGAACTTTGGCAGACTAAATGGTCAAGTTCCAGTAACTTTGGTAATAGCCTATGCTAGTCCTTCGTGGTGCCCCTGCGCTATCTGATTTTCGTGTTGAAAAATTACTTCAACGTTTTACTTCTGCTCAACTTCCCATTGCTGAAATTTATGCTGAGTTTGTGCATTTTGCACAAATTGAGTCGGACATAACCTCAGAGCAGACTCAAGTTTTAACTCAATTACTCACCTATGGTCCAGCTATTCCAGCTCATGATCCAGAAGGAGAGCTAATATTAGTGGTGCCAAGACCTGGGACTATTTCTCCATGGTCTTCTAAAGCGACTGATATTGCACACAATTGTGGACTCAAAGAAGTTAAACGAATAGAGCGAGGCTGCGCATACTATTTAAAATTTTCTGCTGAGTTAAGCGCAGAACAACACGCAGAATTGCAACAAATATTACATGACCGTATGACAGAAGCGGTAATGTCTGATTTTGACCAAGTTGAAATGTTATTTGTAGAAGATTCGCCGAAACCTTATAGCAGCGTGGATGTAATTGCAGGTGGCCGAGAAGCCTTAAGCGCAGCCAATGTTGAAATGGGTCTTGCCCTTGCCGATGACGAGATTGACTACTTAGTTGAAAATTTCCAGCGTCTAGGTCGTAATCCAAACGACATTGAACTTTACATGTTTGCCCAAGCCAACTCTGAGCACTGTCGACATAAAATTTTCAATGCCGATTGGACGATTGATGGCGCTAAACAGTCTAAATCGCTGTTCAAAATGATTAAAAATACCTTTGAGTTGAATCCTGATTTTGTGCATTCAGCATACAGTGATAACGCAGCGGTAATGGAAGGATGGAAAGCTGGTCGCTTTTTCCCTGACCCAGAATCCCATGAGTACGAATATCATCATGAAAATATTGATATTTTGATGAAAGTGGAAACCCATAACCACCCAACCGCTATTTCTCCTTTTTCAGGCGCAGCTACAGGTTCTGGCGGTGAGATTCGTGATGAAGGTGCCACTGGAAGAGGTTCTAAGCCGAAAGCTGGGTTAGTGGGGTTCAGTGTCTCAAACCTAAATATTCCTGGATATGCGCTGCCTTGGGAAACAGCTTATGGTAAACCTGAGCGAATTGTTGATGCATTGGAAATTATGCAGCAAGGACCTTTAGGTGGTGCTGCGTTTAATAACGAATTTGGTCGCCCGAATATTCTTGGTTATTTCCGTACTTATGAACAGCAGGTAAATAGTTTCAATGGTGTGGAAGTACGTGGTTATCATAAACCAATTATGTTGGCTGGTGGATTAGGAAATATTCGTCAATCGCATACTCAAAAAGGCGAAATCACCGTTGGAGCAAAGTTAATTGCGCTAGGTGGACCGGCCATGAACATTGGACTAGGGGGAGGCGCTGCCTCTTCCATGACATCTGGTGAATCTAATGAGGATTTGGATTTTGCATCTGTGCAACGGGGTAACCCAGAAATGGAGCGACGTTGTCAGGAAGTTATCGATCGTTGTTGGCAGTTAGGTGACAATAATCCTATTCAGTTTATTCATGATGTTGGCGCTGGTGGTTTATCAAATGCCTTCCCTGAATTGGTGAATGACGGTGGTCGCGGTGGTAAATTTGAACTCAGAAATGTGCCCAATGACGAACCAGGTATGGCTCCCCATGAAATTTGGTGTAACGAATCACAGGAACGCTACGTATTATCCGTGGCCCCTGACAAGCTGCCATTATTTGAATCTATTTGTCGTCGTGAAAGAGCTCCTTTTGCGGTTGTTGGCGAGGCCACACAAGAGCCTCATTTGGCATTGCATGATGACCACTTCAATGACTTGCCAATTGATTTACCACTAGATGTTTTGTTGGGTAAACCACCGAAAATGCATCGTGATGTGACCTCTAAAAAAGCCGCAGGGGATGACTTTAAAGCCGAATCTGTAGACATAAATGAAGCGGCGGAACGTCTTTTACGTTTGCCTACTGTGGCCGAAAAAACCTTCTTAATCACTATTGGTGACCGCAGCGTCACGGGATTAGTGAGTCGTGATCAAATGGTCGGCCCTTGGCAAATTCCGGTGGCTGACGTTGCAGTGACAGCGTCTTCATTTGATAGCTATCAAGGTGAAGCAATGTCGGTTGGTGAACGCACACCTATTGCACTATTGAATCACGGAGCGTCAGCACGAATGGCAGTTGGTGAATCTTTAACTAACATTGCTGCAGCAGATATTGGCTCATTGAATCGCATCAAACTATCTGCCAATTGGATGGCAGCAGCCGGACACCCGGGTGAAGATGCAGGTTTATATGAAGCTGTGAAGGCCGTTGGTGAAGAGCTATGTCCTGAACTGGGCTTAACTATTCCGGTTGGAAAAGATTCAATGTCAATGAAATCCCAATGGCAAGAAGAGCAGCCAGATGGGCAACAAGACAAGGCGGTAACCTCACCATTGTCATTAATTATCACCGCCTTTGGTGCGGTCCGAGATATCCGTAATACGCTAACTCCGCAGCTAAGAACCGATAAGGGTGATACACTTTTATTATGTTTAGATTTGGGCGAAGGACGCAATCGTATCGGTGGTTCTTGTTTGGCTCAGGTATACAGTCAGTTAGGTAATCAAGCTCCTGATGTCACTAAGCCTAAATTACTAAAATCTTTCTTTGAAGCAATGCAAACTTTGGTGCATCAAGAGTTATTGTTGGCATATCACGATAGATCTGATGGTGGTTTGTTCACTACTTTGGTTGAAATGGCTTTTGCTGGACATACAGGCATTGACGTTCAATTAGATAGTTTCAAGGGGGATGCGCAGTCAGTATTGTTTAACGAAGAATTAGGCGCAGTGGTTCAGGTGACGAAATCCAACTTAGATAAAGTCAACCAAGTGCTAAGTCAACATAATCTTACTGAAGTCACCCATGTAGTTGGAAGTCTAAACAATTCAGACAGAATTGAAATTAGTCATAAACAACAAAAAGTCATATCACAAGAGCGCGGCTACTATCGTCTGATTTGGGCAGAAACCACAGACAAGATGCAACGCTTAAGAGATAATCCTGAATGTGTGGACCAAGAGTGGCAAGCCAAAGGGAATGCGCAGGATCCAGGTTTACATTGTGAGCTAAGCTACGACATCAATGAAGATGTTGCTGCACCTTATATTTCGAAAGGTATTAAACCTAAAATCGCTATTTTACGTGAGCAAGGTGTTAACTCTCAAAACGAAATGGCCGCTGCATTCAATCGCGCAGGTTTTAACGCAATTGATGTGCATATGAGTGATGTTATTAGTCAGAACGTCGCGTTAGATCAGTTTGCTGGTTTGGTTGCCTGTGGTGGTTTCTCATATGGTGATGTGCTGGGAGCAGGGGAAGGATGGGCTAAGTCCATTTTGTTTAATAACTATGCCCGCGATCAATTTGAACAGTTCTTCCATCGGCAAGATTCGTTTAGCTTAGGCGTATGTAATGGTTGTCAAATGCTTTCAAATTTGAAATCTCTGATTCCTGGTGCTGATTTATGGCCGCATTTTGTAACGAACCAATCGGAACGATTTGAAGCGCGAGTGTCGATGTTGGAAGTTCAAGAGAGTAAATCAATATTCTTTGCTGGCATGCAGGGTTCACGTTTACCCATAGCTGTTTCACATGGCGAGGGAAGAGCAGAATTTAAACATACTGGTCATCTTCGACAAGTTCAAAATAATCAACATGTTGCGTTGAAATATGTGGATAATTGGGGAAATGTCACAGAACAGTATCCAGCCAACCCGAATGGTTCTCCGGACGGGATTTCAGGACTCACCTCCAGTGATGGTCGTGCCACTATTATGATGCCGCATCCTGAGCGAGTGTTTAGAGCCGTGGCAAATTCGTGGCAAGCAGACGAGTGGCAAGAAGATGGCCCTTGGATGAGAATGTTTAGAAATGCACGAGTCTTTGCTGGCTAACCACAAAGAAAGCGATTTACTACAATTGCGAATCTAAAAAATCTAAAAGCGCCTAATTTTTTAGGCGCTTTTTTAATGAATTATAGTTGTACGTTAGATCGTTGATTTAATTAAATAATCCCTTGTCAATTGGGAAAAACGGGTTTAGACTAAAGTCTAATCTAGGTATAGTTATCAGAGATGATATTTTTACCAAATGGACTTGCATAAACTTACCGACAACAATTACTATTTTAAAATAATAATAAGAGAAATAAAATGAATCGTTCGTCAAAAGGGTTTGGTTTAACGGGTGTTTTTGCCACTGTACTTTTCCTAGTTGTTTTAGCCGTTGTTAGCACTCCCGCAAGCTCTCAAACCACTTCTACTGATATTGAAAATACTCGAAATTAGACGCTTTTAAACATTCTACTTTTATAGAACCTTCTACTCAGGCTCTAACTTTTCCGTTTTCGATGTAAAACGTTATAAAATTACCTCTTCAATATTGCTAGAAACTGCTGGCTTTTTACCGCTATTCCACGTTTTAACCTTCATCTTTTCATACCTCGTTCTGGCTTTGTTTTTTGGTCTTGCAGCGCATTTGTCTAGCTTGTTTAAATTTATACTGCATAGAGCAGTGTCTCAGGCACTACTTTTTAGTTTACTGACTACAGGGCAAGGTATTCGGCAATAGATTTGTTTGCTAGTTAAGTGAAGGAGCAGTGAAACCGAGAAGGTTAGATACAATTCTAAAAAACAGCGTTGGTGATTGCGGATAGAAGATGAATCCAACGACTTAAATCTCACTGTGTAGACGAATATAAGTCGTTGGCTAATGATAAGTTTATTAGGTAGGTTTAAGGCTGCTTGTAATCAACTACAAGCTGCTCTTGTGTACCAAGACGTTCAATGCCTAGCGAGATTTTATCACCAGCGTTTAAATATACCGGTGGTTTTTGGCCTAAACCAACGCCCGGTGGTGTGCCAGTAGAAATGATATCGCCAGGTTGTAAACTCATAAATTGACTTAAATAACTTACAATAAATGCAGGTTTAAATACCATGGTACGGCTGTTGCCGTTTTGGTAGCGATGGCCATTTACTTCTAGCCACATATCTAACTCGTTGGGGTTTCCAACTTCATCACTGGTTACCAACCAAGGGCCTATTGGACCGAAAGTGTCACAGCCTTTTCCTTTGTCCCATTGGTTTCCACGTTCTAGTTGGAAGCTTCGCTCAGATACGTCATTACATACACAGTAGCCAGCTATATGCGATGGTGCTTCTTCTTCAGTAACGTAGCTTGCCTCTTTGCCAATGACTAACGCTAATTCTACTTCCCAATCCAGCTTGGTGCTATTTTTAGGTTTGATGATGTTATCATCAGGACCACAAATAGCGCTGGTGGCTTTTGTAAATACTTCAGGTTCTACCGGCAATGCCATGCCTGATTCAGCAGCATGGTCACTATAGTTGAGACCAATACATATAAACTTGCCAACTTTGCCTACACAGGGGCCGATACGAACGTTTTCAGGGGCTAAGGGTAGGGTGCTAAGGTCTAGATCTCTTAGTTTATCTAAACTTGCAGCGCTGAGAGAGTGTCCATCAATGTCTTCTACTATGCCTTCAAGGCTTCGAATTTGATCGTTTGAGTCTACAATTCCTGGCTTTTCATGCCCATTTTTGCCGAAGCGTACTAATTTCATTTGTTACTCCAATTCATATTTAACTTGTTTAAATTCTTTCTTCGCACAATTTCTGTTTAATTATTTAAGGTTACGAAACCACCATCGATGGGGAAATTAGAGCCGGTGATAAACGCCGCTTCATCAGAGCATAAATAATTAATCAAACCTGCAATTTCTTCTGCATTACCCATACGTCCAATAGGTTGGCTCTTAGATAGTTTTTCGAACATTTCATCGCGATTATCGGGATAGTTTTTATCTAAGAAATTATCCACAAATGGTGTGTGTACTCGTCCTGGGGCTATACAGTTACAACGGATTCCATCATTAATGTAATCCTTAGCTACGGAATACGTCATCGTTAAAACCGCGCCTTTCGTCATCGAATACGCAAATCTATCTGCGATCCCAACGGACGATGCTACCGATGCTAAATTGATGATCACGCCATATTTTCTGGCTTTCATAGCGGGAACCGTAGCCGACATAGCGTTGTAAACACCTTTAACGTTAACTTGATATAGTCTGTCTAAGTCTGCTTCACTGGTGTTTTCAAGATTGCCTACATGAGCAATGCCTGCGTTGTTGATCAAAATATCGATAGATTGCTTATCTAGGATATCGCTAATCACTTGTTGTACGTCGGCATGATCAGCAACGTTGCATTTGTGTGCACTTGCAAAACCATTTTCCGTTTCGATTAGGTTGACGGTTTCTTGGGCTGCTTGTTCGTCTAAGTCGAGTACAAATATATGCGCGCCAGCGGCAGCTAATCGTAGACACACACTTCTACCTATGCCGCTTCCACCGCCAGTCACCAATGCTGTTTTACCGGATAAATTCTTGTTCATAGTTTTGCCCTTTACCATCTCAATAGTGTCAGCAGTACCTAATCTAGATATTGCAAACGATAAAATTTACTGGCCGTTTTTGACCAAATTTGTACTTGCTGTTCGTTCGTCAGCGTGGCCAAAAAGGCTTCTGTTAAAGCTACCCATTCGGTATAGTCTGTGGCTAGATTCAGCACCGGCCAATCACTACCCCACATCAATCGTGAAGCACCAAAACACTCGAATAGGTGGCGCATGTATGGAACCAAAATATCAAAATTTGGGTTGTTTCCCGCTTCGGTCACTAAACCAGATAATTTGCAATATACATTTGGTCTTTTCGCTAATTCTTTAATGTCCGCTGCCCATTGTGAAAATTGTGCTTCGGCAATATTCGGCTTCGCGGCATGATCAATGGCGATTTTTAAATTGGGATAACGATCGACCAAGGTTAATAATTGCTTTAAGTGTCTTGGTTTGACTAACGCATCAAAACTCAAGTTTAGTTTCATCAGCGCAACAAAGGCCGGATTGAGTTCGGGTTTGAGCATCCAATCATCATCGACAATATCTTGGATCATAGGTCTTATCCCTTTAAAATAGGGATCTTTCGATAGTCTGGCGATATGGTATGGCGCATCTACATGTTGCATATCAACCCAGCCAACAACGCCTGCTATAAAATCGGTACTGTGGGCCAGAGATAACATGTATTTCGTTTCGTCCATATCTGGTGCAGCTTGTATCAACACTGTCTTATCAATACCTGATTTTTTCAGATGTGGACGCAGATCTTCAGGTAAGAAATCTCGATAAATAGCACCCAAATCTTCAGTCAACCAGTTGTAATGCCCCAGCTCACGCTGCCAAAAGTGTTGATGGCTATCAATTCGCATGAGAAGCAACATCCGTTGTTTGATTTGTAGGCACAGGAGCTTGCTTATCTAACAAACCGTTCGCCTTCAAGCTCTGCCAAAACTCGCTGGGTATGGTTTGTTTGAATAAACTTATTGTCTTATCTATTCTGTTGATGTTGCCAAGCCCTGGAATGACAGAGACGACACTTGGATGTGCCAGTGGAAACTGCAGAGCCGCAGCAGCCAAGGTTACATTGTATTGTTCGCACAATTCTTCTATTTTGCTGACCCGTTCAACTATTTCTGCTGGGGCAGGGGCGTAATTATAATATGCAGTCCTGTTACCTTTAACTCCAGTCGCTAAAATTCCTGAGTTGTAAGGGCCACCAATAATAATTGAGGTGTTTCGTGCCTGACATTTAGGCAAAAATGTCTGCAACGACTGCTGTTCAAGTAGACTGTAACGCCCAGCAAGTAAAAAACAATCCCAGTCACCGTGATCCATTGCTTGTTCGCAGACCTGGTATTCATTCACACCCAAGCCTATTGCTTTTACCAGCCCTTCGCTGCGTAACTGATCCATGGCTTTATAGCCACCTTGCATTGCGATCGGAAAATGTTTGTCGTTTTCATCACCATGGGTGTCACGACCAATATCATGCATATACAGAATATCAATTCTGTCTAAACCCAAACGCTGTAGGCTGTCTTCAAATGACCGCATTATGCCGTCATAGCTGTAATCATATTGAATATCGAAAGGCATGGGAGACATAAAGCCATGTCGTTCTTTAGCGTAGCCTGCTGGCTTGAGCAAACGCCCAACTTTAGTAGAAAGTACGTAGTCTTTGCCTTGCAAGGGACGTAAAAGATCACCTGTGCGTCTTTCACTCAGACCTTGGCCATAATGAGGTGCAGTGTCATAGTGACGGAAGCCTGCCTGCCAAGCGGCAGTTAATACCGCTTTAGAGTCATCATCACTAATTGGCTGATACAGATTGCCCATAGGAGCACAGCCGAAACCTAATGTATCTACCTCGAGATCAGTGTTGCCAATTTGTCTTTTGGGTATAACAGGGGAATTGTGCATTGTACTCATCCGCTTAGTCCTTCACTAAAAACTTCGAAAGATCTGCGACATTAGCGCAGCCCAGTTGATTCATCACTTGTTCAAGTTGAATTTTAAGACAGTTGATGGTGTGTACTCCGCCCTTGTTACCAATGGCGCCAACACCATACACAAAAGGCCGTCCTAAAAAGGTAAAATCAGCTCCACATGCTAAAGCAGACGCTATATTGGTACCTGAACGCAAACCGCTGTCCATAAATATTTTGATGTTTTTAGCATATTTCGCCGCTGCTTTTTGTAACGGAGTTACGGGAGATTCACCCACATCTAGTTGACGAGCACCGTGATTAGACATCACTACAGCATCTGCGCCAAGCTCGATGGCAGCTGCTACATCATCTTGATTAATTAAACCTTTAATCACTAGCGGACCTTGCCAAAAATCTCGAATCGGTTTAAGCCCTTCGATATCGACTCTGCCCATTACTGTTTTGTTCATAAATGCCGCCAATTGGTCGGTTGGCATATTTTTGGGCATATAAGGTTTAAGCGTTTGCATCTCTGGTTTGCCGGCCAAAGCAGTTGCCATTAACCAACTTGGGCAAGATAACATTTGCACAATATTGGACAAGGTCATTTTGGGCGGCATGGCTAAACCATTTTTCATATCCCGTGGTCTATAACCAAAGGTCGGCACATCCACTGTTACCACTAACACTTTGTAACCAGCTTGTTTGATTCTACTTAATAAATCCTCACGAATTTTCTTATCCGTGGGATTATAAAGTTGGTACCATGCTTTGCCTTCGGAAATTTCAGCGATGCTTTCTAGGCTAGCTGAGGATACTGTACTTAATATGTAAGGTACATTTAAGTCAGCCGCAGCCTTGGCCAGAATTTCTGGCGCTTTGGGCCACATTAACCCTTGCAAACCAATGGGCGCAATACCAAATGGTGCATCGTATTTGTGGCCAAAAAGCTCAACCGACATGTCTGATTTATCAAATTTTTGCAACAATCGGCTGCGCAATTGCACAGCTTGAATATCGCTACGGTTGCGTTGTAAGCCAAATTCTTCGTGGCAACCGCCTTCAAGATAATCAAAAGCAAATTTGGGTATTCGAGTCTTTGCACGTGCTTTCAAAGTTGAGACATCAGGCAAAGTAGGATCAAAATAGTCGTTCATTACGAAGCCTGTTTAATGGTCTTTTTGTTTAAACGTTTCTGCCACTGTGCGCCTGTAGGGTAGGTGTAGTCATCAATGCTTTGCTGAAACATTTCGATACTATATCCTGGTGCAGTTGGTGCAACATAGGCTCCATTTTTAATCACACATGGATCAATAAAGTGCTCATGTAAATGATCAACAAATTCCACAACTCTATCAGTTAAATCTGCAGAAATATGTACATAATCAATCATAGATAAATGTTGAACATATTCACATAAGCCAACACCACCTGCGTGTGGACACACTGGCTTGCCATATTTCGCTGCTAATAAATAAACTGCCAGAATCTCATTAACACTTGCTAAGCGACAGGAGTCAATTTGCACTATATCAATAGCGTCATTTGCTATAAATTGTTTGAACATAATTCGATTGTGGCAATGTTCACCTGTAGCTACTTGAACATGACCGATATTTTCTTTGATTTTCTTGTGACCAAAAACATCGTCTGGACTAGTAGGCTCTTCAATAAACCAAGGGGATACATGGGCTAATTCATTTACCCAGTCAATGGCTTGATCAACTTCCCATATTTGGTTAGCGTCAATCATTAACTTAACGTCTTCGCCTATTACATCACGGGCGATTTGACAGCGTCTAATATCGCTATTTAAATCTTGTCCAACTTTTAGTTTTATGTGTTTAAAACCTTGGTCCAAAGCTTCTTGACATAGTCTTTTTAATTTTTCGTCACTGTAGCCAAGCCATCCAGCTGAAGTGGTATAAGAAGGATAACCATTTTCTTCTAAATACTGAATTCGTTCAGCTTTTGAGTCTGCATTTGCACGCACTATATCCAGGGCTTCATCTCGAGTCAGAGCGTCTGAAAGATATCTGAAATCGATACAATTAATAAACTCTTCTGGGCTCATGTCAGCCAATAAACGCCACAAAGGTTTGTTGGCATGTTTTGCCCACATATCCCAAATCGCATTCATTACCCCACCAATGGCCATATGAATAACGCCTTTTTCGGGGCCTAACCAGCGCAACTGACTGTCAGAACGTAGAGTGTCATAAAACTCACCAATATTTTGAATGATTTTATTAAAGTCTTTACCAACTACCAAATGCTCTAGAGCTTCTATAGCTTTACAGCAAATGTCGTTTCCACGGCCGATTGTGAAAATTAATCCGTGTCCTTTATTACCTTTGTCAGTGCTGATTGTTAAGTAAGCAGCAGAATAATCTGGATCTTTATTAATCGCATCAGAACCGTCTAATGATTCAGAGGTCGGGAAACGAATATCGTGGGTTTTTAACGATATTATAGTATTAGCAGATAAGTTGATTTCGCTCATAACTTCCTCTTGTTTTAAATATGAAATAATAGTTTATTGGTAAAATACTAATCGCGACTGATACTAATGTCAATCATTTGTTAACAAATTTAATCCAGACATAATGTTTAGCTCGTCAAAATCTTTAGGTGACTTTTTGAATATAGGTATTTATTGGCAGCAAAATGTTTGTCTCTGCAATTTTACTTATACCTTTATCTATATGCCGCTAAGCGCCTTGTATTTCACGAGTTTGGCGAAAAGCTTATAACATTTGCTTAATTGTACATCATTCTTACATATGAAATCTAATTGTATATGTAAAAATTTCTTGAGTATGTTAATTATTTGTGTGATTATTTTTTAAGTTTTGTTGGTAAAAGGTTTTTTTCTTAGTAAAAAATACCTTTTATATTTACGCATTTGCAAACATAGGCACATAAAATGAACACTCACACACATTCAAAAACCTTCGCGACAAATAAAATAACCTCGGTTTTCCGAAATCGTTTGTACAATATTGCCGCTTCTTTATTACTGTTACCTTGTGCCAATGTGGCCATTGCGCAAACAGCCCCAGTAGATGAGCAGAATGACGATACTGAAGTTATTAGCGTCGTAGGTGTTCGTTCGAGCCTTGAAGCTGCACAACAAATAAAACGGGTTTCTAATACCGTAGTCGAAGCAATTACCGCAGAAGATATTGGTCAGTTTTCTGATGACAGTATTGCTGGCGCGTTGCAGCGTATGCCGGGTATTCAAATAGAGCGCGATGATGCGGGAACTGATGGAGATAGAGTTTCTATCCGCGGGTTAGGTCCTGAATTTGTTAACTCGACGATCAACGGTCGCCGAATTTTATCGTCAGGTAATGAAGCCCGTGGCTTGCGTAAAATGAATTTTAATGTATTTCCATCCAACATCTTAAGTGGCGTCAGGGTAGCTAAGGGCCAGACTGCTGCGCGGCCTGAGAGTGGCTTAGCTGGACAGGTCAACCTGCTGACATTAAGACCCTTAGATATGAAACAATTAAATGCCAAAGATACCTTTGGACTTGTTTCAGTCTCTGGTGATTATAATGATTTAGCCGGTGAGACTGGCAATAAAGTAAATCTATTTGGTGCTTGGAGAAATGAACAGAGTGACTTAGGCGCTTTTATTTCCCTTGTTACAGGTGAAAGTAATACTTCTAGAGATCAAGTCAATCTGAACTACGTTACCAGTAATATTAGAGTCAACAATGATAACGTAGCCGGTGAAGATGAGCTTATAACTGGGGTTTCCGTTCCTAATGCCGTAACTTACGTGCCAAACAGAAGTGCTGCTGATAGAACTGCAATTTCGACTGGCATTCAATGGCTGCCATCTGACAATATAGAGGTTGTTTGGGATCTCACATATGCGGAATTTGATAACAAATCGCAAAGACACAACGGGCAGTTTTTGTTCGGCGGAATGTGGGCCAACACTGTATTTGATGAGTCAGGAATAGAGATTGACGAAAATAATGTGCTGCAATCTGCAGATTTTGGCCAAGCACAACTTGCAGGTGCTATTAACTACAGAATGCAAGATCAGACGTTTAACAATGTCACTGAGAATTTAGTTACTGGGCTAAACCTAGAGTGGGTGACGGGTAAGCTAACTTCTTCTTTCGATGTGTTTATGTCATCTGTTGATTATAAACAAGACCTTAGGTTTCCCATATTTCAAATCGGTGCTGATGAATCTTTAGTTTCATTTGATATGAGAAGTGGTTTACCTAATATTGGGTTTGGTTCTGAATTATTAAGCCCAGATGCTGCGACTTACATTTTTAGTATTGTGCGAGAAATCGAACTTGATGCTGACAATCATGGCGTTAGTCTAGATTTCAGTTATGATCTCGATACTGAGCATTTTTCAGCAGTGGAATTTGGGGTTAACTATGATAAGACTTCTATTTTGTCTATTCGCACCGCAGCTGTGCAGTTTGTTCCTTCTGCATTGTCACCCAATCCGGCTGCAGAGATTGCTGACGCAGGGGTAACGGGGCAAATATTATCTGATGAATTACTTACCTCAGCAATGATTGCACCAAGAACTTATCAGATTTCGGATTTCTCAGCTGTGGCGGCAATTGACGGTCGTGTATTAACAACTGGCGTAAATGAGCTTGGTATCGACCCCGCTGCGTCACATGACAGCGAAGAAACAATAACAGCTTTATACACACAAATTAACCTCGATTCAGAATTGGCGGATGTTCCGGTTAACGGTAACTTTGGGGTTCGTGCTGTTTTCACTGAAAATACCGCTAGTGCGGAAGCAAGAGTGGTTGATACAGACGGTAATGTTAGTTTAGTACCAATAACTACAGGTGGTGACTATTGGGAAGTATTACCTAGTTTAAACCTTAACTTTTCTTTGCAAAGTGATTTGGCCTTGCGCTTCGGTGTGTCAAAAACCCTTTCAAGACCTGATTACGAAGAAATTGCGCCAATAATGGCGATTACAGTACCAGAAGATCCAACGGTGCCTGGTAATGCGGTAGCGGGAAACCCAGATCTCGATCCTATGACTGCGTGGAATTATGATATTACATTGGAAAAATATACCGGTAAAAAAGGCGCATTTATAGCCAGTATATTTTATAAAGACGTTAGAGATTTCATCATTGATCAAGTGGTTCTTGGACAAACCATACCGGGTCAAGGCGATGCTTTATTTAACTCCACTATACCTATTAACTTCTCAGATGGTGAAGTCAAAGGTCTGGAACTTGGCTTTTATTTGCCTTTAGAGGAGCTACTACCCGAACTAGAAGGGTTTGGCGTATCGGCTAATTACACTTACGTTGATAGTTCTTTTGATAAAGATGTGGGAGACGCCGGTTTTGGTTTCCCAGGTTCATCGAAGAATAACTATAACTTTATGGCATTTTACGAAACAAGCTTGTTTACCGCTCGATTGTCTTATGTCACTCGTTCAGAATTTTTCCGAACTCTTGCTGGCGCTGGTTCACAGACCGCAACGGCACGTTTTACTGGAACAACTGAAGATTTAAGTTTCAATTTTAATGTACGTCCTACTGCTAATTTATCTTTCGCATTTAACGCGTCAAATCTAACTGATGATGTGAGAAGGGATTATGTCGGTGCTGAATCAACATTCTTAAGTGTGTATGCTGCAGGGCGCTCTTATTCATTAACTGCAACCTACAAATTCTAAATATAGTTTTGTTAGGAACACAACGAAGTGTTCCTAACCTTTTTAAAAGTGAGTCTCTTTAATGAACATTCGATATTTTACAAAAGGTCTGTTTTTTCTGGCAATCGGTGTTGGGTTACAAGCATGTGGCGCTGACAAAACTCCGATGTCAGAATCAAGCAATGATCAGACTGCTGCTGAGCAACAATCAAAAGCACCCAACATTGTGCTGATGATGACAGATGATCAAGGTTTTGGCGATTTGAGTCTTAATCACAACCCAGTGATACAAACCCCGAATATTCAAACTTTGGCTAATCAGTCTGTTAGTTTTGAAAACTTTCATGTTGACCCAACCTGTTCCCCAACTCGCTCCGCATTGCTGACTGGCAAACACTCGATGAGAGCTGGTGTTTGGCATACCGTGATGGGACGTTCATTTTTAGCATCAGAACATGTAACGATTGCAGAGATACTGGCTGATAACGGTTATGATACCGCGTTGTTTGGCAAGTGGCATTTAGGTGATAGCTATCCTTTTAGACCACAAGACCAAGGCTTTCAAACAAGCTTAATCCACGGTGGAGGCGGCGTAGGCCAATCGGGAGATTATTGGGGCAATACCCAATTCGATGATTTCTATTTACGCAATGGTAAAGTTGAAAAATTCGATGGTTATGCCACTGATATTTGGTTTGACGAAGCAGAACAGTTTATTCGTCAAAGCAGCCAGTCAGACAAGCCTTTCTTTGCTTACATAGCGACCAATGCACCGCACTCTCCTTACAGAGCCAAAGACAAAGATATTCAAGTTTACAGAGACTTAGGTTTACCGGAAGAAATAGCTCGTTTCTACGCAATGATTTCGGTTATCGATACCGGCGTAGGTAAAATTAGAAACCTATTAGATGAGCTAAACATTACAGACAATACTATTTTTATTTTTATGACCGACAACGGAAGTTCGTTCACGCCAGCTCGTATCGGCAAGAATAATAAAACCATCCATGCTCTAACCGATGAAATTAGTCAGCAAGTTGGTCAAGAATGGGTATTCAATGGTGGTTTACGCGGTTATAAGTCTGAGGTTTATGAAGGCGGTCACAAAGTCCCATTTTACATTCATTATCCCAATGGCGGAATTGATGAAGCTCGAAAAGTTGATACGCTAGCCGCGCATTTCGACTTGATGCCAACCCTTATGGAGCTGGCCGGTATTGATGCCTCAGAAGCATCTGACATTGACGGTGTAAGTCTGGTTCCCGTGCTAGTAGATGATGGAGCACTTGAATCACGTAAAATAGTAGTAACCAACCAACGGGTTGATCAACCTAGAATCGGACGTCCGTCTGTGGTCATGGATGGTAATTGGCGTTTTGTTTCAGAGCTAGATAAAAACACTGAAGAGTTATATGACTTAGCATCTGATCCGTCTCAGCAAGTGAATTTAATTAATGATAACCCGCAAAAAGCTGAAGAGCTTCGTCAAGCTTTACGGGATTGGTGGCAAGATGTATCAAAAGATGTAGGCCCAAGAGTAAGACCCATTGTTGGTAACCCAATCGAAAACCCGGTAAGGCTTAATGCCAACGATTGGATGGAAGCTGAGTCTACTAACGTTATTGCATGGTATCCTGGCTTTAAAACCTTGTTCTTAAAAGAAAAGAAAGAAGGTTGGATTACCCAAGTTGAAAAATTCAAAAGTTTACCTTGGCACGTTGAGGTAGATAATACAGGTACTTATCAAATCTCTTTGTACTTTCATGACAAACCTGCTCAACAGCCGGTAAATCGGAAAAAAGCATTTTTGAAATTAGATGGTGTAGTTTATGAGACCGAATTGGATAAAGGAGCTGCAGGTGCTCAGTTCACACTACCTTTAGAAAAAGGTCCTAAAGCTATTGAAGGCTGGTTTGCTGATGGCAAAGACGATCTCGAAAGTCACGTACCTGCTTTCTACGCCTATATCGAAATTCTATAGTTGAGACGTTAAATTGCTTCAGTTCACCATGAATTGGAGCAATTTAACGGTAATTGTAATCTTTGAATTTAAGCGATGTTGAGGGCTAGGAAACCATGGTGTTTAACAAGCTTATTCAAAGGTTAACCTTTCTTACATTCTGCTTTCCATATACATGCACTTTCGCTCAACAAGCGTTTCAAGAAAGCTTGCAAGTTGGGTCAATTTTCCAACCTCATATGGTATTACAGCGCGATTTACCTGTAACAATCTGGGGGCAAGAAACAGCCGGTAGTCAAATAACGGTATCTTTTGCAAATCAAATCCAAACCACTATTACCAACGAACAGGGGAGCTGGAGCCTACAACTTGCCCCCCTTAAAGGCAGCTACTCGCCTGAGAATATGACGATTTTGTCGAGTAATAACCAGAAAATAGTGCTTGCTGATATTTTGGTAGGTGAGGTATGGATTTGTGCAGGCCAATCTAATATGGATATGGCCATTGGGAGGGTTAAGGATATACAAGTTCTCTCCAAATAGGCGAAGCACATTCGTAGTTTGACCGTTGCTCACAACGTCGCCTTAACTGAACAGAAAAGTATGCAGGCTAACTGGCAAACAAGCTTACCTGATAGTGCTGTCGCATTTTCTTTTGCTTATTATTTGCAGCAGCGTGCAGATGTTCCGGTAGGCATTATTTTAAGTGCATGGGGCAGTTCATCTATAGAAGCTTGGATGCCTCGTGATCTAACCAAGGAATTAGCATATTTCAACACGATTATGCAGGAGTTTGATGCCGATGCAGACCGCATCGCGAAAATTAACCGAATATTATCGGGACCATTACCTTGGACACGAATAAATGATGTTTATTTACGTCGTCAACCCAACATATTGTTTAATGCAATGATGAATCCTCTTGTGCCCTATACGGTACGAGGTCTCGTCTGGTATCAAGGTGAACGAAACACTCAAAGCATGCACGGTTTGGTAAAAGACCCTTGGTATAAAAACAATTCTGGTATGTTGAAATATAAAGACGCCTTACAAGCTTGGATAAAACGCTATCGTCAACAATGGGATAATAGCGACATGCATTTTATGCTGGTCATGTTGCCTCGATTTAATGCTTTGCTGAACACTAGCCCCACTAAAGAGGCTAGACATCCAAATGCACACTCATGGGCGTGGATGCGAGAAGCCCAATTAGCGGCGCAAAGTATGAAAAATGTGGCGGTTATTAATACAATTGATCTTGGGCATCCCACGAATATTCATCCACTGGACAAATTACCCATAGGCCAGCGTTTAGCAAATGCAGCGGCGCGAAACACCTTGCATCAAACCGTTGAGGCACAAGGACCAGTTTTGGCAAAGGCTGTGATTTCTGGCTCAAATGTTAGATTGTTTTTCGAACACGTAGAAGGGTTGCGCACCGTAAATTCAAAGGCTCCGGCTGAATTTTGGTTGGCAGACGATAGCCAAAAGTGGGTAAAGGATGATGCTAAAATCCGTCAAAATACCGTGCTTCTGAGCAGCCCAAGTCTCCAAAACCCGCTTTATGTTCGTTACGCATTTTCAGGCTTTCCTCAGGTTAATTTGATTAACGCTGCGGGTCTGCCTGCTCAACCTTTTCGTACCGATCACTTTGAACCTTAAATTCGCTTATAATGACTATCTCACAAGCACCTAAGAGTAAAGTGTTGTGAGATAGTGGAGTCACTGGTTTATTTATTCAGGCGCGGGGCAGACCAGCCTTGGCTTTTTATTTGTTCTAAAAGCTGTCGCATCTGACGGGCTTTTTCTGGGTGTTTTTCAATCAAGTTGAAACGTTGCTCACGGTCATTTTTCATATCGAATAATTGACCCTTTTGGTTGTCATCAGTTTGATAACCATGTCTGTTTTGCCAATCTGCATAATTGAACCTTGTCAAATTACCATTTTGATTGCCCGAAGGAGCATCAATTAAAGTCCAATCATCGCTACGAATAGCAAATTTACCAGCAGTTGTGTTGTGAACCATAGCACGGCGAGGGCTGTTTGAAGATTCACCCGTCCAAAGTTCCAATAGGTTGAAAGAGTCGTGTGCAGCATCATTTGGTAATTTAAATTCGATTATTTCAGCAATGGTTGCCATTAAATCAATTTGCGACACTAACTCATCGGTTTGACTGTTTGCCTGCACATGGTTTGGCCAGCGCACAATCATAGGTACTCTATGTCCGCCTTCATAAGTATCTCGTTTGAGACCGCGAAAAGGGTAGGAGGACCAGTGATCAAACTTTTGGTCTCTAAGGTAAGCATAATTTTCAGGTCCGTTGTCGGAGCTAAAAATGATGATGGTGTTGTCCGCAATACCAGCCTGGTCAATTGCAGCGAGAAGTTTACCAATTGAGTCATCTGTTTCTACTATTAGATCACCGTAAGGTCCCGCCTTTGAAGTATTATCAAATTCGTCATTAGGAATGATCGGCGCATGGGGAGAAGGGTATGCAAAGTATAAAAAGAAGGGTTGTTCCTGTTTAGATTTTTGAGTAATAAAATCGATGCCTTTTTGGGTCGTCGTGGGGATGTTCTCGTAAGGATTCCACCCTGTCACCATCGGACCTTCTCGATAACGCATTGTGCCTTCTTTATTTTTCCATAGCGTACCATCCACCATAGTGTCGGGTATTTGTGTTACGCGATCATTTTCGATCCAAACATAAGGCGGAAAGTTAATAACGTTGTCACCAAAATAATAGTCGAAACCATGAGCTGTTGGCCCATTCTCGATAGCTTTATTCCAATCAAAGTCGTTAGGTCCCACTGCGCCCGACGGCGCATCTTGTTTTCTTATAGAGTCCCAATCCCAACCTAGATGCCATTTTCCTATTGCGGCTGTTGTATATCCTTTTTGTTGCAGCATTTCTGGCAGAGTAAGTTGTTCCGCTTCAAAAACTGAATCTCCAAATGCCTTTACAATATCGTGGAATTTACGCCAATGGTATTGTCCTGTAAGCAATGCATATCGAGAAGGAGAACATATACCTGATGAGGAATGAGCATCAGTAAAACTTAGCCCCTGCGAAGCTAATTTATCTAAATTAGGTGTGGGTATTTTAGATCTTGAACTAAAACTGCCCAAATCGCCGGCGCCCAGATCATCTGCATATAAAATAACAATATTGGGTAATTGCTTAGCAACAGGCTTTTTCTCGATTGTACTGTTACTCTGTGAGCATGCTGTGGTTAATGCGACAGCGAGCATGAGTAGTACCTTCACTACAAACCGCCCATGTACTTTCCTATTCTTGCATTTAAAAATCATATTAAGAGAGTCCTGCATGTTTACATTTAAATTTATATTTAAATGTAAATTTTATTGATGAACAAAAAGATAGCATCTTTAGTTGTTTTTAACAAAGATTCAACAGCTACAAATCTCCCCAGATTATCAATTTATGAATAGGATAAAAATACGTTATTCCTAATAAATACTGGTTGAATCTGAGCGTTCTACCTAAAACTTCAATATCTTTATTGTATTTATATATAAAATAAGTTTTTACATGCGAGATTTTATTGTGTTAATCTAATGTTATCAAAACTTTTCTAGCTTTAATGCAAGAAGTTGTTGCAAGAGAAGTCGAAAGTGAAATATAAGAATTTATATATTCGCATATTTGACCTTTGAATCTACATTGAGCTTGGCAGTTTAGATGTACTTAAGAAGTTATATGGTGACAGGTGAATTGTCACCAATTTGAAGGTTCCACTAAAAAGTTAATTAAAGAGGATGTCACCATGAAAAATGTTTTAAGAACAGCGTTATCAAGCGTACTTGTAACGGCACTATTATTTGCTATTTCTACAGAGTCACACGCTAAGAAAAGTAGGTTTAGTAAGATCGATGCTAATTCTGACGGTAAATTGTCAGTAGAAGAGTACTCGGCGAATATCAAGAAACCTAAAAATGGACCTAAGCGTTTTGCGCGATTAGACATTGATGAAGATGGGTTCCTAAGCTCAGAAGAGTTTGCAGCGCAATCGAAGAAAAAGAATAAAAATAAGTAGTAAATAGCGGTATCTGAATAAATAAGGCCATTGTTGAAATCAATGGCCTTATTTTAACAACTCATCTAGCTAAAGTGGTGTAGGGGAATAATTAGTGATATTTAATAAAATAAAACTCTTAGTTGCGGTTGTTGGGACCTGTATCGCATCAGCATCTTTTGCTGCTAATAGCATGGAATCGGCGACTCAGGCCGAAAAACCAAATATTATTTTTATTTTCGCAGATGATCTAGGTTGGGGGGATATCAGCAAACATGGGCATCCAGACATTCGTACACCAAATATCGATCGATTAGCCAATGAAGGTTCTGAGTTTTATCAATTTAGTGTGTCTAATCCTGTCTGTTCTCCTAGTCGAGCCGCGGTTTTAACCGGTCAATATCCTGCAAGAAACAGCGTACATCGTCACTTTGCTACCTTCGAACACCACGATAATTTTGCGATGCCTGATTGGCTTGATAAAAGCGTAGTCACTATGCCTAGAGTTCTGCAACAGGCGGGCTATAAAACTGCGCACTTCGGTAAGTGGCATTTGACCAATCGTAATATTAAAGATGCACCACTACCTACTGAGTATGGATACGACGAAGCAGCCGTATTTAATGGTCCAGGCCCACAAACCGATACTTTTAAATTATATGATGATGCGACGGATTTCATTAAGCGCAATAAAGACGTACCTTTCTTTATTAATTTATGGATCCATGAAACACATACGCCTCATTATCCGCCACATGATTCAATGGCAAAATACACCCATTTGAACGAGCAAGATCAAGTTTATGCAGCTGTCGTTGATGGCGCTGACCAGCGGATTGGAAAAATACTGAACTTGTTAGACGAATTAGATTTAGCAGAAAATACATTAATAGTATTTTCTAGTGATAATGGCCCAGAAGTTACTGGGTCGAAGAGTAAGCACTTTCACCATATAGATCCCGACGGAAAAGTAGAAGGTATTGATCCCTTAGGCACCTATTTCAGTGTTGGTAAAACCGCAGGTTTGCGCGGACAAAAGCGCGACACTTATGAAGGCGGTTTACGCGTACCATTCTTAGTACGCTGGCCCGCTAACGTGCCCGCAGGGCGAGTCGATACTGAAACTGTCGTAACTGCTGTTGACTTATTGCCCACTTTTGCAGAAGTTGCCGGTGCAAAATTACCTCGAGGTTACCAACCCGATGGACAGAGCATTCTGCCACTTCTAAAAGGTGCTACCTTGACCCGTAAAAAACCTTTGTACTGGCAGTGGCAATATGGCAAAAAATCAGGCAAAAAACCAATGCTAGCGGTGCGTGAAGGTCCTTGGAAGTTATTCTATTTTCAACATGAAAGCCGCGTCGAATTATACAATGTTATGAGAGATCGCGCTGAAACGATGAATGTTGCAAATCAATATCCGGAAATCGTTAAAAAATTAAAAGGCCTGGCAATAGCGTGGAATGAAACATTGCCAGTATCGCCTAATCCGTCGACATTCTCGGCACTAAGACAGTAAATTATTCGCAATTAAATCGGTTGTTTCGAACCAGTAGGACAAAACTAAACTCATAACTTTTAGTTCAGGTAAAAATAGTTTAGGAACCTAAGAAACAGCAAGTAACAAATATATAAATTATAGGAATCGCAATGAAATTAATTAGACAAAAGCTCGCAGTTTCAATCGCCAGCGCATTACTTCTTTCTAGCGTGATGTCGGTCTCAGTTTATGCACAAGACAACAACGTTGAAGCTAATCAATCCATGGATGAATTGTGGGGCGACAGTGCAATCGACAAGGCTAAACATGCCAATGCTGAGCGCGGTGAATGGTTCGCACAAGACAAATATTCTATGTTTATTCACTGGGGATTATTTTCAATTCCAGCGGGTGAGTGGAAAGGAAAAACCTACTATGGAATTTCTGAATGGCTTATGTCGGGCCGAGTTGCTGATATTCCTAAAGAAGAATATAAAGAATTAGCAAAACAATTTAATCCCACTGAGTTCGACGCAAAAGCGATTGTCCAGCTTGCAGTTGATGCTGGCATGAAAAACATTGTGATTACCGCTAAGCACCATGAAGGCTTTGCAATGTATCACTCTAAAAGCAGCACTTATGATATTGAAGATGCAAGTCCGTATAAACGCGATCCTTTAAAAGAATTGGCTGACGCTTGTGCAGAAGCAGGTATAGGTTTGGGCTTTTATTATTCGCAAATGCAGGATTGGTACGAACAAGGTAGCGCGAGTATTCCTTGGTCATCGGAAAAGCAAGAAGGCGATTTCACAGAGTATTTTGAGCGTAAAGTCATTCCTCAAGTAACTGAATTATTGACTGAATACGGTCCCATTCGCACAGTTTGGTTCGACACCCCTGGCGATATGACGAAGGAGCAATCGCAAAAACTAGTTGATTTAACGCGCAGTTTGCAACCCAAGGCAATGATAAACAGCCGCATAGGTAATGGTGTAGGCGACTTTTCTACGCTAGGTGATCACAGTTTGTCTCAGGTAAATCACCCTGGTCTTTGGGAAACCATTGATACAACTAACAACAGTTGGGGGGATGCTTGGTACGACAAAAACTGGAAGTCGGGTACAGAAATTTTACACCGCTTAATTTCAACAGTCGCCCGTGGTGGTAATTACATGTTGAATATTGGGCCTAAAGGTAATGGCGAAGTACCAGAAATGGCAGCTAAAGGCCTACGTAGAGCAGGAAAATGGTTGGAGCATAGTGGTGAAACGATTTATGGCGCTAAAGGTTCTCCGTGGGGCAGAGCACAAGCTTGGGGAGATATTACAGTTAAAGGCAACAAGCTATATTTGCATGTTTTTGACTGGCCTGAAAATGATCAAATCCACTTAGCTGGATTAAAAAACCAAATTACTTCGGCTCGCTTATTAAATGCTGAAGAACTTGGATTTATGGCAGGCTTATTCGGTAGCGATGAAGGTGAGGTAACCTATTCTAAGCAGGATAATGGTTGGACAAGCTTCACATTAGCAATGGATAAACCGGATTCTCTCGTTCCTGTTATTGTTGTTGAATTAGACGGTGAACCTGAAGTCGATACCACTATTGGTATCGATCCAAGCATCAAAACCACTATTAATTCGGTTTTTGCTAACTGTGAAGGTTGTGTGAAAAAAGAAATTCGCTGGATGCAGAAGTTTGGTGATTGGAATTATGCAAACAAC
The DNA here is from genome assembly GCF_030548145.1 of Aliiglaciecola sp. 2_MG-2023. Taxonomy (NCBI): domain Bacteria; kingdom Pseudomonadati; phylum Pseudomonadota; class Gammaproteobacteria; order Alteromonadales; family Alteromonadaceae; genus Aliiglaciecola; species Aliiglaciecola sp. 2_MG-2023. Next base: position 218,800 of record NZ_JAUORY010000001.1, read on the forward strand.
TTATTGAATTGGACAGATAATGGCAAAGGTGAGTGGAAAGTTGATGTGGCTGAGCCGGGCGATTACTTTATAGAGGTTGAGTATTCAGCCGATGACGTAGTTGATTTTAGTGAATGGGTATTTTCATTTAACGGTGAAATTTTGATGATGCAAGCACTTGATACTGGTGAGCGTAAAAACTCTAAACGTCAAGGAAAAGGCAAAACATTATATCGCTACCGCACGGACGAAGTGGGCGTAGTAACGCTTCAACAAGGTAAACAATCAATTACTGTTACACCTAAAGGTAAGGTTATTGGTGGTGGCATTAACCTTCGAGCTATTCATTTAACTCCAATTGTAGAATAAGGCTTCATAATGAAAAAAATCATTCTTGCTTCTTTTGGTTTTTCAATGCTGATGAGTTTATCGTCGTGTTCTTCAGTGGAAACGGCTATTGATGAGAAATCTGAGCTGATAAAACCCAATATTATTGTTTTTTACGTGGATGATTTGGGTTGGCAAGATAGCCAGCTCAATGATATCGATGAACCAACGCCTTGGGAGACACCCAATATGTTGGCGCTAGCGAAAAAAGGTATGAATTTTACGCAAGCCTATTCTTCGGCACCAACTTGTGCACCGTCTAGAGGAGGTTTGTTATCCGGTCAGCATCCTGCAAAAACCAACCTTACTCACGTTTCAGGTGCAGGAATTCCAACACCTCAAAATAGACGCAGTCAACTGATCGAACCTTATTTTAACGATCACCTTGCGGATGATGTTTTAACATTGGCGGATGCGTTAAAAGCAAACGGTTATAAAACAGGCCATGTAGGCAAGTGGCACTTAGGGCATTATGCGAGTAATGCACCTACAACAGCGGGCTTTGATTTTTCATTTGACAAAAGAGGCGTGCACTCCAACAGTAAACAGCGTCATAAAGATTTTGATAATGCACAATTTCCGCTTAGCGAAGAGAAATATCCTCCTTACAGCGAAAAGCATCCTGACGGTATTTCTTACCCACTGGATTTAGTGACAGAAAACGCATTGAACTTTGTCCAAGAAAATAAAGATGAGCCGTTTTTTCTTTATTTAGCGCATTGGATGGTGCACACACCAATTGTTACCAAGAATAAAGCTTTGCTTGAGTACTACACTGACAAACTGGGGATACCATTTCCAACTACTCCAGATCCGGTAACAACAGCAGGTCAAACTAATCCGTATTATGGTGCAATGGTGACAACCGTTGACTGGAGTTTAGGTCGTTTGGTGTCGCTACTTGAGCAAACCGATGATCCACGTAACCCTGGTAAAAAATTAATAGAAACTACTTATATTTTCTTGTCGTCGGACAACGGCGGTGCTGAGAGATCTGGCCCAGAAATAATAACCGACAACTTCCCCCTAGATTTGGGTAAAAAACATACTGAAGAAGGTGGGATAAGAGTGCCAATGGTAGTGACTGGCCCAACGGTTAATAAAAACGTTACCCATCACGGGTTTGTAAACCAACTAGATTATTACCCTACAATTTTAGCATTAACCAACTCAACAATACCTAAATCTTACGAAGACAAGCTCAGTGGAGTAAACTTGTCGCCGGTACTTGAAGACGAAAATAAAAAAGCGACTTATGCTAATGGCGAAGTGCGACAAAATCTGTTTTGGCATTTCCCACATAACAGCGATGACTCTATGCAAAGTGCTATTCGTGAAGGTGACTTCAAGCTCACTAAGCACTATATAGATAATAGCTATTCGTTGTATCGATTATATAAAGACGGTAAACGCTTTGATATTGAAGAGAAAAATGATCTAGCTAAATTGCCTGAATATGCCGGTGTGGTGGACAAACTATCGAAAAATTTGGAGCAATTATTAGTAGAAAATAATGCGATCTTACCAAAGTTAAACCCTGACAATGCGGCTAATGGACCCACTAGACTGTTAGTGCCTAAAGTAGCATCGAATACGTTTGATAAAAAAGCTCGTGTTGCTCAAATCAAATTAATGGAAGGAAAAACTAAGCTTAAAGAAGCATATTTGCTAGCAGAGATAGCAAAAACTAAAGGCAGCGATAAACGTGAAAAGCGTGGAAAACTCGTTGTTACTTATAAAAAGATACCAGTAACAATTAATCATCAGGACTTGACGGTTACAGGGATGGTTCCAGAACAAAATGATGCTTATGTTTTCATATTGATTGATGAAAATAACTTCATGGTTCGTAGTGAAAGATACGAATCATTGTAAGTGTAATTTGGTTCGCGCTTAATGAAGGTGACGCACGCTAATAAAAGTGCGTCACCTTTATGATTGCGATATGCTTATTTCTCCTTAGACGGCAAAACACTTGCCAAGGTTTAGATCTCTTCAACTATTTTAAACCTCACTAGGCCTTTACGCTGGCTGACATATTCATCAGAAATTTCGAGTGTTCGCCAATTATCTATTTTGACAAACACATTGATTGTTAATCGTCCTTAAGCTTAATATTTTACTGGTCATTTTCCCTCTGCAAACTGTTTTCTCTTACCACCTGCTTTGTTGCTCAAAACTATAAGTCGTGCTTAGGAACTACTAAAGACGCTCCTCAATGGGATTAAACAAAAGCTCCGGCAGTGATGTTATGCCTTGATTCATTTAGTTTAAACATAATGCAAAGAAGCTCAGTTTTGTTGAATGAGAAGTTTGATGGCAAGATCTTATTCTCAGAGGCAGGCTCCAGTGGTGAGGAAAAAGGCGAGGGAGCTCCGCTCAGTAACTTGTCCAAATACTCTCAGTATATTTGTGAAGTAAATGGTTTTAACAATGCAGTTAGAGCCGAACAAAAGGCACTTTAAAAGTTAACTAAAATCAAATCCGCCTATGCAAGTATAAACGCCTAAGTGGAAAGGCTTTGTTACTATGTTAAATGTCACACAGAGGCGAATCATGTGCATTCACAATGCTTCTGTGTGACCAATTGGTTATTCATGTTAAAGGCACTTTAACGCCACTTTAATTGTCACTTGGGTGAGGAACAGGATAATTACTTAATTGCGTTGACACGGCTTTTTAAACGCCGTGTTTTAGCCAAAATTAATCAAAATCTACCTTATTTCTTTAATGATCTTTCCTTTTATTTTTATTTTTTACTTTGCTGCTTTTGTATATATTCACAGGCACGTCGTTACGGCCTGTTTTCCCTTCAACGCTGTAACCATTATTGACTGCTTGCTCTAACTGTTTTTTAAGCTGTGCCACTATTTCAGGTTTTTGCTTGTATAAATTCGTTGTTTCTGCACGGTCTGTTTTCATATTATACAACTGCATTTCAGTGTTGTTATCGCCGCCTTCACTCCAGCCACAGGAGCCTTTGCAGGCAGCTAACTTCCAATCACCTACACGCACAGCAAAGTGACCTGATACAGAGGCGTGAATAGCCACAGGGTGGGTTTCTTCTTCGGAGCCTTTTAATGCAGGCAATATAGAAAAGCTGTCAACTGCAACATCATTTGGCAAGGTCACTTTTAATATGTCTGCGCTGGTAGCAAACAAACTATTATGAACTACAGGTTTACTATATGTAGAGCCCGCTTTTACGTGACCAGGCCAACGAACAATATAAGGCACTCGATGGCCACCTTCCCAAATGTCGGCTTTGACGCCGCGCAAGTCTGCCGTTGGGTGATGACCAGCAGCGATTAATTGCTCGAATTTAGCACTTGGTGATGTACCATTATCTGTCGTGAAAATCACAATAGTGTTGTCGGTGAGTTTAGCCTTGTCTAAGGCCTGCAATATACGTTCAACCGAATTATTGGTTTCCATCACAAAATCAGCATATTTGTTAATTCCGCTTTTACCAATCCAATTTTTACTGGGCACTACAGGGCTATGGGGCGCACTAAATGGCACATAAAGGAAGAAGGGAGTATTTTTCCTTGCTGGATCGGATACATAATCTACCGCTTTTTCGGTGATACGATTTAACATTTCATCGGTATTTTCTAAGTTGTAAGTTACTTGGTCTTGTTCAATCCATGTGCCCATCTGGCGAGCATGATGGAATCCCCAGTATTTATCAAATCCTCTTTCAATTGGACCACCGATGATTTTAGTACCTATAGGAACAGCATCGTAAAATTTACCTCGACTTTTGTCTATCTCAGTACCTTTTGGTAATAAATACTTGAAGCCGAGATGCCATTTACCGGTCATCGCTGTATCGTAGCCTTGGCTTTTCAAAAATTGCGCGACTGTTAGTGTTTTTTCATCGATTAAAGGCTCATCACCAACGCTAATGGTTCCATCGGGTAACACGCTAGTTTCGCCACTTAATACGCCTTTTTGCAGACGAGTTCGCCACGGATAGCGGCCTGTTAGTACTCCATATCTGGTAGGTGTGCAGACCGCAGAGGCACTATGCGCGTCGGTAAACATCATGCCTTCTTCCGCCAAACGGTCAATTGCTGGTGTCGCAATTTTACTATTTGGATTAAATGCAGAGACATCACCGTAACCCTGATCATCGCTCATTATAAATATGATGTTTGGCTTGCTTTCATTTGAATGTGCATGTGCTGGGATGAATACAAAACTAGATGTAACAAGCAACGCGCATAGGGTTTTAGAGACACCTGTCGCTGCCGTTTTTTTTAATTTGTTTAAACCTTGTTGATAGGTCTTTGTACTCAAAATGTTGTTTTTGAACAAATCAATTCGAGCAATATTCATACTTTTCATAGTTCGTTTACCTAATTCGTTGTAATCATATTTTCTATAAGATGCATTTACCACCGAAAATAATCTTGTTGCTACATCATGTTTATTGGGGGGAGAATTTTTGTTTATTTGCATAGAAAAATTCCGCTTAAATCTTAGGCCAGTCATCAGGTCGCTTATCTGAGTCTTCCGTGTTTACCAAACGACCAAAGCTGGCAATGGGATCGTTATTGTCTAATGGATCATTTACGATTTTTTTCCATTTCTCTAACTCAAGCATCATTTGTTTTATGCGTGATTGGTGTTCTGCTAAATCGGCTAAGTTTTCCGTCTCGTAGGGATCATTGATTAAGTCAAACAGTTGCGTCTTCCTTAATACAGGATAGTAAATTAGTTTGTAGTCTTGGGTTCTTAACATCCGTTGAAAATGCCGGTAACTACCATAAATACTTTGATAAAGCTGGGTTTTTTCACCACGAATAAGTGGCGCTATACTTGCTGCTTGAACACTTTTCGGAATATCTAAACCGACTAATTCGACTACGCTAGGAAAAACACTATTAAGGTAAAACATGCCAGGCATAGATTTACCTTTAGGTATATTTGGGCCCTTGACGATGAATGGAGCGCGGACACTATGATCATACTGATTCTGTTTCCCCAATAAGCCATGGCTGCCCACTGCTAATCCATGATCAGAGGTAAATACAATTAAAGTATTGTTTGATTGGCCGGAAGCTTTTAAGGCAGCTAGAATTCGACCAATTTGTGCATCGGTATGCTCAATCATTGCATAATAATCACCGATAAATTGCTTAATAACGCTGGGATTCCGAGGATTATTAGCTAATATTTCATCTCTTATGTAAAAATCGCCTTGATTAAATGGGTGAGTGGTTAAAAAATTATCAGCCAACGCGATACTATCTGCAGGATATTTGCCCACATACGATTGTGGTGCTTGGCGAGGGTCATGTGGGGCTAAAAATCCGACATACATCATAAAAGGTTTGTCATGTTTTTCGGCTAAAAATTCAACAGCGGCATCTGCGATTACTTCACTTATGTGTTTGTCGGCTTTATATGTTGAAAATTTGGCGTTCGCTGCTGCTGTAGGATGATAGTCTACAAAGTTCGCATTAAATTGACCGCCGTGTTTAAGCCTAGCCATACCGCCCATAAAAATCGCTTTACCTTGTGCAAAACTAGTTTGCCAGTCTTCTTTAGACAGATGCCACTTACCCGTCATAAACGATTGATAGCCGTGATCTTTAAAGGTTTCTCCCATGAGTTTAATTTCATTTTGCGTTTCTGCGGGTAATTTCTCGGGACCTCGACCGGTTTGATACAAATGTCGTCCTGTATTTATCATCCGACGACTAGGAGCGCAAACTGCACCAGACCAACTGCCTTGATTGAATACGTGAGTAAAAGCAGTCCCTTGTTGCGCCAAGCTATCAATATTGGGTGTGGCAATTCGTTTGTTACCTAGAGCGTGCACGGTATTGTAGGATTGGTCATCGGTTAAAATAAACAATACATTGGTTTTAGCGGATGCTTGAGAATTAACACTATAAATTAAATTTAGTCCGAAAATGACAGTCACAAAAATGTGATTAATTTTCAAATATATCGGTGACCGAGACATATTGTTCCTTGCGACTAGCAATTTAAATAATTGTTAATAAGAAGATGCATTTTTGTTGTAGTATAGCCTGTTTTCAATATAGAATGCTATTCCAAATATAAAACATGGGTTTTATTTTGTCTAATATTTAGTAAATTGAAACAGCATAGGGGCTTAAGGAATGAATATGAGAACAAAATATTTAGTCGCGGTTATCTTGTCGGTATTTCCTTTTATAACTCTAGCTAGCACCAATGCCTCTGTAGCATCAAAACCGAATATTATTGTGGTGATGGCTGATGATATGGGCTGGGGAGACTCAGCGACTTACGGCCACAAAACGATAAAAACGCCAAACTTAGATAAATTAGCAGCGCAAGGTGTTAAATTCACACAAGGATACTCATCGGCAGGTGTTTGCTCGCCTGCACGCTCATCAATTTTAACCGGCAGAACTCCTTATCGTAATGGCGTCTGGCGCCACCTATCTGGCTCCCATGAAGCTCATCTACGCTCCAGTGAAATTACCTATCCTAGCTTATTTAAGCAAGCCGGTTATACCACGGGACACTTTGGTAAATGGCACTTGTTATCCAAACAACAATTTCACAAAGAAGGATATCCTCATCCTGACGAACATGGATTCGACTACTGGTTTGCGACTCAAAATAATGCAGAACCAAGTCATAAGAATCCAACTAACTTTATTCGTAACCATCAACCTGTAGGTGAATTAAAAGGATATTCTGCGCCATTAGTTGCTGACGAAGCCATTAGCTGGATTGAGCAAGGACGGGATGCAAGCAAGCCGTTTATTATGTCAGTTTGGTTTCATGAACCACATAAGCCCATTGCCACAGATATTAAATTTTCAGAACTGTACCCAAATGAAAGTGCGCTAAATAAAAAGTATTTTGGCAACATTACTCAAATGGATTTTGCATTGGGGAAAATAATGGACGTGCTCGACGAGCAAGGTCTTAGCGACAATACGTTATTAATGTTTTTGTCAGATAATGGTCCTGTGGTCGGTGTGGGCGGCAATAGTGGCGGTCTAAGAGGGCTCAAACGAAATGATTTTGAGGGGGGGATTCGAGTGCCATTTGTTGTGCGTTGGCCAGGGCATATCGAAGCCGGTTCGGTGAATGACACGCCTATAATTGGCTCAGATATTTTCAGTACTGTTTTAGCCGTAGGTGGTATTGAAGCACCTCGCGATCGCAAAATTGATGGCGTTAACTTTTTACCCGCGCTAGAAGGCAAAGTACTTAAGCGCAGCACACCTTTATTTTGGCGAACTCACGTTTCTCCAGCAGAAGACCGAGTGGCTATGCGAATTGGCGATTGGAAAATAGTGGGTAACGATACCCTCACTGAATTCATGCTGTTTAACGTGCAAAAAGATTGGCAAGAGAAGAACAATCTTGCGTCTAAAATGCCAGAAAAATTAAACACAATGAAAGCAAAGCTATTGGAAACCTGGGAAGATATTAAAACAGATGGACCAAATCAATGGTGGGAAAATGAAACAAACCCACCGAGAAAAGGAGCAAGCCTCAATTACTAAAGCATAGTGAGTTGCCACTAGCGCAAACGTCGTTTTTGTTGTTGAGCTGTTATTTACTGATTGGGTGCCGCTCTCGTTCAAGATTGCGGTATTTCTAACCAATAAATGTTGGCGAGTACAGACTGGTTGTGAAACGACTTTAAGTAGTCATTGTCGTCAATATTATTTTACTGGCATTAGTGTGAATTGGTATGGCATCGAAAGGAGTCCCTATTCATGTTGATGTGCTCAAAAAACACTTATCCTCACGCCATTGTTTTAAATATAAAATAATATTTTACTTGTGATTTACATTATTTTCGATATAGAATAACAATTCGAATATGAAACGTTGTGTTGTATATAATGTGGTTGATTTGATTTGATTTGATTTGGATAGGGACTGATGGGAGTCATTCGTTTACATCAGAAAATTGTGGGGTAGGTGAATTCACGGATAGTGTTATTCAATATGACCTATTTATTACCCAGTGCAGTGACAAAACGCAACCTTTTATACCACAGCTATCCTATAAACCAAACCTGAGTCAGCAGCGGATCTTGTTGAATTATTATAAAGATAGCAATGGGACTGCATAACAATTTGATGTAAATGCGAATCGGTTAGTCAATGAAGTATCAGATAGCACTTGTATCAAGAAAGTATATTAAGCAATAAATGAGTGTTTAGGTGACCTTGTTAGTGATGGTGATGTTTATACGAGGTCGTTTGGATAGGTCGATTCTCAATTAGACCTGCAGGCAGCTGAAAGTTAATTAACTCGGTGCGTTTATAATAAAGCGTCCAAATTAATTTTTAACCGCAAGTTATTTTATCAAGGATATTTTATGTACAAACTTTTAGGGCTTATTGCCATTGTACTGTTGAGCCAAAGCGCTCAAGCTAATACCGCCATTGGAAAGCTTGAAAAACCCAATATTATTATCTTTTATGTTGACGATTTAGGTTGGCAAGACACTCAATTAAACGATATTGATAAACCAACGCCTTGGGAAACGCCGAATATGTTGGCACTTGCTAAACGAGGTATGAATTTTACCCAAGCTTATTCTCCTGCGCCCACATGTGCTCCTTCGAGAGGTGGTTTGTTATCTGGACAACATCCAGCTAAAACTAATTTTACCCATGTTCTTGGGGCGCAAATTCCAGCGGCACTGAATAACCATAATCAATTAATCGCACCTTATTTTAATGATCATCTTTCTCCTGAAACCCTCACGTTAGCAGAAGCATTAAAAGCAAACGGCTATAAAACGGGGCATGTTGGTAAGTGGCATTTAGGCAATTACGCGAGTAATTATCCTAAAGCTTATGGTTTCGATTTTTCATTCGATAAACGCGGCGCACATAAAGGATCAAAACAACGTCATAAAGACTTCGACAATAAAGAATTTCCTTTAAGCAAAGAAAAGTATCCACCCTATAGTGAAAAGAATCCAAATGGTATTTCCTATCCTCTGGATTTAGTAACTGAGAATGCGCTAGGTTTTGTACAAAAAAACAAAGACGAACCATTTTTTCTTTATTTAGCACATTGGATGGTACATGTTCCTATTATTACTAAAAACAAAGCTTTATTAGAACATTACACCGACAAACTAGGCATCCCATTTCCACAATCAACAGATCCCATTACTACGCCAGGCCAAACCAATCCTTATTATGGCGCAATGGTAACAACGGTTGATTGGAGTTTAGGTCGCTTGGTGTCGTTACTCGAGCAAACCGATGACCCCCGTAATCCTGGTAAAAAGTTAATCGACACAACTTACATTTTCTTTTCTTCAGACAATGGTGGCGCAGAGCGCAAAGGTACAGAAATAATTACCGACAATTTCCCACTAGATAAAGGTAAGAAGCACACGGAAGAGGGCGGAATTAGAGTGCCAATGTTAGTGGCTGGACCTGGCGTTAAATCCAACGTTACTCACCACGGTATGGTAAATCAGCTAGATTATTATCCCACCATCTTAGCGTTAACGGATTCAACAATTCCTGAGCAGTATAAAGATAAACTCAGCGGCTTAAATTTATCGACAGTGCTTCAAAATGAAAATCAAAAAGCGTCCTATGATAATGGCGAGGTGAGAAAAAACTTGTTTTGGCATTTTCCCCATAACGAAGATCCTTCTATGCGTGGCGCGATTCGTGAAGGTGACTTTAAACTTTATAAACATTACGTTGACAACAGCTACTCGCTATATCGCTTGTATGAAGACGATAAACGTTATGATCTAGAAGAAACCAATGATTTAGCCGCAGAACCTGAGTACGCAGGTGTCGTAAAAACGTTATCGGCTAATTTAGAACAACTTCTAGCAGAAAATAATGCTATTTATCCTCGTTTAAACCCTGAGAATAAAGACAACATGGCAGCCAGAACTTTAGTCCCTGAAGTGTCGTCGAATAAATTTAATAAGGCTAAACGAGAAGCTCAAATAAGCTTAGTGGACGGTAAAACCGCCGTAAAAGAAGCTTATTTACTGGCAGAAATTGCTAAAACCAAAGGCAGTAATAAGCGAGAATCACGCGGCAAGCTGGTAATAACCTATGAAAAGTTACCGGTAACAATTAATTCAGACGATATGACAGTAACTGGGTATGTCCCTAAAGATCGCGATGCTTATGTGTTCGTATTAATTGATGAAAACAACTTTTTAGTGACCAGCGATAAGTATAAATCGTTGTAAATTACATTTTATTAAGGTGCACGGATGCATCAAAAAAACTTTGCGCTAGTTAACAAATATTATTCTAAGGTTATATTAGGTAAATACTATGTCTAAAATAATTTGGTTCTCCGTTCTTTGTTGTCTTAATTTGTCATATGCTATGGCAAGTGAGAGACCAGAAAAACCCAATGTACTGTTAATTCTAACTGATGATTTAGGTTGGCAAGACGTAAAGCGCTACGATATTGACGAACCTTCTCCATTTGAAACGCCAAATATCGACAAATTGGCCTCGAAGGGGGTGCTCTTTTGGCAGGCGTACTCGCCAGCAACCACTTGCTCACCTTCACGTGGCGCTATTTTATCGGGTAAACATCCCGTTCGTTTAGAACGAACTGCCGTTAGAGGCGGGCACCCTCCAATGCCTTACAACAAAAGCTCGCTTTTGGTTAGCCCGTGGCAAGCAGGCGCTTTGGCTTCTGATGAAATGACGATTGCAGAATCGTTACAAATGAATGGCTATAAAACTGGCCACACAGGAAAGTGGCACGTAGGTATTGCTGGAACAGATATACCTTTACCCACGGCGCAAGGATTTGATTTCTCAAAACATGGTTTTGGCGCGCACAGAAAAATGAAAGATCGTACCAAAGAGTTTTCGACGTCCGATCCTTCCACTCCCTTCTATTTAGACGAAGAAGGCTTTCCGTTTGATGACATCACCCAAGACGGGCTTGATTTCATGAACCAGTACAAAGACACCCCGTTCTTTCTATTCTATTCGTCTCGATTAGTGCATACTCCGATACAAACCAGAAGTGAAGATTTACTGCGTAAATATTATCAAAAATTAGGCGTAGAATATCCTAAAAAAGGAGACGTTTGGGACGAAGCTGGCCAAAAGAATGCCTATTATGCAGCCATGGTAGAAATGATAGATTATTACACGGGTTTGCTTATTAAGTATCTTGAAGAAACTGATGATCCAAGATGGCCAGGTCACAAACTAATCGACAACACTTATGTTATTTTTACCTCAGATAACGGTGGTATGGAAAGACACACTAAAGAAATTATTACCGATAACTATCCGCTAGATAAAGGGAAAATAAATGCAAAAGAAGGTGGCGTTCGAGTTCCGCTAATCATAACAGGACCAAATATCGCGGGAAATGTTGAAACCGATGTCATGGTAAATGGCGTGGATTTTTATCCCACAATACTAAGTTGGACTGGTGCTAAAAAACAAAATCAACAAATATTGGATGGGGCTGATTTATCGGTTTTACTGGAAAAAGACCCAACTGATTCAACTGTCGTTATCGATCCTTGGACTGGGAAAACCAGAGATACAATGATGTGGCATTTCCCAAATAGTTCGATGCAATCTACTTTGCGAGTCGGTGACTATAAACTTATTCGCCAATACGTTCCTACTGAAGAAAAAGCGACTTTAGAGTTGTATCAACTTTATGAAAACGGTACGAAACGAGTTGATATTGAAGAAGCGAATAATCTTGCCAGTAAAATGCCTCACAAAGCACAAGAGATGGATAACCTTTTGCAAAAACGATTGGAACAATTAAACGCGCGTTATCCTTTCCTAAACCCGCTGGCAAAAACGTCGTTACCTAACAAAAGTAAAGTTCCTACTGTTGTTAAACATGGACGAGACGGTAATACGGTTTGGTTAAAGTATAAAAATAATGGCGCTAAAGTTATTGGTGCTGAGTTGATCTATACAAAAAATGGTGGAAAACGAGGAGAAGTTTGGGTTCCTCTAAAAATGGCTCTTGATGGCGATAAATTATCAGTAACTTTGCCAAAAGGAACAACTCACTATGTATTTAATTTGTTTGACGAAAACAATTTCTTAATTAGTTACCCAGAAGCGGGCTATCTGAAAGACACTAAAGTGTTTGCACCAAAAGCAATTTCAGTAAACTAATTTTGATTTTTTGGAGTAACTTGGTGGCGCAAAGCAACGTTAAGCAAAGTGTAAAAAACTTGCTGGTGATAAAGATAGGTTTGCTTTTTTGCGGGCTGCCAGGTGCTGATTGAGAATAATGTCATGGAACAAAATCAATGAAATTTAATAGTTTAATACTTTTAGGAATTACGCTTACACTGGGTATCTCTGGTTGCAGTGTAGCTAAAAAAGCCAGCAACGAAAGTAGCCAAGAAGTTACAATGGCGACGAATTCGGCTAAACAAACCAGTCGCCCGAATGTTATCGTAATCCTTGCTGATGATATGCGAGCAGGGGTCACGGGGTATGAAGGTCACCCCATCATTAAAACACCTAACATCGATAATCTAGCTGCCAATGGCACTGTTTTTAACAAAGGCTTTGCAACTAGCGCAGTATGTACGCCTAGTCGTACCAATTTATTAACCGGCTTATATGAAAGACGGCATGGTATTAATTTCAATTCTGACAGCAGCATGACAGAAGAGGCTTGGTCTCAAACGTATCCAATGCTGTTAAAGGATGCGGGGTATTTTGTTGGCTGGATAGGCAAAAACCATACACCTATTGGTAAAAATAAAGCAGGTGAAACTGGCTATAAAAGTGGCGTTATGGATAACAGCTTTGATTATTGGTATGCCAGTCACGGACATTTAACTTTTTACCCAAAGGATAGAAAGAAACACGCCATTTTTAAAAATGCAAAAGCAGATACGCAAATAGAAATTCTTGAAGAAGGTTTAGATAACTTCATGGAGCCTCATGAAGCGTTTAAAGCAGGCTACAACTTTCTCGATAGTCGCCCTAAAGATAAACCGTTTGCTTTAATGATTAACTTTAACGTGCCGCATGCCAATAGCACAGGCACTATGAAGTTACGTGATACCGATTTAGATCTTTATAAGACCACCTACAGAGACCAATTTGATCAAGTGGAACTGCCTGAAACCTATGTGGCGAGTAAAGATATAAAAACCCCTAAAATACCTAAAAACGTCTATAACGGTGAATACATTAACGGTTATAGCTATGTTAAAACGCCCAGAGCACTAAGAGAAAGAAAAATCAGAGAGATGCAAACTATCTCGGGTATCGATAAATTGGTAGGCAAGCTTGTAAAACATTTAGATGAACAAGGCATCGCTGATAACACGATTATCGTATTCACCTCTGATCACGGTTTAATGCACGGACAATTTGGCTTAGGTGGCAAGGTTCTGTTGTATGAACCATCGGTACGTGTTCCATTAGTGGTTTATGATCCAAGACTTAAGCAACATAAAGCGGATGAAAGTAATGAGCTGGTGGCCTTGCTAGATATTGCACCAACCTTATTAGATTTAACCGATACTGAGATCCCCGAGGAAATGCAGGGACACAGTTTAAAACCTCTAATGCAAGCAGATCCGCAATTAGCTAACAAGACTGTATGGCGACAAGAACTTTTCCTAGAGAATATGATGACGATTCAAAACTACCCTCGTATGGAAGGTTTACGCACCCATAAATGGAAATATATTCGCTACTTTGATAAGAAAAAAGACCAGTCGTACGCGAAAATGAGTGTTGCATCGATTAATGGCGAACAGCCTATATATGAAGAGTTATTTGATTTAGAAAATGATCCTCTTGAAATTAACAATGTGATTGCCGATCCAATCAATGCTGATGTCGTGCAACGCTTGCGTGAGAAAAATGCGGCCCTTGTTAAAGAGTATCGCGGTGATAAACCATTTAAGACTTATGTTAGCAAAAAGAGGCGCTAGCCATCGCAAGGTTTTTTAACTGCATAACAATTGCATTAATTAACAGCTAATCGGCGGTTAAATTAACCAAAGTGTTACAGTCCATGTGTCACAGCAACATCATAAAAAAGCGAACCTTAAGGTTCGCTTTTTTGTTTTTATCCAACCAATTCTAAAAGCACATGTATTGTTCTATAAACAACTTGTGTTACAAGTTATTTACAATATAGAATGATATTTCAAATATAAAACATTGGTGTTGGCTAGGATATTCCAAATCTACGCTCAAAATGCATGTTTTTAACTAGATTTTTATCGATTGATTGCGACACTAAACTTAGAAGGCGGATTATTTTGAATTTACGGTATGCGTTTGTATTTATGTTATTTGCATCAATTTGCAGTGATGTAAGTGCAAAACCACTGGACAAAAATTTGTTAGCATCCAGACCAAACATCATTTTGGTCATGACAGATGACCAAGGATTAGGGGATCTTTCCTTTACGGGCAATGAACTTTTAAACACGCCAAATATTGATAGTTTTGCCACCAACGCTGTGCGTTTTAACGACTTTCAAGTAAGTCCTACTTGCGCTCCTACACGCGCAGCGTTAATGAGTGGTCTACCACCTTTTAAAGTGGGGGTTACCCATACCATATTTCAGCGGGAGCGCTTGGCTCCTGATGTTTATACCATGCCTCAGGCACTGCAATCTGCAGGATACCAAACGGGATTGTTTGGCAAGTGGCATTTGGGCGACGAACCGCAATATTTACCGCAAGCTCGTGGTTTTGACGAGGTGCTAATGCATGGTGCTGGCGGAATTGGCCAAACTCACCTAGGAGATTTCCCTCCTAATAAAGATAATTTGTATTTTGACAATGTATTGCTTCACAACGACAAAATTGTACAGACCAAAGGTTTCTGTACTGATGTGTTTTTTTCTGCAGCATTAGCTTGGATAAAAAAGCAGCACTCTGCAAAACAGCCATACTTCGCTTACGTTTCACTTAATGCACCCCATGCTCCTTATATAGCGCCTGAAAGTTATAAAAAACGGTTTTTAGAAGCTGGATATGATCAGAAAACCGCTGGCCGTTATGGGATGATCGAGAACATTGATGATAACGTCGGGCGCTTAATGTCGAAATTAGACGAGTGGGGCGCATTAGATAATACGTTAATCATTTTTATGACCGATAATGGCATGTCAATGCCACCTATGGTTCACAACGGCAAACAGCTCATTCCATTCAATGCTGGATTAAAAGGTCGAAAAAACTCTGCCTATCAAGGCGGAACTAAGGTTCCCATGTATTGGCAGTGGAAAGGTGTACTAGATAAAAATATTGATATTAATGGGCTGACTGCTCACATTGATCTTTATCCGACATTAACGCAATTAGCCGGTGCGACCTTACCTGAAAATATGCAGCAGCTTGATGGGCGCTCGTTAATACCCTTATTAAATAGCCCTAAAGCCCAATGGGATGATCGTAAGCTCTTTATACATATTGGGCGCTGGAAAGCGGGTGAGATGGAAGCCGCAAAATACGGTAAATATGCGGTACGAACACAGCAATGGCGGTTCGTTAATAATAAAGAACTTTACGACGTGAATGCCGACCATGGAGAAAGCCAAAACCTAGCATCTATGTATCCTAAAGTCGTGAACAATCTGCGTAATGCGTATGAACAATGGTGGGATGCAAGTGTTCCTTTAATGATTAATGAAGGTCTTCCTAAGGTGGAAGAGGCCGATTTTCCCCTCGTTATTCGATACAACAAACAGCTAAAGGAAACTGGAATCCCATTTTGGAGTCCAAATGAATTATAAAAAAACAGCTAAATTCACGTATTTAACTATCTTAATCTGGTGCTGTCAGAGCGTTTTAGCTGGCTGCGCCAATGGATTAAACGACAATCAAACTGATACCGATAAAAACAATAAGCTAATAGCGGCAAATTGGCAGTCTATGGCCGAAAACTATCAGGTACCAGAATGGTTTGTGGATGGCAAAATAGGTATTTGGACACATTGGGGGATACCTTCAGCGATAGATGAAAATCGACCCCATGATGGTTCTCATTATGGACGCAGAATGTACGGCACAGAAGGCTTTATAACACCGTCTAAAAATCCTCAACGAGATATGCAAACCACGGCTACGCTCACCCAGTGGCATACTAAACGATATGGACATCCCTCAGAGTTTGGCTACGAAAAATTCATTCCATCTTTTAAAGCTGAAAACTGGGATCCTGAGGGGTTAGTTAAATTTTTTAAACAAAATGGCGCTCGTTTTATTATGCCCGTGGCAACCCATCATGATAATTTCGATATGTACGACTCATCTCACCCATGGAACGCGGTAGATATGGGACCTAAAAGAGACACGATCCAAGAATGGAAAGATGCAGCAACTAAGTATGGACTTAAATTTGGTGTGTCTACACATTTATATTGGGCACCAAGGTTTTTTAATGCAGCCAGACAATATCAAAAACCGAATACCTTAGAATGGCAACTCTTTGCAATGGACTATCACCCAACAGAATTTGCATCGCAGCAGACTTGGAACAAACATTGGTTTGAACGCAGCTGGGAATTAATCGAAAAGTACGATCCAGATATGTTTAACAATGACTCACCATATCCTTCAGATGAATTTGGCGATGTCTCTGGTGTTGCTTTGTTTTCTGATTTTATCAATCGTGATTTGTTAGAAAATAACGGTAAACAAACTCGGGTACTTTCATTTAAAGACGCAAAAAAAGATAAGGCTGCTTTTACTTACAATCTTGAACGGGGAATGTTTGGTGAAATACAAACTCACCCCTGGATGTGGGCGACAGATGTTTCGGGTAACTGGTTTTATCGCAAAAATTTAATCACCAAAATGAGCGTGCCGGTTTTACTGGGTAACGCGGTTGATGCCATTAGTAAAAATGGCGTGGTAATGATGAACGTAGCATTGCGTGGTGACGGCACTTTACCAGAAGAGCAAGCGGCCTATATTCGTGCTTTTGGAGATTGGATTAACATTAATGGTGAAGGTATTTATGCTACTCGACCATGGAAGATTTTTGGTGAAGGTCCATTAAAGATCGTTACTAAGCGAGCGGGCGAAAACTTAAAAGCCTTTTCTGCTCAAGATATTCGCTTTACCTATAAGGATAATATTTTATTTGCTTTTGTACTGGCTCCACCTGAAAACGATATTCAAATCAAAGCATTGAAAAACGCTGGACTGTTAAACAAAAATATTCAATCAATATCGATGCTTGGTTCGGATGAAAAGATTCACTGGCACAGGAATAAAAATGGGCTGACTATAAAGTTACCTGAAACTTTACCTCAACAACCCGTTATTGGATTTAAAATTTTACTGGACTAACCGAGCAAAGTTAAAGTGCCAGTGACACTTTAACTTTGCATTTTTGTGTTGCCTTAGACAGTCTTGCGTTTACTAGAACCCACTGTAGGTTTGCGCCAATTCAGAAAGTTCAGCTGCTGCTTCTCGCACATAAGATTCGGTTTCTGAAAGGCTTAAGGAAATACCTTTTTCTACAATATAAGGTACCGTTATACAGGCAATCACTTCTTTACTTTTTCCAAGAAAGATCGGAAAAGACAAATCGATTAAGCCTGAAACGATTGGACTTTTCGACCTAGCATGGCCTTTACTTAATATCCGCTCAATTAATTCTTCACATTCTTCTCTGTTAAAGTCGTTATCCGTTTTTTCAAATATACTGAGGGATTCTTCTCTTGCTTTCTCAGGCATATAGGATAAAAGAACTCTACCTGAGCCGGTTTTATATAGGTCAAGATGATGTCCCACTCGAACCGATAAACCTACAATAGCTGGGCTCTGTACTCTGGCGATAACTACCATATGCTGTTGGTTTGCAACTGCTATATGACAAGATTGTTTAATATCGCCAGATAGCTTGTGCATCACTGGAAATGCCGCTTCCACCAAAGTCCCAACAGGAGGTACTTTCATTCCTAAATCAAATAATTTATTGGTTATATGGAATGAGTCACTGCCTTCGTTCCTGGATAGATAACCTCGATGTTCCAATGCTGAAATCATTCTATATATTTCACTTTTAGAGCGCTCTAAAGTAGTCGAGATTTTGGCAAGGGACATAGGTTCTTTCACTTCCGCCAATAGCTCTAATATTTCAAAACCTTTTTCTAGGGCAGGAGCAGAATAACTTCGTTTCTTTTTCTCTTTCTCTTCCATCTAAAGAACAACCTCTAATTTATTTTGTATATAATATAGTGTTTCATATTAAGTTAATGGTCAATACTCATTCTTGTTTACTAGGTAAGATTGTTAACGAAGCATTAACTATTTACTCAAAATTTAAACCATTTATCTTCTGAAAAAGCGCAATTAAATGATTAAGTCGCTAAAAAACACTTTTTTCCCACAATAAATGCTGTTCAATAGGGTTCTCTAACCTGTTGTTAATTAGATGTTTTATTTTTATTGCTAAATCATCTAAAAAAAATAACAAAAAATGCTGTTTTAAATGTGAAACATTGTTTACCATGTAAATATTACGTAAATTGATGAACGAAATTTATACAGGGGATAGCATAATGTCTTTAAATTTTCATAATAAGAATAAGCTAGCAATTGCAATATCAATGGCAATTTTTTCGACGAGTTTATTAAATGCAAATATTGCTTTAGCACAAGAGTCTAAAAAAACTGCTGCTGAGCCAAATGAAGTTGAAGTGATCGAAGTGAAGGGGATTTTGGGTAGCTTAAAAGATGCTGCACAAATCAAACGCTATGCAGATACCGTGGTAGATGCAATTACTTCTGAAGACATTGGTGAATTTGCAGATGATTCCATTGCTGGTGCAATTCAACGTATTCCTGGTGTTCAAATTGAAACTGATGATGCAGGTACTGACGGTGATCGTGTTTCTATCCGTGGTCTTGGCCCTGAGTTTGTAAACTCTACTATTAACGGTCGTCGATTATTATCATCAGGTAACGAAGGTCGAAACTTACGTAAAATGAATTTTAATGCCTTTCCACCAAGTGTTTTATCAGGTGTTAGGGTAACGAAAGGATCAACAGCTAGCCGTCCTGAAAGCGGTTTAGCGGGCCAAATTGATTTACAGACAATGAAGCCGCTGGATCTAAGAAAATTAAAAAAGAAGAACAGCTATTCGACAATCGGTTTTCGGGCTGGTTTAAATGATATTGATGATGAAACTGGTTTTCGCGTGAATGCACTTAGTGCATTTCGCAATGATGACAAGGATCTAGGTGGTTATTTTGCCCTTGTAGCAAGTGAGGAAAAAAATGCTAGAGACCAGTTGAGAATTAACTGGGGCGATGATTATCAAATTAGTCAGCAAACAAACGGTGAAAGTGAGACTGTTCTAGCTAGAGCACCCAAAAATATCACCATGAACCCCATACGTGAAAGCCCAAGTCGTTTAGCTATTGCTACGGGTATTCAATATCAACCCAATGAAGATGTAGATATCAATTGGGATTTTATGTACTCCCACTACAACAACAAATCTACTCGTAATCAGTTTCAAGTTAATTTGAATCAAAACAGTGTGTGGAAAGGTACTGTATTCGATCAATCTGAAGCGGGTAACCCTGGTCTGGTTGTGGATGAAAATGGCACGGTTCGTTATGCTAATCTTGCTCAATCAGATTTAACCGGAAGTGGCCTAGCCGCAAGAACCACGGCAACCAAATACGACAATGAAACGAAAAATTTAGTTTCGGGTATCAATGTTGATTGGATAATTAATGATTCCCTCAATGCAAATTTTGATGCTTATGTATCGACTCTTGATTACACTCAAAATTTACGTTTTGTTCGATTCGAAAAAGATCTCGATCCCAGTACTTTTATCTATGATGGAACAGGTGACTTGCCTTCAATAACGGCTCCAGATGCTGATGTTCTTGAAGATTGGAATTACTCTCGAGCAAGTATTAGAGAGATTTCTAGTGAGGGTGAAAATTACGGATTAACGGCTGCTTTTGACTACGCTATTGATAATCACGACTTGTTTTCATCAGTTTATTTCGGTATCCACTTCGATCGAACAGATATCGATGCAAAGCGCTCCAAATCTGGCACTTTAAGCGATTTTGCCGATGAGATGTTAGGTGCTGCATTGATTGGCGATCGCTTACCTGAAGAATTCTTGAGTGGTGAGGGTATTTCACCTTCACGTTACCTAGTTCCACTTTATTCATCAGCGGTCACTATTGACCCAAGAATTGAAAGTTATAGTTGGGATGAGATTGGAGTTGATCCGGATCAGTCCTATGAAATGACTGAAGATATCTTTGCAGTTTATGGCCAAGTTAATTTATACACAGAAGTTTTCGGTTTGCCGTTAACCGGCAACGTGGGTATGCGTGCTGTTTATACTGATAACGAGGCAACAGCCTTGCAAGAGCTAGAATTACCAGATGGTGAGATAACTGAAGAGATAGTAACAACCGTTAATGACTACTGGACATATCTGCCTAGTCTCAACTTGAACCTTGCGTTAAATGAAAATATGGCATTGCGTTTGGGTTTATCAAGAACAATGTCTCGTCCTGATTATCAAGATACTGCACCTATAAACAGAATTAAGTTAGATGATGAAGGTGTAGATAACTCTGCTGTAATAGGTAACCCAGCATTAAACCCAATGAGTTCACAAAACCTTGATATTACCTATGAGTGGTATACCAAATATGATGGCGCATTTGTTTTAAGTGGCTTTTACAAAGAAATTGATGATTACATCATCAAAGATACCTTGGTCGACCAACCTTTAGCGGGTTATGACGGCCTTTGGGAACTAACAACCAATATCAACTTTTCAGATGGTACAGCCGAAGGGGTTGAAATCGGGTTATTGCAACCTTTGGAAAAATTAGTGCCTGCATTGGCCGGGTTTGGTTTTTCTGTGAACTACACCTATGTTGATTCTAAGTTTGATAAAGAAAACGTGGGTGATGCTGGCTTTGGTTTCCCTGGTTCGTCTAAAGATAACTTTAACTTTGTTGGCTTTTATGAAGCCGATTGGTATGCAATAAGACTGGCATACACCTACCGTGGTTCATTCTTCCGTTCCTTAGGTGGAACCGGTTCACAATCAAGTACTTCACGCTTTAGTGGCGAGCAAGAAAAACTGAATGTAAACCTTAATCTTAAACCAATGAAAAATGTATCGGTTAAGTTAAGCGCCAATAACATTACAGGTCAAAAACGTCGTGATTTTTATGGCGATGAATCTACTTTCCTAGATTATTTTGATCGAGGAAGAACCTACTCTGTTTCAGTAAATTACAAGTTCTAATGTAATTTTGAAGGTGTTTTATAAAAACTAAATTGTAACTAGAAAAAACAATAATTTAGGGCGAAAAATGAATAATTTAAAAAATATTTTTACAGTATCTGCACTTGCTTTAGCATTATCTGCTTGTGGTACTGATTCAGACAACCAACTTAATGTAGAAGGTGGTGTGTCTATTTCCGGTGAGACGACTTCGGGTCAAACGTTAACTGCACAAGTTCGTGATGTGAATGGCGTGAATGAGTCTGCGGTATCTTATCAATGGTTGTCAGCTGGTGTAGCAATACCTGGGGCGACGTCTAATAGTTATGTATTGGCCGATAGTGATATTGATAGCACTATTACGGTCACTGCGAACTATACCGATAATGATAGTTTTGATGAATCCGTTGTGTCAGCAGCCACTGAGGTGATCAAACCGATTGTTTTAAATGTTGAAGGGGTTGTCGAAATTACCGGTACTGTGGAGTCTGGACAGGAATTAACTGCTGTTATCACTGATGATAACGGCTTGTCACTACAAGGTGTCAGTTACGCTTGGCTAGCAGGCACAGATTCTATCGGCACCGATGCGCCGACAGTTACGCTAACTAACGATGAAGTGGGTAAAACGGTTACTGTGACGGTTACCTATGTTGATAATGACGGATTCGCGGAGGATGTAACCTCTGAAGCTACGAATGAAGTTGCACCTATCCCTCCTGTAGATGCTGAGTTTTCAGGTGATTTAAGCGTTACAATTACCTCTAGTGAGGCTGAACCAGCTACAGGAACGGCGATTGTTACAGACCTTAATGAAGGGGAGAGTTCGTTCGAAGAGTTGAGTGATATAACAACAACTTACGGTGTGTTTAGCATAACGGCAAGCGGAGCTTGGACGTACACTTTAGATACCAATAATGCAACGGTTGCCGCGCTAACGAGTAATGATGATGATTTAGTCGATACGATTATCTTAACTTCGTTTGATGGTACGACAAGCTCACTGCTTATAACAATTACAGGTGCTGATCTTATTTCAACTAAAGTCGTGAAATTAACTGATACTAACATCAACACGAGCACAGGCGAAACACCATCAAATGGTGATATAGGTGAGTTAAAACTAGTGATCGGCGACCAAGTCGATGGCAGTGGTAATCCGCTTGCAAGCACTCTTGAAGTAGGCAAGTTGAGCTTTTTATTTAAACATGAACTAGGTGAAAATTTTGATTCAACGAATGAACTGAATGATCCTAGTCAAAGTGCTCGCGTGGGTCTTTATGGCGATAGAAACAATACGGCAAGGGCGTTAATTGAATTAAGATTTTTAAAAGATGGAGATATCGCTATTCGTGACAACAATGATCAACATCTCATCGATCAAAAATTTGAACTTGGTGAGTGGGTTGATGTTGCCATAACATGGGATGCGACGAATGCTGACGGTACAGTTACCCCAACTATGAACGTATCAATAAACGGCACACCGATAAGCTCTTCAGATCCAGCGTTAGTAATAACTAATGGTTCTTATTCTTCATTTTCTACGCATCCAGGCGATGTAGAAAACGGTGTTTTAAATACAGCATTTAGATTAGGTGATTCTCCAAATCCGGTAACTGATGGCTCTTTGTATATTGACGACCTAAAAATTTACTCTGATGTAGAAGGGACGACTCTAATATTTGAAGATGACTTTGAAGCTTTCGATGAAAATACGCAAATTCATACTGATACTTCTACATATCATTCTGGTACAAATGAAGCAATTATCGTTACTCAGCAAAAACTGCCATAGGCACAATTGACTCAGTATTGCTTTTTTAGTGAATATTCATAGTACGCAAATAGCGCTATTTTTATAGCGCTATTATTTTGTTCCACACACTTTATTTCGATGAAATTTTAGTAAGCATATAAACCTTAGGAGATATTGACAAAAGTCCATGTAAAAATTGTTTGTTAGCACTGCAAGGGAATGGGCGAATGGGAAAACCTTTGTACTATTTATCCTTTGCTAAATTAGCTGGCGCCACGCTTTATTATTTATTTGAAAACGCTAACCAGATTAATCATTTAGCGAACATGTAAAGATTATTATTAGGCCTGTAAAGTGGAATAAATACATATTATGAAAAAATACAAAACATTCTTAACCTTAGTATCATTAGCATTTTTCTCTTGTAACTACGTCAGTAGTCAGGAGAAAGGTGAGTTAATAAAACCCAATGTAATTATATTTTATGCAGATGATTTAGGTTGGCAAGACACCGAATTAAATGATTTAGACGACCCAGTTGTTTGGGAAACCCCGAATATTGCAAAATTAGCAAAAGATGCGGTCAATTTTACTAATGGATATTCCCCCGCACCCACTTGTGCTCCCTCACGAGCAGCACTTTTAAGCGGCTTACATCCTGCTAAAACCGGTATAACCAATGTGGTTGGCGGACAAATTCCAGCTCCCCATAAATCGGAAAAATACATTAGTGCATATTTTCCCGAAGGATTAAGTCCAGAGCATTTAACCATCGCTGAAGCATTAAAAATGAATGGTTACAAAACCGGCCACGTAGGCAAATGGCACGCGGGACATCTTCAGATTCAAAGCTCAAAGAATCAAGGTTTTGATTTTGTGAATGAGTCTAGAGGCGCGCACCAAGGGCCGAAAGGGAAGAACAATCGAGTTAATTATTTTGCAACACACAGCAAAAAAGACCCATATCGTTTAAGTGACGAAAAGTACTATCCTTTTACAAAAGACTCACCCAATGGGATCTCATATCCAACCGATGAGGTTACTGAAAGTGCACTTGAATTTATGGACAAAAACAAGCAAGAACCTTTCTTTTTATATTTAGCTCATTGGATGGTGCATTACCCAATTCACACGAAAAACCGTGAATTATTGCAATATTATACTGATAAATTAGGCATGGAGTTCCCTACCAAAGATATTCCAATAACGACGGGCGGACAAACCAACCCTTACTTTGGCGCTATGGTAACCACATTAGATTGGAGCCTTGGGCGTGTTGTCGATTATTTAAAGAAAACCGACGATCCTAGAAATCCTGGTAAAAAATTGTACGAAACAACCTACATCTTTTTCTCTTCTGATAATGGCGGAGCGGAGCAACGCAGAGACGAAATTATGTCGGATAATGCACCTTTAGATAAGGGGAAAAAGTATACTCAGGAAGGCGGTATTAGAGTACCAATGCTGATTTCCGGCCCTAATATTGTTAAAGGAAAAACAAAGGATGTTTTAATCAACCAATTAGATTTTTTCCCAACTGTATTAAGTCTGACAAAAAGTGAAATTCCTGAAAAATATCGCGCGGAATTAGATGGTTTAGATATTTCAAACGTACTATTAGATAATGAAAGTGACGTTAAATATGAAAATGGAAAACCTAGAGAAGAGTTATGGTGGCATTATCCCTTTGGTCTCAATTCTACCCAACAGTCAGCCATAAGGTCTGGAGACTTTAAGTTATATAAAAATTATTTGAGTGGCGATTATCTCCTGTATCGCCTATACAAAAACGGCAAACGACACGACTTAGAAGAAATGCATAATATCGCTAAACAAGAGCCTGAAGTTGTCAAAGAGTTATCTCAAAGATTAGAAAAATATCTAAAAGATTATGATGCAAAATATCCTTACAAAGATCCTACTAGATTTAAAGATGAAAAACATAAACAACAAGTAGCCTCCATTCCGACTATCGTGAGTGATGCTTTTGATAGCAAATCTCGTCAAGTTTCTGTTGTATTAGAAGAGGGTAAAAATAACGTTATTGAGAGTTATGCCCTTGTCAAAATATCTGATAAAGCTACGGCAAACAAAAAAGGTAAGAAAAGCAAAGTTAAATCCACGTATATAAAAATACCGGTAGATGTTGCTGATAATAAGCTAGATTACACATTCACGGTTCCTAAAGAAGCGCAAGAATACGGTCTCATTTTAATTGATGAAAATCGGTTTATGATAAAAAGTAAATTTCATAAACTAAAATAATCTGCGAGTTTGATTAGACGTTGGCCCACTGCAATGCAGTGGGCTTTGTTTATCTGAATTTACATCACAGGTTTTGGAACGCTGATTGCCAGGGATTCTTAATATAAATTAAAACAATTAAGCTTCAGTAGAACATTGTCAGCGCGAAAATAAGACAGCAGCTAAGCATAATAGGTTGTTATGAATATCGGCCTTCCGGTTAGCGTCAATTCTCAAAACAAGATACATTTTTTTGGCTAGCAGTGCATGTATTAGGTCACTAACGTCATCGACTTTCCGTGTTATTTGCAGTTGATAAATAGTTTAAATCTCTAAGCTGAATAATTAATCCCATTGCTATCCACGACCTGTATTCACATACCCTAAATTAATTAAATGCTAACCACACGTAATGCGTAAATTTATCCCACAAAAATCAATATAAAATAGTTTTTTATATATGAAAGATGTAAAATTTTATGTAGAATTGTAATCATATTGTGACATCCCTCCGTAGGTTAAGGGTTTTCATCAATAGCTAAGTTTTATAAAAACTTTAAATTCAACTTGTTTAGGAAAATATAATATGAAGATAAAACTATTAAAAACCCTATTGGTGGGATGTATGATCACATTAAGTAGTTCAGCTTCTGCAGCTATCATTAATTTCAATGTCGATAAAAGTGAGTTCAGAATTGATAGCTTAGAAACAAGCGGCTTTATTATTGAACGCACTTCCTTAGGTCTAGCATCACTTGGTGCGGATAGAAATGATTCTGCTTTTACTGGAAAAAATGGTCGCCTAATGACCTGGGATGAGACGGGCTCAAATACCTCTGGATTTACTTTAACAACCGATAATAGTGATTTATTTTCTTTGCAGTCATTTCAATCAGGTAATGGCTATGTGAATGGTAGAAATCCGGTGTCTTCTGTGACATTAAACGGCTTGCTCTCAGATGGGTCGAATATTTCAGAAGACTTTTCAAAAACGGGAAAAATTAACCTGTCTGGTATTTGGGATAATTTAGTTTCTGTGGAATTTATAGCGCATGGATTAAATAATAGAGCTTATTGGGATAGTATCAGGTTTGAAAGATTTGCTGCACCGGTTTCCGTTTCCGCTCCATCAACTATTGGGATATTTGTGTTGTGCTTATTTGGCATAATGGCAGGTAACATTAAACGAAAATTATAATCATACATTTTAAATAAACTCTCTTTAGGTTCACAACCTAAAGAGAGTTTTTTTTAGCTGGATGTTACATCATTAAAGACCTGCAGCATTTTTTATTTCAAACTGTCTTAATGCCCGTTGATGAATAATAAAGTCATCCATCTCGCCGACAAAAGTACTGCCAATTATTACGTCACGACTATCACCATTGAGTGTCGTTGTATCTATGGTCTTTTGAGACCCTAAGACCGTCGATGTTTCTAAAACGCCATCTACATATAGCTTAGTATTTGCCAAATGTTCATCGGAAGAAACAACCGCAATATGATGCCATTCACCGTCATTAATTTGTGTCGTGCCTTTCACAATTCCACCGGTGATATCTAATCTCAGTGCGCCATTTTTTAATCGCACTTCGTATTGTTCACCATCTACAGAATTCTTATTACCCCATTGAGCAATAACAGCACCACCAAAGGTCGTTTTTATCCATGCCATAACCGTGCGTGGCTCACCACCATTAACACCACTATACCCCTTTGAGTTTTTTGAGTTATCAGTTGTCATTACTACTTCATGTGCGTAATCACTGTCATACAAATCATCAACATCTACACCACTATCGACACCGCTAAATGAATAAACTTGACTGTCACGAAAAGCATCATAAATACCGCTAATCGCACCTCTGTTAATTCCTGAACGGTTATAAACAGAACTGTCTGTCACACGAGTTGAATTCGCAGAATCTTCAAATCGAACATCTAGGGCTACTTCTAAATCAAGGTCTGCATTTGCTGAATTAACAACATAAGCAATTTCGTTTTCGGCTAACGCTCTATCGTGAACAACAACTTTATCTATAAGGCCTGTGTACGCGCCACCTATTTCCACGTTGCCACCCGACGTTGTATTAAAGGTAGCAGAAGCATTATCATTCACAGCAACATTCTCTAAAACACCGTCTATATAAACTCGAATGTTTTCAACAATATTATCAGGTGCGACAACTGCGATATGATGCCATTGGCCGTCGTTAAGCACAGTTGTTCCTGAAACATTAGGTCCTTTTAATATCAATTTGAATTTACCATCTACTACTCGCAACCACCAACGTTCTCCAGTTGTGTTGTTGCCCCAGTCGATAATGTCACCTTTGCTGTCTGAGGTTTTAATCCACGCCATAGTCGTACGAGCATTATGACCTAAAATGCCTGCATAGCTGTCTAACTCAAGCTGATCACCTTCAGTAAAGCTGGCAACTTTTCCTCTCGTTGCATCATTTACAAAGGAAGCACCTGATACGGAAGCCGTATATTGATTCACTGAATCATCATAAGCAGTAGTGCCATCAGCGCCGTCTAAATTCATATGTAATTGTTTGCCAATATTGAAATTCATTCGTTCAAGCATTTTAACTTGTGGTTCAGAAATGATTCTTGCTCCTCCGCCACCAAGGGCATCATTACTATCTTGACTTAGTGCCCATGTATAAGCGCCTCCGGACTTTAATGCTCGATTAAGCCAATCTGATCCTTTTGCTTCAGAAAATACCACGGTTCCACCATTCCAACTTTCTTGGAGCGGCATGAACATATGGCCAACAGAACCAACATCATTACCAGTGCCCGGAAAAACTCCATCTGATGTAGCTTCAATCGACGTTAACATGGGAAGGTTTTTATCATCCGACGAAACTTCGCTACCGATTGGAGTTGGATGTCCAAAGGTATAATCGTCTAGGGTGTCTGGGTTATTTACCAAAGGCACTTTATCACCTTCGTTAAATGTTACGACAGCATCACTATTTCCAGCTAAAGCGGCGGCATGAAGCAATGTGCTATCACCAAATCCTGAATGATCAAACCACCAACCATCAATTGTGTTTCCATAACGCAATGATAATGTTTCTACAATATTTACCATCGACAATTCAAAGCTGCGATAAAGACTGCTTGATGGATATTGCTCTAACACATAATCTCTCCAACGATTCATATTCGCTGAGCAATACACTTGGGTATTAGGATCAGTAATTAATGGCTTAGAAGATTTACAATTAGGAATGGATTTATCTAGATCCATTGAATTCTGCGCACCGTGTTTGAGCATACCTGGACCTTGCGTCGCAATATAAGCAATAACTTTGATACCTTTTGCTTTGAAAGCGAGAGCGAGTTGATCAAAGAGATCTTGACCGGGAATAGTTGGGTCATATAAATCATTATAACTATTGGGTGCTGACAAAGGATTTATTGCTTCAACCTCGGAAACTGGCACGATAAACCGGTCGCCAGAGGCACCGTTAGTTAAATTAAGTTGTACCCACTTCAAACCTGGAATGGCTGAAATTTGTTCTACTGCTGCGTCTACATTATATTCCGCTACATGGCTACCAGAGTAAGCCACATCGCCACCAGGAATTCGATAACTAATTCCCCAATTACCTTGCATCCATGCAGCCTTTGTTTCCGCATAAGCATTGCAAGACATTAGGCCTAGGATTACCGCACTACGACAAATATTGCGTATTTTCATGTGTCCCCCCCTTTTTTGGGTTATTTACTTGTTGTATTAATTAATTTTTCAAATTGTTTAAAAATCGTTTTTGCTACTAATTCCACGCACTTATATGAACTATTTCACATACAAGAACAACCAATGTTAACCGTCCATTAAAA
Source organism: Aliiglaciecola sp. 2_MG-2023 (assembly GCF_030548145.1). Classification (NCBI taxonomy): domain Bacteria; kingdom Pseudomonadati; phylum Pseudomonadota; class Gammaproteobacteria; order Alteromonadales; family Alteromonadaceae; genus Aliiglaciecola; species Aliiglaciecola sp. 2_MG-2023. Next base: position 248,272 of record NZ_JAUORY010000001.1, read on the forward strand.
ATAAAATAACATTTCATATGTGAAAAATAAACGTATTTTTAACATTGATGGCGGAGGGTATTACTAGGTTCTTTATGTCTAGGGAAATTTGTCAATTGCTAGTTAAGAGCGAATCGTTAAGAGGGCGTAGCTAGGGGTAGCCTTTATTAAATATAGGTTTAAGCTCTAGGGACGTGAATTTTTTCTATACGGCTGAAGTGACTTTCTAGTGTAAAGATAGGCATTCATTTTCAAAAACATCATCAGTAATTATCATATATAAAATAATATTTTAAATATGATTGCATTGTGTTAATCTTTTGTTATAAATTTTGGTTAATGTTCTGGGCGAAATAATCCCAAAGAGAAGTCAGAAATGGATAAACATAACTTTATTAGCGTCGCCGAAAGTCTCAACCTAAGCAGCTATGCAGTGTCTAGAATATTACAGCAGGTTAGAATTGTTGGATTAGCGAGCCTAATCTGTTTGGGACTGGCGGCCTGCGGTTCCACTAAATCGTCTAACAATAACGCTCATTCTTCAGACAAGCCCTTAGTAAAGCAACCCAACATAATTTATATCTTTGCTGATGATTGGGGCTGGGGAGATCTGAGTGTTCATGGTAATAAGCAAGTTAACACGCCCAATATCGATAAATTGGCCGCAGAGGGAACTGATTTTTACCAATTTTCAGTGAGTAGCCCAGTGTGCTCTCCTAGTCGCGCTGCTGTAATGACCGGGCAGTTCCCCTCAAGAAACAACATAAATCAACATTTTGCGACCATTAAACATCACGAGCGAGCTGGCATGCCAGATTGGCTTGACGCAAAAGCTGCAATGCTGCCACGTGTCCTTAAAGATGCGGGGTATGCCACGGGACATTTTGGTAAATGGCATTTAACCAATGTACAAATTGAAGATGCGCCACTGCCAACTGAATACGGCTATGACGAATACGGTGCGTTTAATTTACCTGGTTACAATATGCCGCCATCCGAGACTGCTAACCAAGCAATTGATTTTATTAAGCGCCATAAAGATCAACCGTTTTTTGTCAACTTGTGGATCCATGAGACTCATACGCCACATTATCCTGAACCTGCATTAATGAAGGAGTACGGGCATTTAAACGAACAAGAAATGCTTTACTCAGCCATTATTGCAGCTGGAGATCGCGATGTTGGGCGAATCATGGCGCTGCTTAAAGAGCTGAACATTGACGACAATACTTTGGTTATTTTTAGCTCAGACAATGGTCCTGAAGTAACCGGCGAGCGAAAGTTTATGGATGATGATTCAACTGGTCCAGGCTTTGGTACCTTCTATTCAGTGGGTAAAACACTAGGATTAAAAGGCGCTAAACGTTCACTATATGCTGGTGGAGTGCGCGTACCTTTTATTGCCCGTTGGCCTGGCGTTGTACCTGCTGGGGCTATCGATAAAAACTCGGTTTTAAATGCCGTTGATTTACTCCCCACTTTTGCTGATCTTGCTGGCGCCACTTTGCCTGCAGAGTATGTGTCTGACGGACAAAGCATTCGTTTAGCCCTTGCTGGCGAAACCTTTGAGCGAAGTAAAACCTTGTATTGGGTTTGGCCTCCGGGTAAGGGAAGTAAAAGCACTGCCACACCGAATTGGCCAAATTACGGCATACTGAAAGGGAATTGGAAACTGTTAGTCAACGATACCCTTAAAATAGAAGAGCTGTACCAAGTAAAAGAAGATTGGTACGAGGAAAATAACGTTGCTGCCCAGCACCCAGAGGTTGTAAAAGCCCTTCGCGGTGAAATGTTGCGGTTACAACAACAGTTCCCTGCAACTATCCCTGAGCATGTAAAGTCTAAATTACGGGATCAAAACTAACTATGTGTATTAATAAACATAGAGCACGATTGATCAGTTTTACTGCCTCTGTATTGCTTGGCGTGATTTACAGTGACGCTTATGCCGATGAAACAGCAAAACAACCGATAGAAAATGCACAACCTAATATTGTCATTATCTTTGCTGATGATATGGGATATGGCGATATTCAGGCGTATAACCCTGCAAGTAAAATTGCCACACCTAATCTTAATAAAATGGCTGAACAAGGCGTGTCTTTTACCGACGCACATTCATCCTCTGCAGTATGTACCCCTTCTAGATATTCGTTGTTAACAGGTCGATACGCATGGCGAACGCATTTAAAACGTGGCGTGTTAAGAGGACACTCACCAGCGCTTATAGAGTCGGACCGAACCACAATTGCATCGATGTTAAAGTCACAAGGTTACAACACCATAGCGGTGGGGAAATGGCATGTGGGCATCGGCTATGCCGAGACTGACTATTGGAGTCAGTTGACTCGAGGTCCCAATTCAGTGGGTTTTGACTATTTTTATGGGATAGCAGCTTCGCTTGATATGGAACCTTATGTGTTTATCGAAAATGAGACCTTAGCGACACCATTAACTGGAAAAATTGTGGAGGCAAGTCAATTTCGTCGAAATGACGGTGCGGGGTTTTGGCGCAAAGGATTGATTGGCGAAGGTTTTGATCATCAAAACGTTTTGCCAACCCTTACCCAAAAAGCATTAGAGCAAATTCAATTGGCGTCACAATCGGCCGACAAAAAACCTTTCTTTTTATATTATGCGTTACCAGCGCCACACACTCCTTGGTTACCCAGCAAAGCGTCGCGAGGTAAAAGCGCTGCAGGTCATTATGGTGATTTTGTGATGGATGTGGATAATTTGGTAGGACAGGTGAATGAGCAACTCAAGCACTTGGGCATTGCCGATAATACCATCGTTATTTATTCCTCAGACAACGGCGCCCATTGGACCGACAATGACAAGCAAAAATACCATCACTACGCCAATGGCAAGCTTCGTGGTCAAAAAGCAGATATCCATGAAGGTGGCCATAGAGTGCCTTTGATCATCAACTGGCCTCACAAATTTGTGGCAGGCAAAGTCAGTTCTTCATTAGTGGTACTAAATGATTTGTTGGCTACAGTGGCATCTATTACAGGTGCAGATGTTGAACAGCTCGATAATTTAGACAGTGTCGATTTTTCTTCTGAATTAACCTCAACACAGACCACAAATTATCAGCGAGGTGCCGTTATTCATCACTCTCACAGAGGCTTGTTTGCCATTCGAAAAGGAGATTGGAAACTCATTGAAGGTGAGGGCAGTGGTGGTTTCACTCGCGTTAAGCCGGATGGACAAGCAATGCAGTTATACAACCTAAAAGAAGATCCAGCTGAAACCACTAATCTATTTGAAAAGCGCCCTGATATTGCCAAGCAATTACTTGTTGAGCTTCAGGAAATTCGTAATAGAAGGTAGTAGTCGACAACAATTTGCAACTTTCTGTTTGCGCTTTTAAATAAAATAACATGCTGTGATAAGCAATAAAGTACTCTATTTACTCTGGGAATTAATCTTTACATGAACAAAAAAAATGCCACTTTATTATGCTTGTCCTTGTTAATAGCGCTCACAGGTTGTAAATACGCGGCAACGCCAGAAACGTCTAGCCAACAGACGAAGGCTCAGCAAACAGCAGTATTTTCCAGTTTTAAGGTTACACACAATGGTGAGCGCATTATTTTAGTCGCTCATCCAAGCGGGGATAGTCTGATAGATGCACTTTCTCACGCTAAAAAACTGTTAGCACAAAAAAAGTCGGTCGAAATTCAGTTAACTGAAGGTACATATCATCTGACACAAGGGATTATTTTAGGCCCAGAATTTTCTGGAACCGAAAAAAGCCCATTTGTTATCAAACCGGTAAATAATCATCAGGTAGTATTGAGCGGCGCAACACCAATAAAGCCCCAGTGGCAACGTCATAACGATAGGCTATTAAAAACACAGGTTAATGCAAAAGAATTCGACTTGCTTTTCATCGATGGTAAACAACAAGTTAGAGCTCGTTATCCTAATTTTGATAAAGATATTGCTATATTTAACGGATTTGCGACTGATGCGATTGCCCGTGAACGTGTTGCAACATGGAAAAATCCTGAGGGCGGTTTTGTGCATGCTTTACACCGTTCTCGCTGGGGCGGCATGCACTATAAAATTACCGGTGTAGACGAAAGTGGCTAGGTGATTTTAGAAGGTGGTTTCCCAAATAATCGAACTTCTGGTTTGCATAACATGTACCGCTATGTAGAAAACGTTTTCGAAGAGCTTGATGCTCCAAACGAATGGTTTTTTGATAAACAAACCAAAACCTTATATTTTTATCCTTCCCAAGACTTCGATATAAAAAATAGCAAAGTTACCGTATCTCAATCGGCACATCTTATTGAACTGCGGGGCAGCATTAATCAGCCGGTTAAAAATATCCATATACAAGGTATTACCTTTACCCAAACTAAAAAGACATTCATGCAAACCAAAGAGCCGTTGCAGCGAAGCGATTGGACGATTTATCGCGGTGGTGCTGTTGTGCTAGAATGCACTGAAAATTGCCAAATCAGCAATAACGTGTTTACCGAGTTAGGGGGGAATGGCGTTTTTGTCAGTAACTATAATCGTAATGTGACTATTGCTAGTAATGAGATTTTTAATATTGGGGCCAGTGCTATCGCCTTTGTTGGCAGCCCAGATGCTTTACGTTCGCCAAGTTTTCAATATCGCACATATGTAGAACTTGATGATATGGATATGCAAGCTGGGCCCAAAACAGCTAATTACCCGGCTAACTCAAAAGCGCACGATAATTTGATCCACCACATAGGACAAATTGAAAAACAAGTAGCTGGCGTGCAAATTCAAATGGCGGCAGATATTACCGTTAGCCACAATTCTATTTATCATGTTCCCCGTGCCGGTATTAACATTGGTGAGGGGGCTTGGGGTGGGCACATCATTGAATACAACGACGTATTTGATACTGTGTTAGAAACCAGTGACCATGGCGCATTTAATTCCTGGGGACGGGATCGTTTTTGGCATCCGAATCGAAACGTTTTGTTCGATATCGCCAAAACACATCCTGATTTGTACAAACTCGATGTGTTAAAGCCCATTGTCATTCGGAATAATCGTTTTCAATGTGATCATGGCTGGGATATAGATTTGGATGACGGTTCTTCCCATTATCAAATTTATAATAATCTGGCATTAAGCGGTGGCATTAAATTGCGTGAGGGTTTTAATCGGGTCGTTGAGAACAATATTGTGATCAATAATTCTCTGCATCCACATGTGTGGTTTGAAAATAGTAAAGATGTATTTCGTCATAATATTGTCTTTGGCTCCTACAAACCGGCGCTAATGAAAATAGAAAAGTGGGGGCAAGAAATTGACTACAACCTATTTAGTACAGAACAACACTTAAAGGCGTCGCAAGCATTTAATACTGACCAACACTCTATTTATGGCGACCCGCAGTTCGTCGACCCACAATCTGGCAACTATCACGTTGGTAAAGCATCACCTGCCCATAAAATTGGTTTTAAAAACTTTGCGATGGATAAATTTGGCGTGTTAAGCAAGCACTTAAAAGAAAAAGCCGAGCAACCCAGCATTCCCGAATTAACAAATAAAGACGCGAAAGGCCGACACGATCATTTAATTAGCTTATTTGGTGCGCAATTTAATTCGGTTACAACACTAGGTGAGCAGTCTGCCTTGGGTATTCCTGAAATAGCAGGCGCATTTGTTGAAACCATTAAAAGTGGCATTGCGCAAAATGCAGGTTTGCGTGTTGGGGACGTCGTACTTTACGCCATTGTTAATGATAAGAAACAGAAAATAGTCAGCAATACCGATTTACGTGATGCATACGATCAAACGGAATGGCAAGAAGGCCTTAAATTGATCATTGTAAGAAATCAAAAAGAGCAAATGATTTGGTTAACTTATTAAGTAAATAAAGTACCTATTTGTCGCTATTTGAAATGACTTGTTAGCTTGACTGTTCTTCAGGTTGTGAGGGGCAGTTTTGATAAAACGAATGGGCAATTAAACATACGGATAAACAATGAAAATATTTGCAAGAACATCATTATTGAAAAACGTCACATTACTTTGCGTGATATTCACCTTGTCTCCCTCAGTATCTGCAGACACTAGCAAACCTAACATTGTTTATATTTTGGCTGACGATATGGGCTATGGAGATATTCAAGAACTTGCTCCCCATGGAAAAATAAAGACCAAAAACCTTGATAGAATTGCTCAAGAAGGCATCGCATTTTCGCAAGCCTATACAGGTTCATCTATTTGTACTCCTACACGCTATGGTCTTATGACGGGCCGATATCCTTGGCGTGAAAACGTTAATCTTGCCGCTAATTATGGCTCTCGCATTATGCCTGAAGGGCAAGAAACCGTTGCTACCTTTTTACGTAGCCAAGGTTATAAAACATTGATGGTGGGTAAATGGCACCTTGGCACAAGTTGGACGATGAAAGATGGCTCAGTGATGAAGTCACGACAAAGTATGAGCCATAAAGCGACGCTTAGCGAAGATAAAAGCATTAATTTTAGTGCGCCTTTTTATGGCGGTCCAACCGACCATGGATTCGATTCTTGGTTCGGTATTGCGGGGAGTTTAGATTTTGCACCATACGTTTATCTTGTCGATAATAAAGCAAGTAAAATACCTACAGAGCACCTTGTTGGTAAGAATCGATTTGGTCATCGCACCGGCTTTGCTGATCCTGATCTTGAGCCCTCTCAAGTTCTGGGGGAATTTACAAAACGTACCGTAGCGGCAATTGAACAACAAAATAAAGATGAGCCTTTCTTTTTATATATGCCTCTTAATGCACCGCATTCGCCTGTTGTTCCTTCGAAAGCATTTCAAGGGCTGAGCAAAATTGGCCCGAATGCTGACTACCGTATGGAAATTGACTGGACCGTTGGGCAAGTGCTCGATGCTTTAGACAGAAAAGGTTTATCAGAGAACACGCTAGTTATTTTCACTGCCGATAATGGCTCTTACCCGGGCGCAACAATAGAACTTAAAGAGGCAGGGCACGACACTCACGACGGACGACGTGGCGAAAAAGCCACTTTGTTCGAGGGCGGTCATCGCGTGCCGTTTTTAGTCAAGTGGCCTAAAGGCATTAAAGGTGAATTGAATCGTAGAGAAAACGACAATATTACCTTAGAGGATTTTATTGCCACCACCGCTGATATTCTCGGTCAACCAACACCTGATTATGCTGTTGATAGTGTAAGTTTTTTACCTCAATTACACGGTAAGGAAGCGCCTGTTGGGCAACGAGAGGTTATTATCAGTAGTTTACATAACATTTTAATTGCACGTGATGGTGAATGGAAACTCATCTATAAATCTTTAGCAGAAATCGCAGAGATTAGACAACGAAATCAAATAAACGCTAAAAAGCTAAAAGAAGGCTACTTTACGCCCAAAAGTAACGAACCATGGTACCAACATGTAACCCTTTTTAACCTAAAAGACGACCAAGGTGAAACGGTTAATGTTGCCCGACAAAACCCAGAAATAGTTGCACGCCTCCACAGCGCTGTTCAGAAATCCATAAAGGATCAACGAACCAACAAGGGCGAACCCAAACCAAAAATTAATTGGCAGGTTAATTTCGGCATTGATGCCGATCAACAACGTCGGCTAGCCATACTTGATAGCTTACAATCTGCGAAGGTTAGTTACTGACTATGATTTTCAAACGAGCATTTTATACTGCAAAGTTAATGTTACTGAGCTTAAGTGGATTGTTGTTAGTGGTGGGGTGTAGTGGCGAGCCCTCAACAATGCAATCACCGACTATTGAACGTAAAGAGAGTACGTTAACGACTGCATATAAACACGGTATTACTATGGTTACGCCAGCGTTTAATTGGCGTGAAGGCTTACCCGCTGGCAACGGCACCATCGCTGCCACTGTATACGGTGCGATAGCTGAAGAGCGCGTGTTATTTAACCACAATGAATTATGGTATGGCGGCAAAATATCACCTTTGCCCGACGTTTCAGATGAACTACCCGTGGTGCGACAACTGATGTTGGATAAAAAGTACCTTGAGGCTAACTATCATTACACCAATAAATTAAGGGAAAAAGGACTAGATAGTGCCAATGCCAAGTACCACCCCGCGTTTGATCTTTTGGTAACTACAAACGCTGAACGCATGTTCGCAGACTATGCGCGCACGCTTAATTTTGAAACCGGTGAAATAGAAGTGAAATGGCGAGATGGTGACATTAGCATGTCCCGTCGTTTGATTGTTTCAATCCCTGATCAAATATCGCTGATGTCTATTAAAGCGAACAAGGCCAAATCGATTACGGGTGAAGTCACTTTAGATATTCACGATTTACGGGATGCTATCGCACAAAAAGGTGGCAATTTTGATCCGGGCTTCCGATACAAAAGTCACGCCGATGGTGAGTTTATTAGTTTTAGTTCAACAGGCAGTGATCGCGGTGAATTTGGTGGCGTAGTGCGTGTGGTTGTTGATGGTAGCAATGCTCAAGCGCTGAACATTATACCTAGTGCAAAAAGAAAGTTAGACGGCTATGTTGGACAAACGGAAGGTAAAATTAGCTATCAAAATGCAGACGAGGTGACGTTGTACATCGCCGTATTTGCCAACGAAGATAGTTCTACTGCAATTGCCCGGCTCAAAAGCGAACTTGCCGAAATTGATGAAGGTTATGACGCCTATTTTGCGCGGCATAGTGCCCTACAAAGTCAGAGATTTAATAGCATAAACGTCAATATCAATCCAAATGGTAGCAATAACACGCCAAATGAAGTCTTGTTACTCAATGCTTATCAAGGTGATGTATCTAAAGAGCTTAAACAAAAGATGTTTGAGTATGGCCGTTATTTACTTATTTCTAGCAGTACAGCTGGTGGCTATCCTGCGAATTTACAAGGTATTTGGAATGGTTATTATAGCCCACCTTGGCGCTCTTTATATGGTATCAACGAAAACTTGCAAATGACCTATTGGCAGGGCCTTCCTGGTAATATGAAAGAGTCGATGATGGCGTTTTATGACTATTTTGACAGCCATATTGATGAATTTCGGGAAAACGCACGTAAATTGTGGGGAACACGGGGTATTTATATTCCTCCCTTTATGTCTCCAGATTCCGGGGTGCTTCGCCATACCGCACCACATGTGGTTAACTGGACCGATGCTGCGGGGTGGCTAGCAGCATTTTATTATGATTATTACCTGTTTACCGGCGATGAAAACTTTTTGAGAAATCGCGCTGTTCCTTTCATGAAAGAAGTAGCGCTATTTTATGAAGACTTTATTGTTAAGGGACCTGACGGTAAAAATATGATTTTTCCGTCCCAATCACCAGAAAACGAACCCGCAGAAATGCATATTACCGATGCACAAACAGGTCGTGTTCATAAAGTAAAAGTACAAATTAATTCAACCATTGCCTTTGCGATATCCAAAGAAGTACTGCGCAATTTAATAGCAGCTAGTGAACTATTGGATATAGAGCAAGCCGGTGTGAAACGTTGGAAAGCGTTACTTGCTGATATGCCAAATTATGCAGTGAATGAAGATGGCGCGTTACGTGAATGGATGCATCCTGATTTTAAAGACAATTATGAGCATCGTCATCAATCCCATATCTATCCATTATTCCCCGGCCAAGAAATTACGGCTGAGTCTGAACCTGAGCTATTTCAGGCCAGCAAAGTTGCCATTGAAAAACGTTTACGTATTGGTCTGAAATCACAAACCGGTTGGTCACTTGCACATATGGCAAATGTTTATGCGCGCTTAGATGACGGTGAAAAAGCACAAGAAGCCTTGGATATTTTAACCCGTTGTTGTTTAGGTCAAAACCTATTTACCTATCACAATGATTGGCGAAACATGGGCGCGACCTTACCGCTTATTTGGGGGCCAACAGCACCGTTTCAAATGGATGCGAACTTTGGTTATAGCGCAGCAGTTACTGAAATGTTAGTAGGCTCTACGCAAAGCATATTACGTATTTTACCAGCGATTCCAGGTGATTGGGACGAAGGAAGTTTTAGCGATATTTTAACCCGGCTAGGAATTAAAGTTTCAGCAAAATGGAGTGAGCAGGCAAAACAAATTGAGCTATCCCTAGTAGCAACAAGAGAGAGTCATTTCGATATGAAATTTCCGTCGCCAATTAAACAGATAACGGCAAGTGAAGAGCACATACTGGGTCCCTCAGAATTCGGCGAAAATTACACAAAAGTGAGTTTGTCGGCAGGTCAATCAGCGACTTTTCAGGTGAGTTTGAAGTTAGCTGCATCTGATGTCAATAAATGATGTTGACTATGTTTTAATTATATTTTGTTTTATATATGCAATGATGATTTGTATGTGATATAAAATCGAAGGCGTCGAACTAATTGATATTATTCATATGACGTCTATTTATACGCAATTTGCTAAGTAGAAATGCAATAAACAAAAATAGATAAATTAATGTTCATCGTCCTACTGGCTGAGTTTGTGATTTGATTTAAGTTAAACCAAAGTGGAGAGTTGATGAGAACAATATATATAGCTATTTCTGCCTTTGTATTTGGACTTTTGTCCCAGTCAGTAGCAGCCATCGAAGAATCAGCCTTAGTAAAATCTATGTTGCCAGGACCTTTTATCTTGCCCGCGCCAGAAGGAACTTGGACATGGGGGATGGCGCCGATTTATGATGACAACGGTAAAGTACACGTCTTTAATTCTATTATTCCTAAAAATGGCCGATGGACTAAACATAGTAAAATTGTACATTGGATAGCAGATAAACCTGAAGGCCCATATACGCTGCTAGGTGATGTGTTGGTCAGTGACAGTGCCAGCTATCATAATCCACAAATTTCAAAAGTGGGCGACACATTCGTTCTCGTGTTTCTATTAAATCGATACAAAGACGAGAACGGTTCAAAGCAAGAAGTGGGCATAGCAACCACCCAATCTTTAATGGGGCCTTGGATCGAAAGTCCGCATAATCCAATTATAAAAGCGACACCTGAAAATGGTGAACATGCTTCAAATCCTACTTTTGTTGTCGCGCCCGATGGTGAGTATAGGATTTACCATAAAACCATGACTACCCATGAAGGCGAGATTTATCGTGAGATCTCGCTCGCCACAAGTAACAATATTGAAGGGCCGTATAGGGTTTCTGAAAAAGGTCCTGTGATCACTTATGCAGAGCAAAAAGTGGATATTGAAGATCCTTATGCATTTTATTACAACGGCATGTATTACATGATCTTAGAAGATCGACAAGATGTGTCGGCGTTGCTGGAAGGTAAGCATACCGGTGATGCAAAGAAAGGGGGATGGAGACCGGGGTTACTGTATAAATCGAAAGATGGCCTTGATTGGGGCACACCAAGTGAAGCCTATAAAACGAACCAAATTTATTACGGTCACAAACTGGCTCGTAGCGAGCGGCCAAGTATTTTATGGAAAAATGGCAAACCGGATTACCTATACCTTGCTTGTCACGATGATGACAGTAGCGCGGGATATATTTTGAAAATTAATGGCTGGGAAGGAGAATAAACAATGTTAAAGAAGACGTTTAAAGCTATAACGTTGTTTACAGGTTTGGCAATTTTTAATCAGGCATTAGCAACAAATTCAGACAAGTATCCAGAGTTTTCTTGGGATACTATGCCGCTATATATGCACGTTTGGAAACAGACATCATATAGCAAGGATGAACTTAACTATTTAGCCCAATTTCCACTTATCACCTTAGAAAAAGCTCAGGGTAAAAAAGAAGGGTCGGTTCAAGAAGGCACCTTGAAAGCAGCTCGTGCAATCAAACAGATTAATCCAAAAAGCAAGATACTCTATTATAAAAATATCGTTATAGATTGGCACAGCGGAGCGAGCAAAGATCTCGGCAGAATACCCAATGGATATTTGCAGACTGACGATGGCGATTATCCTGTGGTGAATGATAACAGCAATACGAGGTTTTTCGATATCTCCAAGGGTGAGGTCCAACAGTGGTGGCTCAAAGACGCAAAGGAAATGTTAACCGATGAGTCAATAGATGGCCTATTCATCGATGCCAATATCAAAGTACTTATTGGCTACTATTTTGCTAAATCAAAGAAGCTGGGACAAGCCAAAGCGGATGCGTTAATCGCTGGATATCATGACTTACTCAGCGCAATTAATAACGAATTCCGCGATGACAACATTATTTTGGGAAACATTATCAGAGCACGTTTTGATAACGCTGGACTGGAATATATGGAATATTTCGATGGCTCATATTTCGAAGGATTTGAGCATAACGTTGGTGGTGTTTCCAAACCTGACTATCTTGTTAAGGGGATAGAAGCTGGTCAAAAGGCTGCTCGAGAAGGGAAAATTTTAGCTTTTACCGCAGGACTTGGTGAGGCATTAAAACAAGACAGTTCAAAAATTGGACTTGATGAGGCTCGTCAGAAAGTAGGCAATATCCAACACATTCAAAAGCGTTTAGATTATCTAACTGCTATCTTTTTGGTAATGGCCGAAAAGTATAGCTACTTTTACCCTCACGATGGTTTTGGCGTACAAACCAATAAACATGGCGAGCAACGCAATCGAACTTGGATGCAAACTTTCCCCGCATTTAAAAATAGGCTTGGCGCTCCTAAAGGACCTGCGAAAAGGGATGGTTATATATTCACCCGAGAGTTTGCATATTGTTCTGTTTATCTGAATGTACAAACACAAGAAGCTAGATTGACATGGAAATGATCGCGACAGTGTAAATCACAATGAGGTATATCGAGGGAGTAAGCAGTTTGAGTAGTGGGATGTAATCGCTGAGCTCTAAATATCCAAACAGAAGTTCATCGCGGGATTATTGAGTCCTCATCAACACCGCTAAGTGATTTTTACAATTCATCCAACCAAAAGGGCTGCATTGCCCTTTTTCAATTGTTTAATTATCAATTTAATAAAGCGAATTAATTTTTAAATAATTCGTTTCATATGTTAAACAATGTTTGAAATATTGTTACGGCTGCTATAATATCCGTATGCAAAATAATCATTCTCTTTTTAATATTTATTAGAATTTCTAGGTGTATTGAATTAGAAATTGGGGAAATACCTTGGTTAATTATCACTCTATAAAAAATAAAATGAAGACGCTTAAAACTGACCATCTTAAATGTGCTTTGTTATTGGTTGGGGCTTCATTCTTAGCATCTTGCTCGAACAATAATGAAGGGATAGCTGCTGCGGAAATGGTTAAGCCCAAAGTAGCAGTAAACATCGATTATAAATCCTTTCTATCACAACAAGATCTGATTTGGGATCGGATCCCAGATAAATGGACCGTCGCTCCTTATACCGGAAACGGTAACGTCGGATTTTTATTCTATCAAGCTGAAAATGAAGCCAAAAATGTTATTTCTATACATACAGGTAGACATGATTATTACGACCATCGCTTACCTTATAAAGGTGAGGAAATGCTATGGATCTACCGAGGTAGACTGCCCTTAGGACATTTTAATCTTACCTCCAAAGGTGATATTGAAAAAGTAGATCTTAGACTTGGATTATATGACGCAGAGCTAACCGGTGAAATCACCACAAGCCTTGGTTCATATGCAATTAAAGGCATCACGCATAGTGAAGAAGATATCATTTATTTTGAAACTGATGCTAAAGACGGAGAGTCAATCACTATAAGTTGGCATCCGGATGAGCCTTATCCACCGGTAAAAGGATTTTTCGATAGAGGAAGAGGTCCTAAATCTGCCCTTTGGGATCGCATGCGGAATGCGCCCATGCCTATGCCTCCGAAAGCTTCAGTATTCAAAGAAGATGATATGAATTTTAGTTTTCAACCATTGTACCAACATCGTGGTGAAACTACTGTTGGCTGGGAAGTGCTTGGAAAAGAGTCTGGCAAACAATATTTATCAGCCAGTATCCATCATAGTTTCCCTGAAAAAAACAGTCTTCAAAAAGTGAAAGCGAATCTACTAAAAGCCCGTGAATTATTAGACGAAAAGCGGTTTTTTCAAACCCACCAACAGTGGTGGCATAACTATTACCCACAAAGTTTTTTATCTATCGGTGAGCCAGAAAAAGAAGCCTTTTATTGGATACAAATGTACAAATTGGCGTCAGCTAGCCGCGGCGATGGTCCTATTCTTGATTTAATGGGGCCATGGTACAACGATACCTTCTGGCCAATGGTGTGGGGCGATTTGAATGTTCAACTAATTTACTGGACACACTTAACAGCTAACCGCATGGAGTTGGGAGAATCCTTAGTCAATAATATAGATAAATATCATGACAACCTAACTGGTAACGTACCTAAACATTGGAAAGACAGTGCCGCTGTTGGTGCATTATTCCCGCAAGATATGGTGTCGACTAATGGTGCAAAAGTCCCTGATATGTTGGCTTGGTTATTACACGATTATTGGCTACATTGCGTTTATTCAGGTGATGAGCAGCGATTGCGTGATGGCTTATTTCCTATCTTGCGAAAAACCGGCAATAGCTACTTAAATTATTTAAAAGATAATGCTTTAGTTTCTGATGATGGCACTATTCATATCAAATACAGTTGGTCTCCTGAATATAAGCCTGGTCGAGGTCAGGACATCAATTTCACGATTGGATTGTTACGTTGGACATTCGAAACCTTAATCGAACTTGATCAAAGCAATAATATGAATGATCCACTCTCAGCCGAATGGAAACGGGTATTAGACAATCTTGTGCCTTTTCAAGTAGACGAGAATGGTTTACGGATAGGCAAAGATATTCCTTTTGATAAGCCGCACCGCCACTATTCACATTTACTGCCGATTTACCCTCTAGCCCAATTGAATGTGGATAACGAGGAAGATGCCAAGCTTGCACGGACATCGGTAGACCATTGGTTAGACGTGACTATGTATAGTCAGAAAAAGGCCAGCGCGATGAAAGTTACTGGTTATACCGCAACTGGCGCAAGTTCTATTTACGCAACTTTAGGCGATGGCGAGCTAGCTTATAAATATTTAGACTTTTTTATTAATCATAAAAATGTTTCACCTACGACTATGTACGCCGAGGTGAAAACGCAACCGGTAATAGAAAGTCCACTATCTTATGCTACCTCAGTGCACGACATGTTATTACAAAGCTGGGGCGGTAAAGTTAGGGTATTTCCTGCGGTTCCTAAACATTGGGAAGATTTAGCGTTTCATCAACTACGGACTCAAGGTGCATTTTTGGTAACGGCTAAAAAATCTGCCGGACAAACTCAATTTGTAGAGCTGCAAAGTTTAGTGGGAACGCCGTTAGTTATTAATCCTGATATTGCTAACCCAATTATCTATATTGACGGTAAGTTGGCTGACAATACGCTTGTGAGAAAAGACCAACGTGGATTTTTCCACATCGAATTAGCAAAGAATGAACGTGTTTTGTTCATGTCGCCAAACATTTCTCAAGGTGACCTATTTATCAGTTCCCAAGACATTGAAAAATCTCAGCAAAACCTATTTGGTCTAAGTGAGAAAACAACCCGTTTACCATCTCATGCATTTTATTACGGTGAAGAATGATCTTTAGCTGAATAAATTGTTGCAACTTTCGTATTGAAGCAAGCGCTAATGGTTTAGCGCTTGCCTCTGCGTTACTTAAAGACACTGAGTAAGCAAAGGTTATTTTAAACAGTATTGATTCATTTTTAAAAAAGTATCACTAAACAATATCCCAATAAGCCTTTTGCGGCCCGAATACACTTTGATCCACCACAGGCTTGAATATATTTCACTGCACGTTGTAGGAATATCGAATGAAAATAGTGTTCATCCCATTTATCTGTCTAATGCTGGTTTCTTGCAATAGCGCAAATCAAATTTATAGCAGTACAGCAGAAATAAATGACTCAGGAAATCCCGTCACGCCAAATAGCAACGCTTACCCTGCTTCATTAATGTGGAAAAATGGCGTGCCATATTTGAATGTGGATCGCCCAGAAGATAAGCATTTACGTGGTTTTAATCAACATAAAACGGCGTTAGTTTGGCAAGCAGGGCAGAACAAAATTGAAGTTAATCCAATCAATATGCAATTTCATTTTGGTGTCAAAGATAAAACCCAAACCAGCTCATTATCATTTGAAATTGTAACCACGGCAGGCGATAAATATTCATTAAAATTACAATTACCACCTAACGTCAATCATGCTTTTCCAATTCGTTTAATTGAAACCGGTAATTGGTTTCAATACTTATCTTTCCATGAGTTTTCTTTAGTTCCAGATAATAATGTCGATCAAATTATTGATGTAGAAGGTCATTTAGATTGGAAGGCTTGGCACAACTCAGGCTCTATATCTTTAACATTAAAATCAACCAAGCAGGTTAAGATTAGCGCTATTAATCCAGTATGGTCTAATCAGGGGCAAGGCATAAATCCGGCTATTAAAAATAAACATAAACAAAATATTACCTTAGCACTGGCTTATAACCTGACAGCAAACCAAGAGGTGCAGTGGTTTGATTTGGAACAAACACCAGTTACCGACATAAAAGTTGTCTCAAAACACTCAACTGTTTCTTTTGAAGCTGCAAATAATGCATGGGAAATTAAACTGCCAGAGATAGAGCAATCAAAACGATTAAGTCGAACCTCCCTTGATGTTTTAAATCGAACAACAACAAATCGTTTTTCTTTGAGCAATGATAGTGCTCAAGCGCAAACGGTGAATTTACGATTTATACATCCCAAACACTCAAAAATCGGTTTTGTGCCTATTTTGCGTGACCATAATGGTATCCAAACAGGCTGGCCCATTCAGGTCAGCAAAAATTGGCACGTTCGTGCAGGACTGCCACGGATAGAGAATGATGGCGCTTGGATTCATACATCTATTAGTTTAAAAGTGCCGGCAAAAAGTCATCACAACTATACCTATGAAATAGTGCATGCCAATTGGAATGGCGTACCAGCAGCATCAGTAGCGCAATTAAGTTTAGTAGGTTGGGGCGGCAATGGCTTTTGGTTGCAAGCGGCTTTAGGCAATTGGAGTGAACACTTTTGTTTTCAACCTGGCAGAGCCCTACGTCGGTCAATGATCACTGATATTAGGCCGCTGTTCCAAAAAGGTATGAAAAACAAAAGTGATGATAAGGGCTATGACTGGACCAGCAATATTGGCGGTGGTGATACTGGATTATTACATGATGAAAACGGCCGCTACATTCAATGGAAACAAGCAAAAACAGAGTTCCATTCACTAGGTCCTATTTTATCTGAAGTATCGATAGCAGAAATCACCACAAATGATTCTGCAACATTGCGCAGTACTTTTATCATGCCACGTAGTGATGATTTAAATCGTAGTTATATAAAACTTGAATTTGAAGTGCTGAAGCCTTTAGCTATTTCGCGTTTTGCACTCTTTCAATTTGGCACAGATTATTATGCATCAGGGCGCTCGTTATCTGTGAAATATGGCCAAGGTAATAAGGTAGACGAACTTTCACAACAGTTAACTCCGTTGCAAAGTGCGAAACAAATCAAATCAGCTGCGGTTCCTTGGCCTGGAAACGCTCCTTGGGCTTTGTTGCCTGCACAGCTCAACCCTCATAATTTACGCACCGGTTATGGAAATCGTGCGGCAATACTTCGTGACTTTAACGCAACTATTGCGGGTAAAAAACTGAATAATGCTTGGCTACATTCGTACGAAGTCGGTGACAACAACGAAGCTGGCAATGTGAATATTGAGTTAGGAATTGATCCACAAATAACACAATTAATGCCGGGGGATATTATCAATGCCACGGTTGAAGTCCTAGCGTTACCAGCTAGTGCTAACTTTTACGTTGGAAAAGATGCCAACATCAAAGAAATTATAAAGGGTACAAATGGAATACAAGCCTTAACCATCAATGAGGCGGTTAAAAACCAAGTTACCATTATCAGAGCTGATGGTACGAATGTGGAGTCAACACTACCTGAAATAACTTACGCCGAAGCGATACAAGGATTTAGTGTTTCAGGTGGGCAAGGATGGTACCCCATTAAAGTGATTGGATTGCCGCGGCCTACAAGCGTTTACTGGGCCGAAAAGGTTAATACTGGTTATGAGCCACTGGGGAGCAGCTTCGACGAAGAAAAAGAAGCTCAGTGGAATTGGCAAGCTGATAACAATACTTGGAGCAGCGTATTAAGCCTGCGTTCGTTAAAAAAACATGAACAAATTCGACGTTTTAAATTAATTCCAAGACCCGCATTAGAAGATGAAGAAACGATACTTTTATCAAAATAAACTGATTTGAGAATACTATTATGATAACCATTAAAAAAATCGCACTTTTCAGTGCAGTCTTAATTTCAGGTTGCACCACCGTGCATGAAGAGGTTGTGCATCAGCGCCCTGAAAAACCCAATATAATTTTACTGCTAACTGACGATCTTGGTTGGCAGGATGTGAAAATTTATGACATTGATGAGCCGTCGCCACTCGAAACACCAAACATCGATGCACTAGCAAGTAAGGGGACTATGTTTTGGCAGGGTTATTCGCCAGCACCGTCTTGCGCACCTAGTCGTGGTGCCATTATGACAGGGGCGCATCCAGCCCGCACTCAATACACCCATGTTATCGGTGGCACACCGCCAGCGCCGTTTCATAAAACTGCTCATCGCATGATGCCACCTTGGTATAGTGGACGTGTATCAACAGATTATGTTTCGCTGCCGCAAGCACTTAAAAACAACGGCTACACTACAGGGCATAGTGGTAAGTGGCACATGGCTAGAACTTATCCTGAACCAGAGGATCTTGGCTTTGATTGGACGCGGACTAATCAAGGCACTACTAGACGGATGAAGCCACATAGGTTAACGGGGTTTGCGACGAACAATCCCAAAGATCCGTATCGTCTTGATGAAAACGGATTTGCTACCCACCAACTGAGTGAAGATGCATTAACCTTTGTGCGCGAAAATAAAGCTGACCCATTTTTTCTTTATTATGCCACTAAGCTAGTGCATGCGCCTATTCATACACGCAGCGAACGTTTGCTTAACAAATATGTGAAAAAAATGGGTGTTGAATTACCGGAAAACCCGCAAGAATGGAAAGGTGAGGGACAAACAAACCCTTTTTATGCTGCTATGGTTGAGGAGCTTGATTATTACGTTGGACAAATGTTCGACTATTTAGATAATACAGAAGATCCCCGTTGGCCTGGACATAAGTTGAGTGAAAACACCTATATTATCTTTACTTCGGATAACGGTGGTATGGAAAACATGCCGGGTGAAAAGATCGCCGAAAATTACCCATTGGATCGTGGTAAAATTTCTGCCATGGAAGGGGGGACACGAGTGCCTCTGATTATTGTTGGTCCTGGAATTAAAGCTGGTGTGCAAACCGATGTTATGGCCTCCGGTCTCGATTTTTATCCGACTATTCTTTCTTGGACGAATACACCGAAGCCGACAGGTAGTCAGTTTGACGGTAGTGACCTTTCCAAACTTCTCGCCACAGATGCTACCGACCCGCAATTGGTGAAACAACAAGATGGGCAGGTACGCGACACTCTTTTGTGGCACTTTCCGAACGCTTTGGCGCTGGAGAGTACGATTCGAATCGGCGACTATAAGTTGGTGCGTAACTATGATCATCTAGATCCTAAAAATGACGAGTTAGAGCTGTATCAACTTTATAAAACTGAGGGTGGAAAGCAAATTCGTGTGGACATCGAAGAAGCCAATAATTTAGCCACCAAGATGCCTGATAAGGCGCAGGCGATGAATGCGAAGTTGACCGAGAAGTTAGAAGCCATGGATGCGAGTTACCCTTATTATAATCCGCATTATAGTGACTCACTCCCAAATAAAGAAGCAGTACCAACGGTATTGTCTCACCAAAGAAATGGCAATGTGGTTGAATATCGTTATCAAGAAAATGGTGCGAAGCTGGCACGTGCGCAATTGATGTATACACTTAATGGAGGCGCTAAGAAGGAGGAATGGTTCCGCATGCCTGCTCAGGTCTTACCTGGCAATAAAGTGACTGTCACCTTGCCCGAAGGGACAACCCACTATCTGATCAACTTAATCGATGAGAACAATTTCCTCGTGAGCTATCCATACGTGAAAAAATCATCACGGGGTAATAACTTGCCGTCGAAAGTGGCGCCGTCTGTTGAGGAAAACTTGAAAAAGAAATAACTTAAAGGAATAAATGTTTAAAAGCCTATTGAAAAATAGGCTTTTTTATTTGAATGCTGTTTTGAACAGTAATAGCGTAATTTTATTACGCCCCATCACTCACATGGCTGGTATTTGGCTCATCATTACCGTTCTAGTAGAGCTGCGCCGTAATATGAGCGTGGTGTTACAAGAAAGTATGCTTTTTTCTGGCACCAGTAAAGACAATATTTGCCAGAGCCTACCACAAGTTTACGAGCAAACTACGTTACAAGCAGCAGAGCTTGCAGGTGTTACTGCCTTTACTAGCGAATTACCAGAGGGGTATTACACTCAAGTGGGTGAGCGTGGCAGCGGTTTGTCGGGTGGTCAAAGGCAACGGGTGGCATTAGCAAGAGCACTCATCACCAACCCTAAAATTCTTATTTTATACGAAGCCACGAGCGCCTTTGATTATGAATCAGAAGCGGCAATTATGGTTTATCTTGGGGGGATTATTAGCTGGTAATTCTTGTTGCCACTAATAATACCGGCAAAATATATAAAGTTGAAACAGGCCTGCTTATGGCAAGGATTGTGATTAACGATATTAAATTATATCGTTCATTTTATAAAGGAAGAACAGCATGACATGTGAGCATAATACGAAAGAAAATAAAAAGGAAATTTGTGGTGTTTTTCGTGAAATCACCGTCGTTAGTCAGCGTCATAGTTAATCGTAGTTTTAATATAAATTATTGTGTTATGCGCGGTAGCGCCAGAGTCGTGCATCCTCCTTGCTATACAATAAGTTACACTCATTCAATTCAAATATAAAATGCATTTTTACATACACCTTGGTTTTATGTTAACCTGATGTTACTAATTTGCAATGTCGCTGTAGAACGTTATTCGTTTAGTACTTGAAAAGTGAAAGGAAGAGTTTTTCGAGTTTCATCTGAGTTGCTTAATGCGCACATTGTGAATGGATCGTTAAATGTTAAACGAAGAAGTTTATGGCAACTATTGGATTGACGCTGACAAATAAACTTCCATTAAAAAAGAGGTGTAATTTTGAAAAATTTATTAAAAACAGTGATTGCTACAGCATTTGTAACAACATTATTTGCATGTTCAACAACTTCAACAACCTCAAATACTAAGCAAGACCGATTTAGCAAAGTAGATGCTAATTCTGATGGTCGCGTAACCGTCGAGGAATTTTCGTCTAGTATTAAAAAGCCTAAAAATGGACCAAAGCGCTTCGGCCTACTCGATGTTGATAAAAACGGCTACCTTAATAGAACCGAACTTGAGGCCGAAAGAAAGAACAAGAAAAACAAGAAAAAAAAGAAAGAAAATTAATTGAATCATTTGGTAAAAATGCCGTGATATCAACAGACAATATTGTGATGACTGATAAAATTATTATTTACATTAGGGCTGAAATGGAAAAAGAATTATGATGTTTTTAATTAAGCTAATAAGCATTATAACAACCCTATGTTGTTTCTCTTCATCGCTTGTCTTTGCCCATGATATTTTTAAGGCCGATGAATATTATACTGCGAAAAATTTTAAACTCGCAAAAGCTAGCTATTCGGATGCGGCAAAAGTAGGAAACCCTTATGCATACTATCGGCTTGCTACTATGTATTTCAAAGGCTTAGGGACCGATAAAGATGCGTTCAAAGCACTTATATATCTTTCATTCGCGGCCGAATACGACTTTCATGATTCAAAATCGTTAGTAGAGAAAATATTAAGTAACATGGCTACTAAAGAAAGGCTAAACATTCAAAAATTTCTGAATAAGTTACTAAGCGAAAAAGGTAAAAAATACATCAGTAAAAAATATTTGCCTGAACTTGCTGCAAACAAATTGGCAAACAAGATTACCTTTGATGGAAAGGCGCAATTAGAATTAGACGATTTTGAATTAGAGCTTGCTGACAATGACTTGCTAGTTGATTCTGATTACGATATGGGCGGTGACAGTGAAGACTCGTTCGATATGGATTTCAGTTTCACGACGACGTCTAGCGAGCCCTTTGTCATTATCGATTTTGACCTTGCGCCTGACGGCTCTGTTCGAAATATTGTAGAAGTGCAGCGCGATGGGCGTGCCACTACTTTGCTCGATCAATTCTCTCGGTATTCTTTAGCTAAGCCTACAATACAACACGAAACCGTTGAGTTTGTTGCTAGAGTCAATTTAGGTATTGCTAGTTACGATAAACTCACTTTGCGTAGAAAAAACGCGCAAATGTACCTATCGCTGCTTCGCCAGAGTGAAAAACTCAAGGCGAGTTCTAGCTTAAAAGACCGTTTTCAATATGCGCAGCTATTGCAATATTTTAGTTGGTTAGAGCAGTATGAAGGAGAAGCAAACGAACGCCTTAAAAGCTTGGCCGAAGAGGGCCTTCCTGACGCTATGTATGAATACGGCCTTAAGCTTTATCGAGAACAGGATGATATTGAACAAGCCATTGATTGGATTGGGCAAGCCAGTACTTATGGTTTGGCGAAAGCAGAATCTCGCTTAGGTAAATTATTAATTAGTAGCCCTTGGGTGCAGAAAGACGAAACGAAAGCCTTGTTTTGGTTAGAATCTGCAGCGAAGAAAGATGATATTTCGGCTACCTTAAAGGCTGCAGAATTGAGACTATTTGCTCAAGATAAAGCATTACGCAACTTTTCTTTGGCATTAGAATATCTAACAAAAATAGGCGAGCAACAAAAATGGAATCCTGAATACTACTATTTACTTTCACAAGCATATCGTTTTGGTGAACAGCGTAATTTTCAACAAGTTATTCAATATCTAAAACGGGCAATAAGCATGGGAGAAAGAGTCAACTGGGACATTGAGCCATGGCAAACGCTGTTAGCACAACTCACCATTGGGAAAGTGTTTATTAGTGAAGAAAGTTAAGAAAATTTCAATACAATATCAAGCTGTTATTTTGGCACTGTAGTTGTCGCTGAGCATCAGTAACTGTGCGATAATTTTTCGCAAGAAAATATTAAAATATAGGCGGGTTATCGCTACTCATCTCATATTCCAGACGATTTTGGCGAAGTTAGCTCCCCGTGTGCTAGCCATTGTTCTTCTATAGATTTCCGTAATTGCGGTTTGGAACAAACACATAGGGCGTAGTAAACACAACATGATGATCCATATAGGTGCGTCAAATGGGGGAGGTAACACGCTGACAAACCATAAGTCGCCAACATTTCCTTGATACTCGGTCATAATAGATTTTAAGTTGCACCTGTGCCACGTTGGTAAATAGAACAGACCATATGATAGGTATGACAAGAGTTAATTTCATTTATTGAAGGTGCTTCTTTTTAGGCTTGATACACTTTTCAACTGCAGATCTTTATCCATTTGGAGCATCAATTCGATGACTTCCTGATTGCGCACCAATTTAAGGTTGAGTAGATCCGCAGGTGTACGTTTCAAGGTTTGATTTAATTGACGTAACTTAGAAACTGATTGGCCATTAACATTCTGAATAACATCGCCTGCTATTAACCCCGCTTTAGAAGCTTTGCTATCTTTTGGCACTGTTTTTATCACAACTCCACCTGCTTGTTTACTGACGCCAAAAGCAGAAAAGTCATTACCGGAAAGGTTTACTAAACTGGCCCCCATCCATTTACCTGTAAACGATGGCTGTGCTTTACGTTTGGTTTTTACCGGAGCGCTAAGGTTCGGGGTTCGAGCGATAGCACGTAAAGATGCTTTTTTGACACCAAATTGATCCATCGGAAAATTCTTGAAACCGATCTTCAACGCAGGGGAGTTAGGCTTCACACGGAAGTCTCCGTTTTTCGGGTCGACAAACATCGGATCGCCAAAGGCTGAGTTTTTATCCCAACTTAGGTTGTCGGAAACCGACATTACTTTTTCTTTGCTTTCGCCATAGAAGTTTTTATCTACCATAACTTGATCAACAAAGGGATGAGTCATTCGAGCAGGCTTGTGCCGAGACATGAAAATGTTGTTATAAACTTTATCACCACTTTCTTTATACCAAACATGTGGGTGCAAACCACTGTGAACTGCAATGTTATTCCAGGCGTGGCGGCGAAAACCTTCACGCAATTTTAACCCTCCAGCTAACATCAGGTTATTATAAATATCGTAATTAGTAGAGCCGTCATCTAAGTCAATATCCCAGCCGTGATCACTGCGCCAGCGACTATTACGGATGGTGGTCGTTTCGACTGCATCCAAAAATGGTAAGTCGGGAGCCTCATCAATCGCTTGTTGTGATGTGGCTTGGTCACTTCGCCAGTAACGATCTCGTCCCCAAGAATTGAACGAGCCGTGGTCATGTGTTTCTAGCACGGTGTCAAACACATCAACGCGCTCAATCAAATGCCCACCCCACGTACCGTCACCAATATTGATTCCCGCTCTAGCTGTATCGTAAATTGAAACATCGCGAACCGTAATACCTTTTGCCATAGAAATCTGCACACCAGCAGGCTGACGTTCTACACTGCCTATTTTGTGGATAAGACAATCTTCCACAGTTGAATTAGCTGGATAGTTATTCGTTTTTGGCCCTGGAGTCCGGTCAATTTTAGACAAGTCATTTGTTTGCTTATATTCAAATAAAGGATTACGCACGGCATCAGGATCACCAACAAAGGCTACACCACTGGCACCCGTATCATGAATATGACACCCTTTAATCAATACGTTACGATTATAGTTGTTGACGAAAATAGCATTGCCACCGACCTGATCGAATTCGGTATCTAAAATATGAATGTTTTCAGTGCCCGTAAGAAGGAATGCGCCTCCGCGATAGATTGTCCAATCTGAACGTAGCAAAGGCTCCTTAGTTTTCATGAAAGTGCGAGACGCATGACGTACAACAAAACCTTGTAGGGTAATGTGTTTTACTGGGTTTAATTCAGTACCCTTAAACTCTACAAGATGACTCAGGCGTGCCACTTCTACCTTAGCTGTATTTAGATTTATCCCTTTGGCTGGTTTAAAATAAAGTTTATTTTTTGGGGCGTCATGAAACCATTCGCCTGGTGCATCAAGTTCTTCGAATATATTTTCAACCATTCGAAAGTCTTTATGCATGCCCAGTTGACGGTTATTTTGCCAACCACCTTCATAAGTTATTTCGTTATTGCTTTTCTTGCCAGTGATTTGATAATGGTATCCGCCCCATTGTGAACGATGCATTGCATGAATATAACCACCCCTAGGATCGGCCCAGTCTGCCGCTCGTTCTGCAGAAAAAGCATCGGCCGCATACCCTTGATAGGCTGCTGTTTTTTTGCTCGAATCATAATTGGGGTATCGTGCCATACGCTGATTTTGACCATCAATAAAAAGTTGATCAATGTTTAAACCTACAGGTGTATCGGTTTGGAAAATACCATTTTTATAAGCAGACCAAGTAAGCTTCAATTTTGTACCACCACTTAACACCGCTAGCCCTTCATTCTCTGCTTTGTAAATAATGGGATATCGCTCACTACCAGAGTCCGCCGGTTCAAAAATCAATGTCTCGGGAAAATAATAAACGCCATCAGCAACATGTACTATTACCGCTTCTTTTCCTGCAAAAGACTGAGCGAGTTGTTTGGCTTTAGCTATTGACGCAAGCGGTTTCCCTTGTCGCCCGCTGTTGTTATCCGTTCCTGTTGGTGCGACATAGATCTCAGCTGCGTGGACACTAGACATGCAACTAAAAATACATAGTATTATTGGTGCTATAGCAGATTTATAAACTGCGCTTTTGTGAGTGTTAAAGGGGTTTATCAAGTATTTAGTAGGCATTAAACGTTCCTATCAATATATTTTGCAATTGGTGTCTACTCGCTGCATTACTGAAGAGCTTGTGCATAAAGTTGTGCCGCCTTTTTCCGCATTTCTGCTAAAGTCGATTTGTAATTTGGATCAGATACGAGGTTGTTTTGCTCATCAGGGTCATTTGCTAGCTCGTAAAGCTCCTCAATTACTGGCGAATGTTCGAAATACTCAAAATACTGATACTGTTTTGTTCGTATCCCACGGCTACGATAAGAGCGATTATTTTTTATAACTTCATTATTCTTGGCTTCAACCTGCTTTCCTTTGGTTCTTAACAGCTCCTGAATAAAAAAGTTCTCTGTCAAAACGCCTTCCCGCCATTTTTTCATGTCTTGCTTACCCTCCATGAGTGGACTTAAGTCATGACCTTTCATTACCGGCGGTATGTCTAAGCCTGCCAAAGACAAAATCGTGGGGGCAATATCTGCAGACGAAACCATGGCATCAATCCTACGACCATGGTTTTCTTTAGAGGCTCTTCCATCAAATACAATCAGTGGTTGTTTAATGGCTTCATCGTATTGAATCGCTTTGTCGTAAAGCCCACGTGAACCGTGGTAACGTCCATTGTCACTGGTGTAAATGATGATTGTGTTATCTAGTAGGTCAAGCTCTTCTAATTTAGCGACTAAACGACGAACTTGCTCATCTACACTATAACTCTGCACTGCAAAACGTCGAGCAAGTGTTTGGTAAAGTTCAGGCGTGGATGTCCGTTGCATGTGAAGGTAGGTGCTGCGGCTATAGTCTAATACTTTAGGCAACTGGTCATTTTTGCCTTCTACCCAATTAGCAGGTACCTGCATTTTCTTGTCTTTAAACAGTTCAACATGTGGACCATACATGTCAGTATCACGGTCATTCTTGACCGCATCGAAACTGACTGAAAGGCTAAAAGGTTGACCCTTCGGCTGCGTTTCTAAAAACCGGATCATTGCATCCCCTTTAATCAACGTTCGCTCTTTAGGGTTACGATCCTTACGATAGATATGAGCTAGCTTTTTATCACTTTTAGGAAAGTGAGGGCCTTTTTTACTTGTTGTTGAAATACCTGCATAAAAGTCAAAGTGGTCGGCAACGGTTTCGGGTAATGCTTCTAAGCTAACGCCAAACTTACCAACAAACCCTGTGCGATAGCCTGCTGCTTTCATCAGCGCTGGATAGCTTTGGGCAAACTCTGTTGCAGGTAATGTGCGATTATAAGGGTAGGTGAAACCTACACGATGATCTGAAAAATAACGTCCGGTGAAAATCGTTGTTCTACTTGGCATGCAAATAGCTACAGCATGATAGGCATTGTCAAAACTAACTCCTTGAGCGGCAAGCTTATCAATATTGGGAGTAATTGCATCTTTACTACCGTAGCTACCTATAGTGTCCCAACGCTGATCGTCCGTCATTAAAAACACAATATTAGGAGGAAGGTCTGTTTTAGTTGATGGGGTAGGAGTAACTGCCAATAAAGCTGTTGATTGCGAAAAAAATAATATCAAAAATGAAATATTGAAGAAATTAAATTTTTTCAAAATGAAAGCTCCTTACGTTCGTATATGTCACTACGGGATAACGCTTTTTCATTTGTTATCAGCTCAATTGTTGATCTATGTTTTCTGTCTAAAAACAAAGGCGTTAATTAAACACATCTTGTCGATGTGTAGGCCAATTAGGGTTATTTGAAAATGATCTCTACAGCAAATCCATTTTCAGCCTTTTGCCAATCACGGGCATCGATAACAAGGGCGTGATCAGTTTGTTTCCAAGATAGTTTTTGAGTACTGCCGAGTAATCTAACCGCGTCTATATGTCCGCTGCCTTTGCCCAAAGAAAGTATTTCAATGCTGTCCTGTGGCGGCATTAACGACATTGCATATACTTTGTTTTGTTTTGCCGTGAACCAAAAGTCTTGATTAGTAAATTGACGATTAAAACCGGATTTTGCGCGATGGCCGGTGCCTGACAATAAGGTTTCGTTTGCGCCCTCATAACTGGTATCCCAACGTGTTGTGCCAAAAATTGCAGCGCTATTGGTTTGTATCCATTGGCCCATTTCAGCAAGACGTTGAGCGCTTTCTGGCGGGACATTGCCTTGACCGTCGGGCCCTATATTGAGCAAATAGTTGCCACCTTTGGACAGAATATCGATAAAGTAGTAAAGCAGCTCTTTGGTGCTCTTCCAGTCGTCATCATAAAATTTAAAGCCCCAAGAATTATTGGTGGTGCCGACTGTCTCCCATTGTTTATTCATTTTCTCTGATGCAGAAGGAATAACATTGTCACCCGCATCTAGGTAGTCGCCAAATTGATAACCAACACGACGGCTCACTAACACGTTGGGATTGATATCGTATGCCAATTTATAAAAGTCAAAAGCTTGTTTTTCGGTAATAAGTCCGTCGCCATCAAACCAAATTAACCGTAGTTTTGGCAATAAGGTGAGTAATTCTTTAATTTGCGGGTAAGCTTTGTTGTTTAAGTACTCTGCATGGGTATTCAAACTAGGATCCCATAGGTTCTTACCTTGTGCATGGGTATAAATTCCTAATTTGTCGTTTTGTTTTTTAACGTTTGCGTAGTTGCCATCTGTCCCGTCAAACCAATCGTTGCCATGGGAATAGTAGATACCAAACTCGATGCCCTCTGATAGACAAGCATCATACAGCTCTTTGATTAGATCGCCCTGATACGGCGTTGCATCAACAATATCGTAATCGGACACTGCTGAGTCGTAAAGCGCAAAGCCATCGTGATGCTTAGAGGTAATAACGAGGTATTTCATGCCAGCTTTCTTGGCCAGTTGTGCGAAATTTTGCGCAAAGGATTTGTCAGGGTTAAAAGTACTCGCCAGCTGTTGATATTCTGCGCGAGGTATTCTGAAGGTCGACATTAGCCACTCTGCCACTCGAGGACCAGGGTAGGGCGAATCTTCTATACGGTTTTTTTTCCACATGCCACCTGCCTGAGAATATAACCCCCAATGAATAAACATGCCAAAGCGCGCTTCTTTAAACCAACGCAGTGCTTGTTGCTTTTCCGGTGACTGGTGCATAGTTAGCCATTCGTTATAGTATTGACCAGTGCCAATTGGGTTGGAGCGGTGGGGAACAATTCTAATTTGTTTGACTGGCAGTGTTGTTGTTAATGATAGCTGGTATTGGTTGTTAGCCTCCAAAATTACAGGGCTGCTAAACTCATATACAGAGCCCGATTCAATTTTGTATTTCCCGGTCAACACTTCGCTTTGGTTCTGGCCGTTAATGTTTAACTTACTTAAGGCCTCTTCTCCAGTATCATTAGTGACCAATTGCACGACAAATTTGCCTTTGTGTTTAGCTAAGAACGACTGATCTCGAAATTTGCTTGCTGAATTAATATCGATCACAACCCAATCTTGTCGAGTTGGATTTGATTTGTTGACAGCTAATGAGCTACATCCATTACACAACAAAACGATGCTAATGAAAGTGATACAAGTGGAGACTCTATTGAATATTGTCATGTTGATTTTGTTTACCTGAATAAATTAAATGTGAAAGCGTTTAATCTCATTATCAATAAAGTTCTTTTACTAATGTCTGTGCTCTGGTTCGATAGTACTCAAGCTGTTTTGCGTACTTGGGATCTTTAGCTAGATTGGTCAATTCATTAGGATCCGCCACTATATTAAATAACTCTTCATAAATAGGTTCTTCATTGCTAGCAAAAGACTGTTGTGGCAAATACCGCATTCTGTCTTGCTTCTTACTAAACGAACGAATGTATTTGAATTTTTTATCGCGCACGCCTTCTTGTCTTGGATAGCCTTGGTCGGTAAACAAGTTTTCAAGAAAAATATCTTGTCTCCATGACGATTCTGTTTTCGTTTCTTCTATCAGTGGAACTAAACTTTTACCTTGGTATGAAGATGGGACATCGGTGCCAGCCATATCTAAAAGCGTTGCCACTATATCTTGCCCAACCACTAAGTCATCGATGTGCTTGCCTTGGATGTCAGTGTCGAAGAAAGGAGAGTAGATAATAAGCGGGACGTGCACAGACTCGTCATACAGAATCGTTTTTCCACCAAGTCCATGCTCACCAAGTAACAAGCCGTTATCTGAAGCGAAAACGATGATAGTATTTTCATCTTCAGAGATCGTTTTTAATAGTTGACGTAGTTGTCCAACAAACTGGTCAATGGCGTATACAGCCCGCGCCATCTTTAATTTGTCATTTAACAATTTAGGTTTATTTTCAGTGACATAATATTTCATTAGGTCAGTACTGGCGTACACATCTTTAGGCAAGCTAATAGGCACAGGATAGCCCGCTGGTAGGTCAATTTGATCAACTTTATCTTGGAATAGCGTCTTATAGATAACAGGGTCGCTTTCCAATTTACCCATTGTGCCAATGCTAGAAGCATGGGGTAAATTAAAGTTAATCCACGCAGCAAAGGGCTTATTGGGATCTCTGCGGTGTATACTTCTTTTCGTCGAAGGTTCGGCATTTTCATAAAAATAATCGTAATCTTCGTTTTGCGATAAATAGGCTTGAGTCGCCTCCATTAAGCCTTCAATTTGTGTTTTGTTTTTCAAATTTGAGAAGGTTTTATGGCGTTTAAGATGAAAACCCAAATGGCCAGATGCAAAGTATGAAAAATCGATATTTTTACGTAAAGGACTGTCGTTTTTATCAGCTATTTTTGTATGGTGTTTGCCAATAAAGGCTGTGGAGTAACCCTGCTTTTTAAGCTGCATTAACCAACTATTGTTAAAAACTTCTTCAGTAATTACGTTTTTAGACATGGAATGAAAGCCAATTTTGTTTTTTCGCTCCCATTGGCCTGTAAACATGTTCGCTCTGCTGGGGCCACAAATTGGGCTGGTAATAAATGCGTTATCAAAGAAAACCCCTTCTTTAGCCAACTGATCGATGTGCTTAGTGGGCGATAGTGGATCGCCCGTCATAGTCAGAGAATTAAAACGTTGATCGTCAGTAAAAATGAAAATCACGTTTGGTTGCTTGTTTTCTTTACTAAGGGGGGTTGACGTTGTGGATTCAGCAAACGCTGGCATGTTCATTGTGAGTGTGCAGGCAAGAGATAAACACTGGAATAAGAATATTGAATTTCGACGCATGGTATTTACCTCTTGTAGTAATAGTGATGGCCAGGTAGGCGTTTGGTTTTTTCGTTTAAGCCAAACATATTCCATTCCTCAGGATTGATTGGGGTTGGCTTAATGCTTAACGCGGTGTTTTCGATGTTTGCTTTGGTTAAAATCGCGCGCTCGCCTTTGCTGAGTTTTATCTGATAAAAACCAGAATCATCACGAAACGCTTGTGTTTCGTTAGCAAGTTTACCTTGAATATAAATCTTAGGGTTATCAATGTCTGTTTGAATCACCAAAGGCTTACCAGCGAGGCTTTGTACTTCAACGAACTGGGTTATGCCTTGTTGTTTACTGGCACTAACTAAAAACGCACCTTGTGTACGAAGTTGATAAAAGGCGAGTTCCTGCCAATGCGCAGGGCTTGCTGGAAATACTCGAATTTTGCCGCCCCAACTTTGCAATAACATGTCGTGTACCGATGTAGCGTAGGATAATGGGCTCTCAATTACAGGATAGTTTCTGGATTCTGAGTACATTGTGGTGGGGGAAACATTCTGGTGCTGAATAAAATAATCGAGGTATTGATACGCTTTTACTGAATCACCTAACATCGCGTAAATCGAAGTTGCGCCAGTTGCGGTATAACCGGTTACCGGCATAGCATCTATTTTAATATTTTTATTCATTGAAGTTTCTAGCCAATGATCGACACTGGTGCGCAACAATTGCTTGTTTTCAGGTTTTTCTGGCGTGATCACCGCCAGAGGGTAAAACGGTAATAAATGTGAATAGTGACGATGGGGTTTACTAAACGGAATATCCTTACCTATTCGCAACCCATTTTCATCAATTTGGAATCCAACTATATTATCTAGGATATGTTGCCATTCGTCGGCTAGCGGATCTTGTATATCATAATTTTGGTTGAGATCGATTAGCGTTTGTAAACTCCAGCGCATCAGCCCGATTGTGAAGTTAATATCTTGACCATGGCCTGGTTTATATTCAGGGGACCAACTATGTTTTATGTGTATTGTGCCACTTTTTGAAGGGACGGGGTTTTCGTCCAAGTAATTGCGATAGCTGTTTACGGTTTTACGTAAAATCGGAAACAGTCCGTCTCGCATGCAATTATCATCTGCTAAATATTCGCAATGTAGCCAATAGTCGTGAAGTAACCAAGCCAACATATCTGGTACTTTTCGAGCGTTGTCAGAAACCATGTCTTGTGGAAATAATGCACCTACTGCAGCGCTGTCTTTCCAATCCACAGGAACGTTTTTGGTTAAATTTGTTGCGTACTTATTAATATTATTTATTAAAGAATCACCCAAAGACATTCGGTTTGCGGTGAGGTGTGTCCAGTATATTAGCTGCACGTTAAGATCGCCCCAGACCATTGGCCAGAAGGTTTTATGATACCAAGGCCCCATTAAATCAAGTAGCGGACCATTTCCCCGGTTGGCAGACGCTAGCTTGTACATTTGAATCCAATAAAATGCTTGTTTCTCAGGCTCGCTAATACTTAAATAACTTTGCGGATAATAGTTGTGCCACCACTGTTGATGTGAAGAAATAAACTGCTCGTTTTGGACCGTCTTACGTGCTTTTTGAAGGTTTTCCTTGACCGTTTGCAAACTGTTTTTTTCTGGGAAACTATGGTGAATACTCGCATATAAAGCTTGCTGGCCATCTGCTTTACCTGTGACTTCCCAGCCAGTTGTTGTTTCGCCTCTATGTTGATACAAAGGCTGAAAGCTAAACGTAAAGCCGTCCGATTCTATTTCGGTTGCTGCTGGAGGCATCGGCATAGGAGCAGTTCGCATCTCATCCCAATAGGACGACTTAGGGCCTATACCATCGTCTAAAAATGCTCGCACAGAAGGGAAGGGCACGTCTGGATGCCAACTAATGGTGATTGATTCTCCGTCTTTAGCATCCGTTTCGAAATAAATAATATCCCTTTGGCTATGGGTTAAACCTCTAACTGAATAGCTGCCTCGACTTGTACTAATTGTTCCGGTGAGTTCAGCATCCCAGAGGCTTAATCTAAGATCCACATCAGTGATCTTACCGATAGAAGTCAGTTTAAAATGGCCTAAAGGTAGTCTGCCTCTATATATCCATGGCATTTCTTTTCCGTCGTGAGGTAAACGGTGGTCATAGTAATCGTGTCGTCCAACATGCAAGGAAATGCTGTTGTCTTTATCACTTTGGGACTGATAGAACAAAAAGCCGATATTTCCGTTACCGCTAAAAGGCGCGACTGGCCAACTATCGGGTAGCCGATCCCAAACTAAATCTTGTTGCTTTAAGAACTCAGCGTAATCAACATCCAAGCTTACTTTTAAGTCCGAACTTTGTGTGGAAACGACTGAACTATTATGTACAACGCTATGTACTGAAGGAGACAGTAATAATGCGATACATGCTAATTTTATCGTTGTTAGCCAGAAAAAATTCATTTATGACAATCCTGAAGGCGTTATTTTCACGTAGAAAAACCTTAATATAGAGCTGTACAGATAAAATGGTTTTCTGCTTACTGTAGCGAACCACTCAAACCACTCAAACCACTCAAACCACTCAAACCACTCAAACCACTCAAGCCTCAGTGCATTCATCTGCAAAAACCTGAACTCATAATAGTGATACCTCATTTTAAATATAAAACAAAATATTATATGTGGAATTTATTGGAATGTTATGATTTTGTCAATTATTTGTTTTTTTGCGCTGTATTAGCACAATAAATTTTGAACACTTTAGTAGACTTAGTTCAACAACTACCTCTATATTCATAGTGATATTTCAAATATAAAATTATATTGAGTATATGAAATTAATCGTGTATGTTAATTTTTTGTTGGATAGGCTGCTTAAAAATGTGTTAATTAAGAATAGATAACCCTTAGAAGCAGTTAGGAATACCTCATCTAATCGCATCTGTGTACAAATAGTTTATTACTGATTAATAGCAAAAGGTACAGCAAACGAGATGCCGCTATGGTTTTATTAAAGGTTAAAATGAAGATTAAAACATCAACTCTAATCTGCTTTATATTAATGGCAACGTTTTTATCTGGTGCGCTTCGTGAGGCCCATGCTTCTCAATTATCAAACAATCCGTCACAGTCTCAAGTCACCAGTGCTTACCCTAACTTTAATTGGGATACTGTTCCTGTTTATGCTCATTTTGGTCGCACAAAGGGAGACCTTAGCCATGAAGAGAACCTGTTTATTGCTAGCCACTATGACTTTGTCACATTGGAAAAAGGACATGGATTAAAAAAGCATGGCAGCTCTGAAAAGGGCATTATTGCTGGGGCGAAAGCATTAAAACAGCTCAACCCGAATATGAAAGTACTGTTTTACTGGAATGGGTTACTTGATTATTCGCTGTATGACGCTCATGACACATTTTCAAAAATAAAAAACGGCGCAATTAAGACTAAAAGTGGCGAATTGGACCTCAAACGCGGACATTTGAAAAAGTATGATCTAGCCAATCCTGAAGTGCGAAGCTGGTGGATAAAAGTTGCCAACGATGCCATTCAACAGGGGCAATTAGATGGCGTCTTTATTGACGCATTACCACAGATCTCGATCAAGCCTGAGGTGAGCGCAAAAAGACTTGGCACTGCTCGCTTTAAAGCGTTAGAAGAGGGAGTCATCAAATTATTGGATGAAACTAGCGCTACCCTTGGTGCTGAAAAACTTATCATTTATAACGGTATTCGTTCTATTCCTGGAGGTTGGGAAGACGGTGGTTTACGTTATCTCAATCATGCAAATGGAGTCATAGTTGAGCATTTTGATCAGTTTCAAAGTCGTTCTAAGGAGATGATTCAACTGGACATGGAACGCATGATGCAGGCCGCGAAAACCGGAAAAATTGTCATTTTCAAAGCTTGGCCTGGATTTAATTTTACTGACAAGCAAATGATGAAAAAGCCAGAAAAAGAACTGTATGAACTGGCCAAAAAGGCCATTGATTTCCCCCTTGCCTGTTTTTTAGTCATTGCTCAGCCTTATTCTTACTTTAATTACACTTGGGGTTACCGCGATCATCATGGCGCATTGCAGTGGTATCCTGAGTTAGATCGAAAACTCGGCGCCCCCTTATCTGATGCGAAGCAAGAAGGGTGGACTTATACACGAGAGTTTGAGCATGCTTCTGTTGTCGTCAATATCGATACCAAAACCGCCAAAATTACCTGGGGTCAACATGAAGATTCATAGTCACTTTACCAGTATCAATGCCACAGACTTATGCTGGCAGATTACCAAACGAAGTGGGCGATACTTTCATCTACGCCATATTATTAATTTCATTTCCCATAAAATATTCGCAGATGATGCAGTGACGACAAGTTTTAGGAGGTTCGCAGTTGTTGTCATTTTTAGTGGTTTTTTACATGGCTGCAAGGCAATACAGCAGGAGGATACTGGCGCTAATATAAATGTAGACATGTACTTTTCCAAACTGGCTAAAGAACATGTTGCACAGGTTGTATCATCAAAGCTACGCGCTGATGGCATGCTTGAACTCTACTTAGAAGGTGAACCCTACACCGATAAAAGTGGACAACGTAAAACCACTAAAATATTTGCTCTTTATAAGTTTCCAGAACACCCACTGACAACGCCATCGGGTAAAACCCCTGGCATGGTTTTAGTGCATGGGGGAGGGGGGACAGCCTTTAAAAATTGGGTTGATAAATGGAATGATGCAGGCTTTGCGGCAATTTCTGTCGCTGTGGAAGGGCAAACTGACATTCCCGCCGATGATCTTGAAGAAGCAAAAATCAATGACACTTTGAGGTGGCAAAAACATCTAGGTTCTGGCCCTTCTAGACAAGGAATTTATGCAGATTCTGATAGACCACTGCAAGATCAATGGATGTTTCATGCTGTGTCGGCGGTAATTCGAGCTAAACACTTTTTGACCGCACAAGCGGATATTGATAAGCAACATATTGGCCTGACCGGAATATCTTGGGGCGGGGTCATTACTTCAACCGTCATGGGATTTGACGGTAGCTTCGACTTTTCTATCCCCATATATGGTTGCGGTTTTCTTGATGGGATGCAGAATCAATATCAGCAAGCCTTAATGGGAAATTCTGCATACCAAAATACATGGGAGCCCGGACATCGCATAAGCAATTATCGTCAACCTTCTCTTTGGTTGACATGGCGTGACGACAAACATTTTGCACTCGATGCGCAGGCGAGTACATATCAGCAATTAAGCGGTGATTATTCAGTGAGTATCAAGCCGGGAATTAGGCATGGACACAAGCTTGGTTGGGATCAGCCTGAATCCTATCTTTTTGCTAGACAGATTGTGCGTCAAGGCACAGTCTGGGCTAAATCGCTTTCAGTTAAACAGCTCAACTCTGGCAAAGCTCAAGCTGAATTTTCGATCAATTTAGATAACAAAGATTATCAAGTCGCTAAAGCGACAATTCACTATACAGCAGACCAAGGACATACAGGTAAAGCCTCATGGACTCAAGCTGACACTAACTTAGTGACGCCTAGTTCGATACCCGGGCAATATATTGCAACCTTTGATGCACTTCCTTTGGATGTCCGTCACTGGTTTGTTAATTTGCAGGTGTTGGTCACTGATGAAAATCATAAGGAAAATCAGACATACACAGTAAGCAGTGAACTATTTTCAAATTAACTCAAAGTTGATTTTGTTTTAAAAGGTCAGACTCTACGGGTTTTGAAATCTACTCTATTCAACAAAATTGATAGTTTATAATCAAAGGGAATGTAGCTATTAATCTAACGAGTCTGACGCCTAGTTAGTTAAATAAGCAATAATAACGTTTGCAAAAAACAGACTTGTTCTTACAAAAAATGTAAAGCATTATGCTGCAGAACAAATATTACCAAGGGTTAAACAGGGAACAAAAATGACAAAAGCGACTGACAAATCAGAAAACTCTAAACGCAAAACTTACAGTGCCCCAGCACTTGAGAAAGGGTTAGATATTCTGGAGCTGCTAGCCAATCAAGCTGAAGGCATGAACATTGGTGAGATTACCAAAACGCTAAATAGATCAGTCGGCGAGTTATTTAGGATGTTAGTGGTGTTGGAACAACGTGGTTATGTTTCACTTCAACCGGGCAGTGACAGGTACATGCTAACCTTAAAAATGTTTGGTTTAGCCCATCGCTTCCCGCCCGTTAAACGCTTGACCAGTGTTGCGACTCCGGTGTTACAACGCTTGTCCTACGCGATAGAGCAATCTTGCCATTTAGTCATATATTATGAAGGTAAAGGGCACGTAGTCGTACAGCAGGATTCACCATCAGAAAGGGTATTTAGTGTGCGTTTGGGCGCTGAAGCACCTTTAATGAACACCTGTTCAGGACACTTGTTGTTGGCATTTGCAGACCAACATACTCGCGAACAAATGTTAAGTCGTATTCCTGCACATCACTCTACTGATCTTGACTTTAATTTGGATAAAATGGTTAGAAAAGTTCTGAGTCAAGGTTACGAATGTATCCATAGTGCGCAAGCACAGGGGATTCAAGATATCGGTTATCCAGTTTTTGATTATCAAGATCAAGCAGTAGCCGCGTTAATTGTCCCTTTCTTTGAGTATCTGGATGGGTCACATCAAACTAATATCGACGACGCCCATAAATTGATCAAACAGGCAGCGCTTGAGATATCCACCGCGTTAGGATTTGATGCTTCCTAACTATTTGCGAAGCACCTAATTGGCTTTTGTCATTATAAATTTATTCGAAAGTACAACTGTAAATTAAGTTTGCATATGAAATTATGTTTTAAATGTAAAATAATTCTTGCCCTTGTTATCGCTTTGTGAGAATCTTTGATTGATTTTGTAAAAGCGTGAATTCGCTTTTGTTTACAAAAAGATTTGTCTTGGGTTAGATGCAAAACCAATAATTTGCATCACCTGAGTCGATGAATTTTAGAGGCAACTCAATCACTGTCTGTCATTTAAATTAATTAAGTTGGAAAGAATATGACATTGCAAGTCGAAGCAGTTAGTGCACAACAAGCGTCAAAACAGAAATCCACATCTCATCCGCGCATAATCGGTGAAGGCATGTTAGTGCCTTTTATCCTTGTAGCGATGCTTTTCCCATTATGGGGTTTTGCCAATGACGTAACCAATCCGCTTGTAAAAGCTTTTAAAGATATTTTTCTAATCACCAATGCACAAAGTAGTATGGTGCAATTTGCCTTTTACCTTGGCTACGGCATCATGGCTGTTCCGGCTGCGATATTTATTCGTAAATATTCTTATAAATCAGGTATTTTGTTGGGGCTTGCGCTTTACGCCGTGGGCGCTCTATTATTTATTCCCGCCAGTGTCCAGCAAGAATTCAATTTCTTTCTTGCAGCACTATGTATTTTGACTTGTGGTTTAGCGTTGTTAGAAACCACTGCAAATCCCTATATTTTGTCTATGGGTGATCCGGCAACAGCTACTCGTCGTCTTAATTTAGCTCAGGCATTTAATCCAATTGGTTCGTTAACCGGTATGTTTGTCGCATCCACGGTTATCTTAAATAAATTGCAGGTAGAAGAATTCCGCGCCGCAGAGCGTGCGGAGCATCCAGAATATGCTGAGATGCTGCCTAGCGTTGTTGACGGCAAATTGACTGCCGCGTTAAGTGAATTTGCGCAAAACCAGCCTGTCGCCCATCAAGCAATGCAATCGGCTGATTTGATCACCGTAAGAGGCCCTTACATCGCTATAGCTGTGGTGGTAGGAATTTTGTTTTTAGTGTTTCTATTTAGCAAATTACCACGCACGATTTCCCATGATAAACCATTAACTCTAAAAGAATTAGGCGCAACCTTTGGGCGCTTATTCACTAATGGTCGTTACATTGAGGGAGTGATAGCACAGGCCTTTTATGTGGGGGCACAAATCATGTGTTGGACATTTATTATCCACTATGGCATGACCGCTGTAGGCCTCACTGCATCGGAGGCGCAAGGTTACAACATTGTGGCAATGTCACTGTTTCTAATTAGTCGTTTTGTATGTACTTTTTTATTAGGGTTTATTCGTCCTGGTCCGCTGCTGATGTTGTTAGCATTAGGCGGTATTACATTGTCTTTGGGTACGATATTTTTAGGCGGAATGTTAGGGTTATGGTGCTTGATTGGTATTTCAGTTTGTATGTCACTGATGTTCCCCACGATTTACGGTATTGCTCTAAAAGATTTAGGCGATGATGCCAGTTTGGGTTCTGCTGGTTTAGTTATGGCCATTGTTGGCGGTGCATTAATGCCTCCTTTGCAAGCAGCGATGATTGATGCAGCGCCTATTATTGGTGACATTCCGTCAGTAAAAACCTCCTTTTTATTACCTTTGCTATGTTTTGTGGTGATTAGCCTATTTGGTTATCGCGCACATCACGTATACAAAGTTTAAAAGATAAAAAACATTTATAGCCATTGTGCGAAAGGGGAACCGACCTATGGATAATCAGCGTTATTGTCTTCGTCTTGAATTGCAAGACGATGATGAATTGATTCGCTTATACGAGCAATATCATCAGCCCGGTGCAGTGTGGCCAGAGGTACTTGAGAGTATCCGCGCTTCTGGCATTGAAAATATGCAAATTTTTCGACTTGATACGCATTTAGTGATGGTGTTGGACGTTAAGCCTGGCTTTAGTTTTGAAACTAAAGCTAAGTTAGACAGTGAAAATCCTAAAGTGCAGGAATGGGAAAGGCTGATGGAACGTTTCCAGAAAGTCGACAGCCAGCAGCAAAACGCTAAATGGCAACCTATGCAAAACATATTTGATCTGCAAAAAAATGGCTGATTAATTGTGACCTTACTCAGCTAAGGTAGCCTTTGCCTACCTTAGCTTTACTTTACTACTGTATCTTGTACACACCCTTCGCAAAACATCATCAAACTCGGCTTGTTAACCGGCTATTTTTTACGATGTAATTCTCGATTAGTGGCTTTGTCTGTTTCACTCTTTTTCAGCAGCACATACACGGATGCTGAACCGCCATGGTGTTTTTGCGCCGTATGAAAGGCCAAAACTTGCGGCATTTGCTGTAACCATTTGTACACATAACTTTTTAGAAATGCAGGGAAAGGCTGACTATTCAAACCTATTCCATGTTTTACTAATAACGTTCTAATACCCTTTTGTTGGGATTGCAGAACTGTTTCAAACAGTGCTTGTCTAGCTTGTTCAAATTTATACTGCTGCATATTAAGGGTCGCGTCGATCTTGTATTTGCCTAAACGTAAATTTTTAAATACACCTTCTTGAACTCCCGACTTTTTGTAAATAAGGTGATCGTAGGGGTCTAAAGGTTCTACGTACTCGGTACTTAAATGATTTTGCGCTAAATTTAACTCTCTTTGCAAAGCCTCTCGTTTTAAGCTTTGTGCGAGGGTTGGCTTGGTTTTCAAGGTGGTTACTGTATCTTGTTTAGGGAGGGGCTTAACATCTTGCATCGCATCCAAAAACGTCGAAATATCTTGTTCATTTTGTTTAGCCATAACTCCCCCTGTCGACAATTAATGTTTCACTTAACCTAGCTTTAAATTAACGGCTATGCTTTCGGTTCTAACTAGTTTTATGTCACAATTAGCTAAAAAGTTCACTAGGAAAATAAATGAAAAGTATTCGTTATCTTGCATTTTTATGGATATCTACTTTGCTGGCATGTTCAAATCCTGAACAACCCGCTGAAATCAAAGCACCACAAACACCACAGAAAACACCACAGCAAACATCAAAACAAACGCAAATAGACCATGCTAAAGATTATCATTCTTTTGCTAATCCGGATGTTGTGAAAGTTTCACACATCGATTTAGATTTGACCGCAGATTTTGACAAAAAACAATTGATAGGCACGGCAACGCTTACTTATCAAAAAGTTGATGAGCAAGGGAAAACCCTGATTTTGGATACTCGGGGATTAACCATTTTGGAGGTGACTTCAGGAAATACACCGGTTGCCTTTGAGCTTCAAAAAGAAGTTCCAAATCTGGGCTCAGCGCTGCACATTACGTTGCCCGAACAAGGTAATCAAGTCAGCATAAGTTACCACACCTCAAAAGATGCGTCAGGCGCTCAGTGGTTAACACCAGAACAAACTGCCGGTAAACAGTATCCATTTCTATTTACCCAAGCACAGGCTGTTCATGCTCGTAGTTTCATTCCATTACAAGACTCACCACAGGTGAGAGTGACCTATACAGCCACTATTCGCACACCTAAAGAATTGCTCGCGGTAATGAGTGCTGCAAATGATCCTGTTACACCCCGAGACGGCGTTTATGAATTTAATATGCCGCAACCTATACCGTCTTATTTAATCGCATTGGCAATAGGTGACCTTCATTTCAAAGCCATGGGCGAGCGCACAGGTGTTTACGCCGAGCCATCAATCCTTGATGCCGCGGCGAGTGAGTTCGAAGACACCGAAAGTATGTTAGAAGCGACTGAAAAGACCTATGGGCCCTATAGTTGGGATCGTTACGATTTATTGATTTTACCGCCGTCATTCCCTTTTGGTGGAATGGAGAATCCGCGTTTATCCTTTATAACACCGACAGTTATTGCTGGAGACAAAAGTCTAGTGTCTCTAATTGCTCATGAGCTTGCGCACAGTTGGTCTGGCAATACAGTGACGAATGCGACTTGGCGGGATCTATGGTTAAACGAAGGTTTTACGACTTATTTAACCTATCGGATTATGGAAATGATCTACGGAATAGACCGCTACAATATGGAAGCGGTTTTGGGATACCAAGACTTACAAGCCGATATTGCTGCGTTACCTGAAAATGATGAAATTCTGGCGATTGATTTACGAGGACGTAATCCTGATGACGTATTTTCAAATATTCCTTACGAAAAGGGCGCTTTATTTCTTCGCGAAATCGAACAAAAAGTAGGGCGAGATAATTTCGATAAGTTTCTACTTGAATATTTTAATCATTTTGCGTTCAAAAGTATTACAACCGATCAATTTGTGAGCTATTTGGATCAAACGTTACTGACTACTTACGCAGATGTTTTAGACAAAGAGCGTATTCATCAATGGATTTTTGAACCGGGTATTCCAGATGGAGCACCCATGCCAGAATCAGATGCATTTAGTAAAGTTGATACAGTACGTGATGCTTGGTTAGAGGGAAGTTTAAGCGCTAAACAGATTAATACTCAAGATTGGACTGTTCATCAATGGCTGTACTTTTTAAATAATATGCCACAGAAGCTAAACGATATGCAGTTGGTTGAACTTGATAGTACCTTCCAATTAACGGCGAGTAAGAACAATGAAATTGCTCACAGCTGGTTATTAATCGCAGTGAAAAATGAATATAAACCTGCCTATGAGAGACTCTATAGTTATTTGGTCGGAATTGGTCGCAATAAGTTAGTCAAACCTTTGTATCGAGAGTTAGCTAAAACTGCAGAAGGTAAAGCATTTGCCAAACGCGCATTTGAAGAGGCTAAGCCTGGTTATCATCCATTGACAGTGCATGCTAATCAGGGATTTGTTGAATAACAAAGGGCAGCAGTGAAGTTGTTTTAAATAAAAAGGGAGCTGATAAGGCTCCCTTTTTGATCTTTATTTAGTTACTTAAGAGAAACTACTAATCCACTTCTCAATAGATAATGCTTCAATCACAAACTCAACAGAAAGTGCGGCTAAAATCATCCCCATAATGCGGGTAAGAATAGAGGCTCCACCAGAGCCGATAATGCGTATGATTTTTCCAGACAGCAGCAACAATACAAGGGTGATAAGCAATACACTTAACATCACCAAAGCGGTAGTAATTTGTTCTTCAATAGGATGAGTATAATTATCGGTTAATAGGATAACCGCTAAAATTGCTCCTGGAGAGGCAGTAGCTGGAATCGCCAAAGGGAACACGGCCATATCATGATCTTTATCCATTTCTTTACGGCTTGAATTATCATCAAAAATCATTTTAATTCCAAACAGAAATAAAATGATGCCGCCGGCCACTTTAAAAGACAACAGACTAATTCCCATTGCCGTTAGGATGATTTGACCAACTACAATTGCTCCCAAAAGTACCAAGCTGGAATAAATTATTGTTTTGAATGCTGTTTTACGGCGCTCTGCTGGCGTAAGGCTACTGGTTAACCCAGCAAAAAGCGCCATAGTGCCTATTGGGTCAACAGTTGCCCAAATAATTAAAAAGTCATTTATTGTTTGTTCCATCATGCTGTATTTACTTCTCGGTCAAAATATCGAATGTTGATCGCATCAAACCTGATAGTTTGATCATCGGTTAAAAAATGGGGTCAAAAAGGCTATTTCAAGGCAGGTATTATGCTTGAGTTCTTGATAGCAAAATCTTACAAACTAATTTCCAACTAGAACTTAAGCGCAATTGTAAACTTTTTTGCCTCACTTTTCGTAAATTAATTGGTCATCGGTTGGATTGTATCGAAGCTGAGTAACCTGTATAAATGCTACTTACCATTTGTTATTGTTTAAATGGGATTTGTTGATTCATTTACAACTATATCTGTTCGTCATTTAGTTAAAAAATGCTTAATACTGGCATTAAAAGCTATTAAGAAAATTATTGGAAAGTTTAACTAAGATATTAAGGAAAGTACTTGATTGATATTACTGCTGGACTGGTTTTGGTTGGATTGTTATCCATTTTTTGTCAATATTTTGCCTATCGCATAAAACTACCCGCAATCTTACCTCTGTTAATTGTTGGGATTATAGTTGGCCCCGTTACCGGTGTGATTAATGCCGATCAAATCTTTGGTGACTTATTGTTTCCTGTGGTGTCGTTGTCTGTCGCGATTATTCTCTTTGAAGGTGCGTTAACACTAAGGTTTGACGATTTACGCGGACACGGTTCGATGGTTCGAAATTTGTGTACATCAGGAGCGGTTTTGACCTGGTGTTTAGTGGCTGTGATCACTCATCTAGTTTTAGATATGTCTTGGGAAATGGCATTTCTATTTGGTGCAATTGTTACCGTGACTGGACCAACCGTTATTGTTCCCATGCTGCGTACCGTCAGACCAAGCAATAAATTAGCAAATATTCTGCGCTGGGAAGGGATTATTATTGATCCTATAGGCGCCTTGTTAGCAGTCTTGGTATACGAATATATTATTTCTACGCAGGATGCGCTGAGTCACACTCTATGGGCATTTAGCATAACAGTAGGGATAGGTCTTGGTGTTGGCGCTGTAATGGGGTATTTGCTCGGACTTGCCCTGAGACGAAATCTCATTCCTCATTATTTACGCAATACCGCTGTGCTTACCTTGATGTTAGGCGCATTTGCCGGTTCAAACATGATGGCTCACGAGTCTGGATTACTCACTGTGACAATTATGGGGATGTGGTTGGCTAATATGCGCGATGTTGATGTCGATGACATACTAGAATTTAAAGAAACCTTAAGTGTACTGTTAATTTCTGGCTTGTTTATCTTATTGGCCTCGAGGATTCAGTTGGATTCCATTCTCAATGTAGGCTGGGGCGCGATCATTGTTTTATTGGCAATAATGTTTGTTGTCAGGCCAATTTCGGTGATGGTTTCTTCCTTGAAAACAGGTTTAAATTGGCGCGAGCAAGCATTCTTAAGTTGGGTTGCACCCAGAGGAATTGTTGCTGCGGCAGTATCTGCTTTGTTTTCATTGAAGTTAGAGGCGCTTAATTATGCGCATATTGAAGTACTAGTACCTTTAGTTTTTCTCGTGATCATTTCTACCGTTGTGGTGCAGAGTTTAACCGCCGTT
Source organism: Aliiglaciecola sp. 2_MG-2023 (assembly GCF_030548145.1). Taxonomy (NCBI): domain Bacteria; kingdom Pseudomonadati; phylum Pseudomonadota; class Gammaproteobacteria; order Alteromonadales; family Alteromonadaceae; genus Aliiglaciecola; species Aliiglaciecola sp. 2_MG-2023. Next base: position 293,122 of record NZ_JAUORY010000001.1, read on the forward strand.
CACGTGGCCCAATGGCTTGGCATTCGTGCCCCTAAACCAAATGGGTATTTGATCTTTGGAGGGGGTGAATTTTGTAGAATGTTTGCCAAAGAACTGATGGATAATGATGTAAATGTGTGTGTAGCCGATACAAACTGGGACTCTATTCGGTCCGCTAGAATGCTGAATATTCCCACTTACTTTGGTAATCCAATGTCTGAACATGCTTCACGGACCTTGGATTTCACCCTATTTGGCAGAGTGCTGGTCATGTCGCCTTACCGCCAATTAAATCCTATGGTGACCTTTCATTTCGAAGATGAAATGGGGAAAGGAACTGTATTAGGTTTAAGTAATAATGAGCAACAACAAAGACCTAGCCATCAAGTATCAGAATCCTATGCGAAAAAATTGGGATTATTTTCGGACGGAATTACCTATGGAAAGTTAGCAAGTTGGGTGGCCAAAGGTGCCAAAATCAAAACAACTCGGTTAACGGAAAGTTTTTCCATGGAAGATTATTTGCAAGAATACGAAGGTAATTTATTGCTTTTGTGCGCATTTGATAGTCACAATAAATTACGCATGATTACGAACAAAAAATCGTTAGAACCTAAAGCTGGGTGGCGAATAATGAGCTTAGTGATCCCCAAACAAATAGAATCAGAAACGGCTGTTAAATCTAAGGATGATAAGTCATAAAGATGGTGAGAAATTTATATATTACCCTGAAAAATTCCATCATTTTGCTAGTTACGTACTCACAAAATGAATAACCGAATTAATAACCCAAGTATGGATATTGGTGTATTTGTAAAAACTGAAACAGCGGAACTTCATCGTTCAGTAGAAAGTGATTTGTCTAGGTTTCTATTTCTTAGAAACCTGAGCTGCAATACCTATTTGCAAATTCTACAGGCATTTTATGCAAGTTATGCGGCAATGGAAAATGTGCTTCGTGACTACCCAGAGACTAACGAGTTAATCGCGGGCAGAAGCAAGTTGCAATGGTTACAAAATGATATTGAATATTTGTCGTCACAGTTGCAAACCATTCCCGCCATTGTTAATCAAAACATCGAAATTGTTGCCTCCAGCAGTGCTGAGGCGATGGGAATGTTATATGTCATGGAAGGAGCTACCTTGGGGGGAGCGCATATTGAACTACGGTTGAATAAACATGATTGGCTTAGTGAATCTGCAGGTCTGTCATTTTTCAAAAGTTACGGTGATTTTCGTTTAGCAAAGTGGCGCGAGTTTAGCGAAGCGCTCAAAATGTTCCATCAACAAAATGTTTTGAGTGAGTTGGATATTCAAAAAGGTGCGCAAAAAGCGTTTCATTGTATCCAAAGCTGCTTAAGGGGAGCGCTTAATGAATGAGCAATTCGATGTAACCATAGATAATTGTCATAAAGAACCAATTCATATACCTGGCTCAATACAGCCTCATGGTTACCTGCTAGTGGTGCATCCTGAGACTTTTCGTGTGCATTACGTTAGTGAAAATATGGCAGAGTTGACAGCTATTCCGTTGACCGAATTGGTTTCAATACCACTAGATAAGTTGCTGGACAACGACTTTGTAGAGCTTCTAAAGAAACTGGAGTTCGAGCATGGATTCAGTGAGATCAATCCTCAACGTGTAAGCCTTCTTACTCAACAATCTAGCGCGCAAAAATTTAATGCGGTGATGAGCATTAATGAGCGATTTCTAATTATTGAATTAGAACCTAAAATTAATGAGGATGCTGTCTCGTTTAATCCAGTAAAGAACTTGATTAATTTGTCACTCAATAACTTGATGGTAACCCACGATATTGAGAGTGTATTCGAGCATGCAGTCGATCAAATACGAGATATCACAGGTTTTGATAGAGTGATGCTGTATAAGTTTGATCAAGATTATAACGGTGAAGTGGTTGCAGAATCCAAAGTAGACTCGTTAAATTCATTTTTAAAACAACATTTCCCTGAATCTGACATCCCTAAACAGGCTAGAGAACTTTATATAAAAAATCCAATTCGCTTACTAGCAGATGTGGATGCGATTCAATCGCCGCTCTATCCTCAAGACCAACCTGTGGATCTTGGGCAAGTGGTGCTAAGAAGTGTTTCTCCGATACATTGTCAGTATCTTCGTAATATGGGCGTAAAGTCGTCGATGTCCATTAGCTTAATTGTTTCTGGCAAGTTATGGGGGCTAATCGCATGTCATCACTATTCACCTCACGTTGTTAATTTTGAAACCCGCGAAGTGGCGCTTTATTTTGGTTTAATGCTGTCATATATCATTTCCTTAAAAGTGCAGGCGGACGCCGAGCATCGAGATTCAGTCGTACGTTCGCTAAACGCCTCAATTACTGAAAAAATGGCGGAACATATTTTCTTTACGGACGGGTTGCGTGAAGAGTCAAAAAATTTAAAACGAATGATGAATTCAACCGGTGTAGCTTGGCGTTTAGAAGATAAAACCGAGTGTTTCGGGGTAACACCTCCTACTGAGCGTATTGAAGCACTTTATGAGTGGGCGACGTCTAATAAATTAATCAACGATACCATTTATTACACTAACACATTGAGTAAAGACTACCCCGAATTTGCAGATATCAGCGATATTGCCAGCGGTGTTTTTATTCTGTCAGTTTCCTCAGTCAGTAATCTATTTATTATTTGGTTTAGAAAAGAAGTAGAACAAACCAAAGATTGGGGAGGAAAACCAGAAAAAATGATTGAATTTCTCGATGACGGTAGTCACCGTCTGATGCCACGCAGTTCATTTAGGTTGTGGCGCGAGAATGTGAAAAATCAAGCGCTGGCATGGGAACCCATAGAGTTGTCTTGTGCGCTAAAATTTAGAAATACTGTGGTTAATTATGTGCTGTCTAAATCGGAACGTTTAGAGCAAATAAACGAAACCTTGGAACAGAAAGTGGCGGCGCGGACAGAGCAGCTCAGAATAGAAATTGCAAACAAAGAGCGAGCTCAACTCGAACTTGTGGAAGCACTCTCGAAATCTGAAGAATCTAACCGAGAACTAGAGCGTTTCGCTTTTGTTGCTTCCCATGACTTACAAGAACCTTTGCGAAAGATTCAATCATTTGGTGGACGAATTGAATATTCGGAGTCAACATTAAGTGATAAAGGCAAAGTTTATCTCGAAAAAATGATGACTTCAGCGCAAAGAATGCAAACGTTGATAAAAGGTATTCTGAGCTTTTCGCGTATTCATCGTGCCAATGATGGATTCATTAATTTGAGTTTTGATCAGTTAATTCAAGAGGTTATTCTTGATTTGGAAATGTTAATCGCGGAAAAAGACGTGATTATCAATACCGCTCACATTGGCGAAGTTTATGGTGACCAAAATCAATTACGTCGTGTGGTACAAAACATAATTCAAAATTCCATCAAATTTACTTCACAAGGAACACAGCCAAAAATTGATATTGATGTCACCCATAAAGATGAAAAATTTGTGACTATTGCGTTCAAAGATAATGGGGTAGGTTTCGATGGTATTCATATGCAAAAGATATTCGGTTTGTTTGAACGGCTTCATGGTAAGTCAGAGTATGAAGGCACAGGCTTGGGATTAGCTATCTGTAAAAAGATATTGAGCCGTCATGGCGGTAAAATTTGGGCAGATTCAGAACTTGGAAAAGGCGCTACATTTTTCATAACCGTGCCTCTTATTGACCCTAAAATTAACTAGTGTACGTTATCGTTATTAACAATCAGAACCTTGTGATATATTCGCGATTAAAAATAATAACAAAGACCTTTGTAAGGGAAAACAGGTTCCAGTCATGAATAATATAAGTTCAGTAGCGACAAAACTTAGAGCGGTCAGTTACATTTTAGTGGCGGAAGATGATTTGGATGATCAAGAGCTGATCCGTGACGCGCTAACTGAAAATAATCTGACATTGGATAAAATTAAGTTTGCGCAAGATGGCGAAGAGCTAATATCGGTGCTTAATAGCGCTGAAGTGCTGCCAAACTTGATACTGCTAGATTTAAATATGCCGCGTAAATCGGGGAGAGAAGCGCTGGCAGAAATTAAGCAAGATCCAAGACTCAAACATATACCGGTTATAATTTTCACAACGTCTGATTCTGAAATTGATATCAAAGAGTGTTATTTTCTGGGCAGTAACGCTTATTTAACTAAACCAAACAACTACTTTGATCTTGTAGCATTAATGAAAGACCTAATTAACTTTTGGTTTTGCCAAGCGCAAATGGTTATCGATTAACGATAACAAACTCCCCCTTTATAAACATTCTAATCAAATGGCGTCCCCTAGAGGATTCGAACCTCTGGCCTACCCCTTAGGAGGGGGTCGCTCTATCCAGCTGAGCTAAGGGGACATGTTCCAACATCAGAGCGGGCAAGACTATACTAAATTTGGCAGTATTAAGACAAGTCTGGGTTTACTGGTTTTTAATGAGAAATCGAATAGCAATTTCGATGTGCTTAAAAGGACATCAATAATCTAATCGCAAGCCCCTAATTTATTGTTTGGAAACAAAATCATTGGCTTGAATATTGGCCAGTAAAGTACCGTCTTTTGATACCGCAACCGCAGTCCCTGGCGAAACACTCACAACTCGCACTGGGGTAGGGTGTAGATTAAACTGGGTAAAGGTTTGGCCCTGAGGGTTGTGTTTCTGTTGCAGCTGAAATAGGGTGAATTCATCACCGTTTTGAATGCCTTGGTTGCTACCAATATTGAGGGTTAGTTGATCACCTCTTACTTGTATTATGCGTCCGTACGTAGGCGAACAAGCTAACTTTTCGTCAACGTTAATAGCAATATCCTGCATGATCGAGGAAATTGCCACACCGTAAGCACTTTGCCACAACAGGCCGCTATTTATGTCGACACTTTGATGAGTATCGAAGTCCCATGGTGCGTTTGAAGAATATAATTTCTGCCACATCAATGTACCAGTGTAACCGTCATAAAGGGCAACTTGATAGCTGAAATTTCTTATTGGTGTAGGGTTATTCCAAAATTGCCATTTAGACTGGTTAACATTGTTTAAACTTAGATCCTTAACGGTGGCAGTTAGCACATATTGAGAGCTTGATTGTTTGGCTAGTGCCATTGCATCGTTGATCATTGAAAGCGGTTGTTGCGCATAGTAGAAAGGTAATATGGTTTGAATACTCGATTGCTGTGCGAAGTCTTCGAAGTTTTGTTGAAGTACTTCTGGCAACCTAGTACCTATTTCAAATAGATTGCCGGTAGTGGCTTGCTCTCGGTTGTCTATTGGGTGCCAAGTGGTAACTATACTTTTAGGGTATTCTGATGATTGACATGTGTTTTTTTGAGGGAAAATATCTGCCCGCAAGGAAACTGTGAGGTAGCCATCTCTAAAAACTTCATCTATTAATTCAATACTATTGACTTCGCCACTGGCGCGAATCGTTAAGTCATCATTTTGCAATACGCCGTTTGCCATTTTTTGCACACTGTGTACCGAAGCTCCGGCAAATAACAATACTTGCTTAATTGCTTCTTGGGTCGCATTTTGCCGCGCTAACTCAATATTGCCGTTTCTTATTGCCGCTTGACCACTGGACTCGAACCAAGCTGCCAACGACTGCGCTGAAAAGAGTGCTGCGCAAAAGGCACAGAACAAAGTGATTAACTTAACAGAAAAAATTTGGCAGTTTATGGGCTTCATTTCAAAAAATATCCAATTAACGCTTAAATTCAAAACGGCTTTAACGTGTGTATTTGCATGCGTAGCCACTTTTTACGTATTTAGTTACTATAGTTAGTAAATCAGGTAATGCATCTTTTGTACCTGTTTTCAGATGGCGGTTAATCAGTAACCAATTTTCTTCTATCACAGTTGGTCTACTTACTTGGGTCTCAATTTTTTTGTGATAAGGAACAAATATTGCAGTGAAAAATCTTGAAGACAGTTTGAAATGGTTTTGAATTATCAATTGAAGCCTAATGCAGCTTAACAATGCGCTGTAAAGATACTACTGAGAAAAATATGAAACTAATTTATACCTTTGTGATTGCGGGATGTCTAGCCGGATTAATCGGTTGTCAAAACATCATAGACAAACAAGTAGAGTGGGAAACCATCGAACCTGATTCTTATCCTGTTATTCGCTCTATCGGCTATGCGCCAATAGATGCTCAACGGGGAAGTAACCGTTCAGCGAAAGTACTAATGGCAGTGAAAGCATCGAAACTGGATGCTTACCGTGAGCTAACTGAGCAGGTTTATGGACAAAAAATTGACGGTGAACAGTCTTTGGCTAATCTTGTGCTCACTGATACTCAACTAATGGCCAGTGTTCAAGGTGTGATCCGCGGTGCACGAGTAGTAAAAAGCTACCCCATTGGCAATGACTCTTATGCCACAGAGTTGGAGTTGGATTTTAGCCTAGTGCATGATTTATATCTGAGTACTGCCAAGCCGAAACAAGTGAAGAAAGTTCGTTATTATTAAATTCTATTCCTTTGAGAACGAACTTTTAAACGGTCACACTCTTACCTGAAGAACCACCTTTAGGTTTGCCGCTTTTATCGTAAGTCATGGTTTCTTTAGCTCGGGATTCTAACAGCAAAGTGCGAAGATGTTGCAAGCGCAACTGACCTTGTTCTACCGCTTTTTGATTGATCTCGGTTCTGAATTTACATTGGGACAAAGATTGATTAATTTGATCAAATAAGTCTGTTACAGCTTGCTCTGATGTTGCTTCAGGTTGTTTCTCAACTTCCTGCTCAACGCTTTTGTCAGTGCTGGCAATCGATTCTAACAATTCCGATTTTTCATTGATAACGGAAGTGAGTGATTCAGCGTCTCGCGTACTGATTAAATGCAGCTCAGACTCAAGCAATAAAATAAGTGAATCAAGTTGTTGTTTCTGTTTTTGGAGGAGGGCAATTAGGTTTTTCATTTAGCTTTGCTTTTATTTTGAGAAGCTAAACCAATCTGGCATCAAATTCTAATCTTCAATGCCAAATACTTGAGCTTCGAGTTTGCTAATTTTTTGCGCCAATACTTCAGGGTTAACGCGATATTCTCCATTCTGTATGGCTTTTTTCAATTTGTCGACCTTTTCCTGATTGACAGGTGTATCACTAGATTTCTTTTGAACCTGGCTAAGCTGCTGAGCAGATTGCGTGAGTGATACTGAATCTTGACGTGGCGCTTCTGCAGACTTAGATTGCTGAGCAGCAGATTGCGCAGTCGCTTGACTCTGAGATTGCTGTTGATTCAGCCTCTGATTCTCAAGTTGTGGCTTTTGATTTCCACTATTTATATTGTTAATTGCCATAATGACCTCGAATACCTAATTTGCCTCACTTATCTTATCGGCCGGAACTTAAAGACCTTTAGCTAAATGTAGAAAAAAATTAAATATTATTTAGATAAGCTCAAATCTGCGCTAACCAGATGTAATAACCCATAGTTTACGCTAATTATATTAAATCTGCACCACTACTTGATGGGTATTCACCACCTGTGCATGCACCACTCTATTCGACTTGCTGTTTTTCACCGCAATCGTATCGCCAAGGTTACCATCCTGTTGGGCTATACCTTTGGTTTTAATGCTTACCCCGCCTGTATCAGCGGTAATCAGAATACTGTCTCCTTTACATACAAAACAAAGTTGACCGGGGACTACGGGTTGGCCAGGTCGACTTCTTTTTTTCATTCGAGCGCCTACCACTGTGCTGATATCGGCAAAGGTACTCGTTCTTATTAGGTTTTTATCAAGCATCACAACTTTAACATCATTCTCATTTAAAACAGTGCCAGGACTGACCGAGGTGGTGAGCACGACTACGGGTTGCACGCGAGTGGCTTTTACCATCATATATAAGTACCAATTCGTTTGTTCACAACTGGTTCTCACCGTTATGTTACTTTGCGCTAGCGCTTCTTTACTAGCCGATATGGTAAATGGAGTAGGGCAATCAGGAATGACTATCCTTTCGTCTAATGGCATCGCTTTTACTAGCAAGTTATCATCACTTGCTGCAGCTATATGCCTCAGCTGCGTATTAACGTAATTTTCTACTGCTTGACTAAGTTGTTGGTGAGCAGGGTTAGTGTCGCTGGACGCCGCAGCGAAACCACTGTTGAGAGTTAAACAGGCGCTGAAGAAAACACTTAATAACTTACCAGTTGTACGAATTAACGATATTTTCATGTTCAGGTGCCGCCGTTTTGTCTATGCTTATTAAATCGTTAAGCAAACAAAGATAAACGTCAAAATTCAGTCACAAATACGATTTTTGGCGCTAAAATTAGTTAAACTTGGTTTTCTAATAGGGACAACGCAACAATTGTGCCTACTTTAAATTTAATTGGGGTGGTATATGTCGGGAGTTCTTGACTCAGTTAATCAACGCACACAACTTGTTGGTCAAAACCGACTTGAATTGCTGCTATTTAGATTGAATGGCAGACAGCGATTTGGCATCAATGTATTTAAAGTGCGTGAAGTATTGCAGTGCCCCCAGTTAACCTCAATACCTAAGCAAAATAAGTTAATTCGAGGTGTTGCTCATATTCGTGGCCAAACGATCTCAGTAATTGACTTGAGTATGGCAACCGGCGGCAGAAAAATAGAAGACGTTCGCAACGCATTTATTATAATTGCTGAGTACAACCGTTCAGTGCAGGGTTTTTTAGTCGGCTCAGTTGAACGTATCATCAATACCAATTGGGATGCAATTATGCCTCCTCCTCAAGGTACCGGGAAAGCAAGTTATTTGACTGCAGTGACGGAAGTTGATGATGAGTTGATTGAAATTCTTGATGTGGAAAAGATTCTAAATGAAATCTCACCATTAAAAACTGAAGTCAGTGAAGATTTAGCAGCGGATTTAAATATGTCAGAATCTCCTGCAAATGATAAAATTATCTTTATCGCTGATGACTCATCAGTGGCAAGAAGCCAAGTTAAAAAAGCACTTGCTGCGTTGGGATTAAACATTGAAGTGGCTAAAAATGGACTTGAAGCGCTTAATCGTTTAAAAGAAATTGCCGCAGAAACTGGCGACGTCACCGATAAAGTTGGTGTGTTGGTGTCTGACATAGAAATGCCGGAAATGGATGGTTATACACTTACTGCAGAGATCAAAAACACACCGGAGCTAAGCAAACTCAAAGTAGTATTGCATACTTCTTTAAGCGGTGTATTTAATCAAGCAATGGTACAAAAAGTTGGAGCAGACGACTTTATTGCTAAATTTCACCCAGATGAGCTAGCGTCAGCTGTGCAAAAATGGTTTAACAAATAAAGCTCTACTTTACCTACGGAAATTAATGTTTGAAATTAGATCAATTAGCGCCGCACGAATTCTTAGAGTTTACGCATTTTTTAGAGCGTCAGTGCGGTATTGTACTAAATGAGAAAAAAAGCTATTTAGTTTATAGTCGCCTAGGACCCTTGGTTCGCCAAGAAAACTTGGCAAGTATTTCTGAGTTACTGAAGATCGCGTATAGCGGCCATTCCCCCAAGATGCGGGAAAAAGTCGTTGATGCTATGACTACTAATGAAACGTTGTGGTTCCGTGACAAATACCCCTTCGAAATTCTATCTAATAGATTGTTAACTGAGCTTTCTAAAGCAAAGCGTAAAGTGAGAATTTGGAGCGCAGCTTGTTCGTCCGGGCAAGAACCATTTTCCATTGCAATGTGTATTCAAGAATATAAAAGAGCTAATCCTAGAGCCTTCCCGTTAGGCGTGGAGATTGTTGCTACCGATATCTCAACTGATATGCTTCAGCGGGCTAAAACCGGCAAGTTTGATAGTATTTCGATTAGCAGAGGTTTGTCGGAGGAACGTAAAGAGCGTTTTTTTAAAGCGGTCGATAACAACCACATGCAATTGGATAAAGAAATCGTCTCTATGGTGAATTTTAAACCTCAGAACTTACTAAATAGTTATTCTGGGCTAGGCCGATTTGACGTGGTTTTTTGTCGAAATGTGCTGATTTATTTTTCTGTAAACAATAAGCGGAAAATACTGCAACAAATTGCCGCTTGCCTGCAAAACGATGGGGCTTTATTTCTTGGCGCATCTGAATCTATCGCTGAATTGAATCAATTATTCAGTTTGGTGCGCAATAATCCCGGTCTATTTTATATTAAAAAAGCTAACTAATACATACTGTTATGTAATATCCACGGTTCATCCTTATCCACCTCCCTATGTCTTGGCATAACCCTTGCTAAATTTCTCACAAGCGAGTTTTTAAGATGAGAACAACATGGCAATCAGTCTTGATAAATTAACCGGACTTCACGACCGAGCAATGCAGGTTAGAACCGAAACTATGGAAGTTATTTCTGGAAATTTGGCAAATGCTAATACACCAGGATACAAAGCCCGTGGCGTAGATTTTCAGAAAGCCATGCAATCAGCAAATCAAGAGCGTCAGCAAAATATGACACGTACCCATGAAAAGCACTTTGAAGGTTCAATGCAATCTCAAGCAAGTATTGAATTTCGAATTCCATTACAACCTGATACTGGTGATGGTAATACGGTAGAGGTGCAAGCTGAACGTAATGCCTTTTTGGAAAATGGAATGCGCTATCAGGCAAGCATCCAATTTTTGACTGGCAAGATTAAAGGTATGAAAAAAGCACTAGCTGGAGGGCAAGGCGCATGAGTTTATTTAGAGTTATGGATATTGCAAGCACTGGCATGTCTGCAGAGAGTGTTCGATTGAATACAACGGCCAGTAACATTGCCAATGCAAATAGCGTCAGTAGTAGTTATGACGCCACATACAAGGCTCGCCATCCTGTTTTTGCTGCCGAAATGCAACGTGCAACAGAGTCACAATCTCAAGGCGCAGGTGTACAAGTATTAGGTATTGTTGAAAGCCAAAAGCCACTGCAAATCGAATACAGCCCAGGTCACCCAATGGCAGACAGTAATGGCTATATCTACAAGCCAAATGTGAATGTGGTTGAGGAAATGGCTGACATGATGTCAGCGTCAAAATCTTATGAAACCAATGTTCAGTTGGCAGACACTACAAAACGTATATTCAGACGTGTGTTGCAACTTGGTCAGGGTCAATAAATCACTGATTTAGTGAGGAAAGTAACGTGGAAATATCAAAATCGACAGGATTAGATTCTAGCCTGTATGTACAAGAAGAAACCGTGCCTATTGATGATGGCAGTAATGAAAGGTTAAGTCAGGAAGACTTTTTCTCTTTGCTAACTGAGCAATTAGCTAATCAAGATCCTACCAAACCTGTAGATAACGATCAGATGGTATCACAAATGACCAGCTTCAGTATTTCTGAAGGTATTGATTCACTGAATACTAAATTTTCTGAATTTGCTTCTAGCATGACCTCAAACCAAGCATTACAGGCTTCCAGCCTTATTGGTCAAGATGTCTTATTACAAGGTAACGTTGGATATTTAAGCGATACTAGTAACGGCGTAACCGGGGTGGTTATTTCCGATCAAACCACTCAAGATTTACAAATTACCATTGAGTCTGAAGCCGGCGAATTAATTAAAACCATTGATGCTGGTACACAGTCGGCAGGTAATATTGAATTTAGTTGGGATGGTAAAGATGCTAACGGCAATCCTTTGCCAGCCGGCAATTATGCAGTTTATGCACAAGGTACACAAAACGGCGAGTCAACAACCTTACCTACAGCGGTCAATAGGCATGTGGATAGCGTTAGTTTTGCGAGTAACAATCAAGGTGTCATTTTAAATTTGGATGGCGAAACAAGTGTCAATTTGAGTGATGTCATTCAAATCGGTGGTTAATTAAAAAATGTTAGCCCTTTAGTTTAGGAGAGAATAAACGATGTCTTTTAACATAGCATTAAGCGGTGTTTCAGCTGCTCAAAAAGATCTAGATGTCACTGCAAATAACATTGCAAACGTAAATACTGTCGGTTTTAAAGAATCTCGTGCCGAATTCGGTGACGTTTATGCTTCGTCGCTATTGGCAGCCGGTAATACAAAAGTTGGCGACGGTGTCTTAACCCAAGATGTTGCTCAGCAATTTTCTCAAGGTAGTCTTCAGTTTACCAATACAGCACTGGATTTGGCGATTACTGGAAATGGTTTTTTTGCCACGACTCCTGAAATAACCTCTCGTGATTTTTCATTTACTCGAGCAGGGCAGTTTAAGCTTGATCAAGATAACTTTGTGGTTAATTCCAACGGTGATAACTTAATGGGCTTCCCGGTCAACGCTGATGGTACCTCTTCATCTGTGGCTTTGAGCACAACTATTCCGGTGAGAATTCCAGACTCTTCAGGCTCACCACAACAAACCACCGAAGTTGCACCTCGCTTTAATTTGCCAGCAGGTGATGATGCTAAAGATATAACACTTTTTGATCCTAACGATCCACTTACCTATAACGCAGCTACATCTATTACCGTTTATGATTCGTTGGGTGATAGTCATGTGATGACCTATTACTTTATGAAAGATTCTGCAGCAACCAATGAATGGGTAGTAGTTAATTATGTGGATGACACTGCTATTGATATAGCAGGTGACACTGAAAACGTTGCTGGTACAGATCCTAATAACATTGCAGGTTCAGTATCCTTAGGAGCTGATGCGGTCTCTGGGTTTAGAATGCAGTTTAGTAGCGGCGGTGATTTTATTGGTATTCAAAATGGTGATGGTACCCCTGTTGCCACCGGCGATGTGACGACTGTTCAGTTAGGTAACCCGCCGTTGATAAACGGTTCTGATGCAACTCAGACGATTACAACCAACTTCGCGCTTGAAGTTGGTAGTGCAACGGCAGATGAACCGACTCAGTTTGCCTCTTCGTTCGAAGTTACGTCATTAGAACAAGATGGTCTAGCCGTTGGAAGACTTACAGGTATTGACATAGGTCCGGATGGTTTAGTGCGCGCTACTTTTTCAAATGGTACATCTGAACCTGTAGTTCGTGTTGCCCTAGCTCGTTTTGCAAATGAACAAGGCCTAACCCAACAAAGTAGTACACAGTGGAAAGAAAGTATTTTGTCTGGCGAAGCGCTAGCAGGGGAAGCGACCACCGGTACCTTCGGTGATGTTAACTCTTCAGCGCTTGAACAAGCGAACGTGAATTTAACCACGGAGTTAATCGATATGATTATCGCCCAGCGTAACTTCCAAGCGAATTCACGGGCACTTGAGGTGAATAACCAACTTAACCAAACTATCTTAAATATTCGATAATCTGCCATCAATTTAACAATGCCGCTCTAATCAAGAGCGGTATTTTTTTGTTAAATTTCAAAGGAATACAGAAACTTCATCAAGCCTTCTGCATTTACACGCTTTTAATTCTGTTTTTATGTGCCAATGGCATCTTTATTGCAATCTTTTAGGTTACGTTAACCAGAGTCAATAAGTTGTCATGGATAAATTACTCTATATATCAGCCAGCGGAGCCAGCCAAGACCTATTGGGCACGGCTGTGCGAGCGAACAATTTAGCAAATGCACAAACCAATGGCTTCAAAGCCATGTTGGAAAACGCTAGAGCGATGCCGGCATACGGCGAAGGTTTGCCGACTCGGGTCTTTTCCATGACTGAATCCCCGTTTAATAATTACGCTGGTGGCGCAATGATCCAAACTGATCGTGAGTTGGATGTTGCTATCCAAGGGGACGGCTGGTTTAGCGTGTTGGATGCACAAGGAAACGAAGCTTATACCCGCGCTGGAAATTTGCAATTAGGCGCTGATGGTGGTCTCGAAGATGCCCACGGAAATTCGGTTATAGGCGATGCCGGAGGCATATTTTTGCCGATTCCTTTATCCAACATCAATATTGCTAACGACGGAACAATTTCAGTACGACCACAAGGCGCGCCTGAAACCGTTTTAGAAGAAGTTGGCAGATTAAAAATGGTCAATCCGAATGTCGCAGATATGGAGCGCGGTGAAGACGGTTTATTTCGACTTAAAAATGGTCAAGAAGCAAATGAAGATATCAACGTTAGACTTCGTACCGGCATGGTGGAAGGGAGTAACGTAAATGCGATTGACGAAATGGTAAATATGATCAGCTTGCAACGTCACTACGAACTGCAAGTCAAGATGATGAAAAAGGCCGATACGCTAGATATGCGCGGCAATCAACTACTCAGAATTATTTAGTACTAAAACTTAAAATAGCGGAGGTGAATTATGCACCCAGCACTTTGGATAAGTAAAACAGGACTCGATGCAGCCCAAACAGATGTATCGGTTATCTCAAATAACTTGGCTAACGCCAGCACAGTGGGTTTCAAAAAAGATAGAGCGATATTTGAAGATTTACTCTATCAAAACATCAACCAACCAGGTGGACGTTCATCTGCTGACACTGAACTACCCTCGGGACTAATGTTAGGTGCAGGTAGTAAGGTGGTTGCGACCCAAAAATCCCACACCCAAGGGAATATGTTGACCACTGATAATGCACTCGATATGTCGATTCAAGGACGCGGTTTTTTCGAAATACTGCAGCCTGATGGCACTATAGCTTATACCCGAAATGGTCAATTTACGTTGGACGATCAAGGGCAAATTGTGACACCCGGTGCCGGTTTTTTATTGCAACCGAACATCACAATTCCTGAAGACGCGCAACAAATAACTATTTCACAAGATGGTGAAGTCTCAGCTTCTATTCGTGGACAGGCGGATCCTACAGTTTTAGGTCAAATCAGTTTATCGGATTTTATTAATCCAACTGGTTTACAGCCTATCGGCCAAAATTTGTATGTTGAATCTGCGGTAAGCGGAGCACCGATACAAGGCGTACCTGGCTTGGAAGGTTTGGGCACCATCGTTCAAGGGGCATTAGAGACTTCAAATGTCAACGTTACCGAGGAATTGGTTAACCTAATTGAAAGTCAAAGACTGTATGAAATGAACTCGAAAGTGATTTCTTCAGTTGACCAAATGTTGGGTCAGGTAATTCAGCAACTATAGTGAGCTTAATTATGGCTAAGTTAACTTATTTTCTGACTACATTAACTCTATTCGTGCTGACTGGGTGTGTAAGTTCACCTATGGTCGGCCCTTTGCCAAATGATCCAAGTTATGCGCCAGTTATACCTGACATGCCTCGCCAAAAGTTAACTCAGGATGGGGCAATTTTTCAGGCAGACATGGCAAACAGCATTTATTCAGATGTAAAGGCTAGACGCATCGGCGATATTATCACCGTGAATTTGCAGGAAAACACCAGCGCTACCAAGTCGGCAGGTACTTCAACCTCAAAAGAAACGGATGTTAACGTTGATACGATCATTGGTTTGGGCGGTGAAGCGTTGAATATTGGTGGTAAAAGCATTCAATTGGGTGTTGGTGCCGACAATGAGTTTACTGGCGATGCACAGGCCAACCAAAGCAATAACTTGAGTGGCAATATCTCTGTCACCGTTATTCAGGTTCTGCCGAATCAAAATTTAGTGGTGCGCGGAGAAAAGTGGCTGACCTTAAATAATGGCGATGAATACATCCGCTTAACGGGCGTCGTTCGTCCAGCTGATATTAGTCCTACTAATGAAATTGTTTCTACAAAAATTGCCAATGCCCGTATTCAATACAGTGGTACAGGAACCTTTGCCAATGCCCAAAAACAAGGCTGGTTAAATAAATTCTTTTCCTCTGAGTGGTGGCCATTTTAATGAAAAATTCAACGTTACGTTCATCGCTCATTTATTTGCTGATGGTGGTTCTGGTCACGCCTTTTGCCCATGCACAGCGGATCAAAGATCTTGCTTCCATACAAGGGGTACGTAGTAACCAATTGGTAGGTTATGGCTTAGTAGTTGGTCTGCCAGGAACGGGTGAACAGAGTCCATTCACTGAACAGAGTTTCCGTACCATGTTGAGCAATTTTGGGATTAGCTTATCGTCGAGTGTGAAACCAAAGATAAAAAATGTAGCGGCTGTCGCCGTGCATGCAGAATTGCCCGCTTTTATGAAACCTGGCCAAACAATCGATGTCACCGTTTCTTCTGTAGGTGAGGCTGCCAGTTTGCGCGGTGGAACCTTATTGCAAACCTTTCTTAAAGGGTTAGATGGCAAAGTGTATGCCGTAGCCCAAGGGAGCTTGGTGGTAAGTGGATTTGGTGCTGAAGGCGCTGATGGTTCTAAAATCGTTTCTAATACACCCACGGTTGGACGCATTGTTAATGGTGCTTTAGTTGAAAGAGCGGTTCCCAGTGGACTTATGCAAAATGACTTTTTAACTCTGAACTTGAATTATCCGGATTTTTCTACCGCCAAATCTTTGGCGGATACAATTAACCAACGTTTGGGAGCAGATCCTGAAATGGGTTATTTGATAGCCACGCCTATTGATGCCGCGTCGGTGCGAGTGTCAGCGCCAAGGGACGTAGGGCAACGGGTTAACTTTGTGGCTACCCTAGAAAACTTCACTTTTACCCCAGCTGATGCACCGGCAAAAGTCATTATTAATAGTCGTACCGGCACTATTGTTATCGGTAAAGATGTGCGTTTATTGCCTGCTGCCATTACCCATGGTGGACTCACGGTCACAATTTCGGAATATCAAACCGTTTCTCAACCTAATGCTCTTGCCCAAGGACAAACTGCGGTCACCAATCAGTCGATTGTTGACGTGAGTTTGGATGATAGCCGTATGTTTAAATTTGATCCTGGAGTGAGTTTAGATGAGCTGGTTCGTGCTGTGAATGAAGTCGGCGCGGCTCCTGGAGATTTAATGGCCATTCTTGAAGCCTTACAACAAGCGGGCGCCTTGCAAGGCGAACTCATCGTTATTTAATTGTTTGTGAATCAGTGAATTTATTATGGAAATGAACAACCACATTGATCAACAACTTGAATTATCGCGCAATGTCCACGATTTAAAGGGCATCGATAATTTGCGTCAGGCTGCCCAGCGTGGTGATAAACAAGCATTAGACGAAGCGGCTAAACAATTTGAAGCGATATTTGTGCAGATGATGCTCAAATCAATGCGTAAAGCCCAAGATGCATTGGCTGACAAAGACAGCCCGTTCAATTCTCAACAAGTTAAATTTTACCGAGATATGCACGATCAACAATTGGCTGTTGATTTATCGTCAAGAGGCGGAGTAGGGATTGCGGATTTGATCGTTCAACAACTCAGCCCTGGCGAAAACGGATTCATGCCGGCCAGTGCGGTTCGTGAAAATGCCAATTTGCATAATATGGTTCGTCAAGCAAGTATGGAGTACTCAAGCACTCAGAACGACAGTGCTGCTGTACAACCAAGCCAAAATGCGACTAAACAAAGCGCCTTCGCTTCTCCGTCTGAATTTATGCAAACATTGTTGCCCCATGCGCAAGAAATAGCACAAAAAATAGGTATTGATCCTAAGGCTTTATTAGCTCAAGCAGCCGTTGAGACAGGCTGGGGACAATATATGATCCATACCGGAAGTGGTCAAAATACACATAATTTATTTGGCATCAAAGCTGATAATCGCTGGCAAGGAGAGACAACCGCAATCAACACTGTTGAGTTTGAACAAGGTGTGGCTAAGCAACAAAAAGCGCAGTTTAGAACCTATGATTCTTTTGCCGATGGCTTAAATGATTATGTGTCTTTTGTGGCCGATAATCCAAGATATCAACAAGCGTTGGAAAACGTTAAAGATCCTCAAGCCTATTTTAGTGCTTTGCAATCCGCTGGTTATGCTACTGATCCTCAATACGCGAACAAAATTCTGTCGGTATTAAACAGTGATACGTTTAAATCAGCGTTGTCCACATTAGCGTTTGGAAAGCAAAATGCTGAATAACGGATTTCAGTGGGAGTCACACAGATGATCAGAGCTGCCGATCTATACACGATAGCAACCAGTGGTGTGCGCGCCAGTAATCAGCTGCTTGCCACTACCAGTAACAACATAGCGAACGTTAACTCCGAGGGCTATGTTAGAGAGCGCACAACCTTTGAAAGCCAATTAGTGGGCGGAGTTGGTCGTGGCACCACCGAACGTGTTTTAGACACCTTTGCACAAAATCAACTGCGCCGAGATACGACACAAGTTGGCGAATTCGAAACCTATTTCCAGCGCTCTAGTGTGTTAGATAATATCTTTGCTAGCGAAGCAAATAGCATATCAAGCAGCATGAGTCGATTTTTCAGTTCATTGCAAACAGCGACTGATGAGCCCACAAACATGGCGGCTCGACAGCTCGTTTTAGGTGAAGCAAATGCCTTAGTCGGCCAAGTGAGTACTTTGTCTAAGTTTATGGACGATAAAGAAAAAGAACTTAACTTAGAATTAGATGCAACAATCAACCAAGCGAATAAACTGATTGAGACCATTGCCGAGCTTAATGCGAATATTCGGATTGCAGAGGGCAACAATATATTTGACGAGCCTGGCGTGCTGAAAAATCAGCGCGATAATGCGATTTTGGAATTGGCTGAGATAATGTCGATTGAAACCCGCGACAATGGCAATGATGACGGTTCATTAATGGTGAATCTCACATCTGGAGAATCACTGGTTTTGGAAGACGGATCGTTTAATCTGTTTCAGCTAAGTGGTGATCCAGATCCCGATTATCGAAACCTGTATTTAGCCAGCACCGGTAAACCAACCACATTGAGATTACCTGAGCAAAATTTAGGTGGCCAAATGGGCGGATTATTCCGCTATCGAGATGAGGTTTTGGCGGAAGGCCAGCGAGAACTTGGACAAATATCCATTGCATTGACCAGTGCTGTAAATCAACAAAATCGTCTGGGAATGGATTTTGACCAGCAACTTGGTGGTAACATCTTTTCGAACCCTGAATTTCAGGGATTAAATTATTCTGCCAATTCTGATTTGTCGTTAACAATGAACGGTAGAGTGGCTGAAGATGGCG
Source organism: Aliiglaciecola sp. 2_MG-2023 (assembly GCF_030548145.1). Lineage (NCBI taxonomy): Bacteria > Pseudomonadati > Pseudomonadota > Gammaproteobacteria > Alteromonadales > Alteromonadaceae > Aliiglaciecola > Aliiglaciecola sp. 2_MG-2023. The sequence goes on from NZ_JAUORY010000001.1 coordinate 311,976, forward strand.
CGAATAAAATCACCGCGGCTGATTATTTAGTTGAAATTACCGGGACTTCACCAGGTACACCCGATACCGTTGATATAAGCGTGACCTTAGTCAACCCCGATGGTTCCTACGTCACCGATGTTGATGGCAACACACTTACGCAGTCTTACTCAGGTTTAGAAGCACAAGCCGATAAATTTACCGAAGTGCTCGGTGGTCTTGAGTTGGAATTTCCCAATGGAAATAGTTACGCTGTGGGAGATCGGTATTTATTTCAGCCAACCAAAAGCACAGCGCAAGCAATAGATGTGGTGATGACCCGACCCGAAGACATCGCGTTAGCTTCGCCATTTCGAGTCGATAGTAATTTGGATAATTTGGGGGATGCTCGATTAACCGCATCTACTGTTACCAATACCTTTGTCGATACTACATTGACCGATGCTAGAGCCTCCACCTTCGATGGTAGTGGCGGATTTGTCGCAGGTAGTCCAGCAAGTATTGTGTTTAATAGTGAATCTGAATTTGAAATTTTTGACGAAGCCAATAATTCATTGTTAGTGGTGTCAGGGGTTACTGACTACAATAATTTAATGCAACAAGCCGCAAGTGATGGCAGTTGGCCATTCTCAGCTTTAGCGGATTTTCCCGGCTATGACTTTAGTTTACAAGGCACACCAGTTGCTGGGGATCAGTTTACAATTAGTTATAACACCGATGGTGTAGATGATAACCGTAATGGCTTAGAGTTGGCTGGTTTGCAAGACCAAGATATCATGCAACAAAACAACAACGGTGGCAGTAATTTGGTTACTTTCCATGAATCTTACGCCAATATTGTAAGTGCTATCGGTGCAAAGACTGCCTCTGCAAATATTTCGTTGCAAGCGGCTGAAGCCATGCAAACTCAATCCAGTGATTGGTTTCAATCGGTATCTGGGGTGAATTTAGATGAGGAAGCAGCAAACTTGATTCGTTTTCAACAAACTTATGCGGCGGCAGCAAGAATTTTAACTACCGCAAACGAATTGTTTGACACCATTTATAGTGCTACAAGGTAAATTGTACTATGGCCAGAATATCCACTAATCAGTTGTATGACAGAAGCATTAATACTATTACGCAGAACCAGGGAACCTTGTCTGATGTGCAGCAGCAATTGTCTTCAGGGAAAAAACTATTACGACCTTCTGATGATCCAGTTGGCGCCGCTCAAGTTGTTCGATTAACCGAAGACCTGGACAAAATCACCCAATTCAAACGAAATAATGATTTGCTGGCCAATTCATTGCAGCAGGAAGAAGTTGTCCTAAGGAATATTAATAGTGCTTTGGATAAAGCAAGGCAATTAATGGTTCAATCAGGCAATGGAGTTTACGACGAATCTGATTTACAAGCGATTGGAATTGAAATTGGTGCGATTCGAGACGAAGTATTTAGTTTGATGAATACCCAAAATTCCAATGGTGAATTTATTTTCGCCGGTTATCAATCTCAAACCGAAGCGTTTACTTATAATCCTTCAGCGGTCGGTGAAAAGTATACGTTTTCTGGGGATGATGGAGTGAAAAAAATCCAAGTCTCCGACGCGCTGAGTATTCAGTCTAATAGCTCTGGAAAATCTGTTTTTGAAAATGTACAAGCTAGGCTTAATTTTAGTGTCACCGGAGACGTTGGTATATCGTCAATTTCCTCTGTTATTACTGAGCAAGCTGCTTTCGATAAATTTCATAAAAATAATTACGATGCTGTGACCCCGGCGAACAACCAGTTTCAAGCGACTATACTAGCGGGCAATCAACTGCAAATTGATAACTTGGGTAGCGGCGATACAATTGCTACAGTTAATTTTATTTCTGGGGAACCCCTAGTGTTTAATGGCATTGAATTTAATGTTGAAGGAAGTGTCGGTAATACCTTTGACTTTGAATTAGATAAGCCAGAAAAGAAAAATATAGCCGAAACATTAAACAACTTTTATCTGGCGCTGAATAATGGCGATTTGACTGATAAAGGACTTAATGAAGCCATAGCCGATGCACTGGTGGGTATTGATAATGGTTCAAAGGCGTTAGCTAATGCAACTTCATCCTTAGGTGGCCGCATGAATGTTGCCGAGTCGGTTTATGAATCGAATTTGGATCTTGAAATCGCCAATAAAACAGCCCGTGCGAACATCGAAGATGTGGATTATGCAGAGGCCGTTTCTGAATTGAGTAAACAAGAAACCGCATTGCAAGCAGCTCAAGCAACTTTTTCGCGCGTAACTGGACTAACGTTATTTGACTATATTTAATTTTAGATCAAAGGTTTAGCTGCGCTAAATAGATGTGACTTTGATTGTCGATATGACTTGAATAATAGCTAACGTATATTTTTTCATTATAGCGCACCATGCCCGCATAACTGCAGTCGCCACCTGAGGGTAGAACAACCTTTAGGATCAACTTATTAGTTTCAATGTTCATTTGCCAAAGCGCAGTTTTAAATTTTCCATTCAACCAAGCCCTACCACAAATCAATATATTTTCCGGACCATGTGAAATGATAACAGGAGCACCAATATATTGTTGCAAATCAAACCACTGCCAACGGTTATAGGGAGGTTTTGAAAAGCCACATTGCGCAGTAAACGAGTCAGCATCTCTGCGAACCACGGCATAAGCATCGCCATTTTTCATAAAACACAAATCACTTTCATTAGGATAACCAAGTCCGTGACTGGCTAGACTAAGCACATTAGGTTTTACACAATCAAAGGTGCGTAATGGATTACCTTTATATAGGTTCAGTTGTTGTTGAGCACGTTTGTAAGCAAATCCATAGGCTTGTTCTCCTTGCCAGCGTATTCGCCAAACCCACCAATTTTTTTCTGCAAACCAATGTTGACTCGACCAACTTAATCCATCTTGGGAAAACCAACACAACGAACGACTATGCCGCCACTTGCCAGTTTCATCATAACAACGAGCGTAGGCAGTCATCAGTAATTTGCCATCGGGCATGACCGTTAACTTAGGATCTCGCAAATCACAATTTGCCATTTTAAGGGTGGTGCTGTTAATTTTTTTACCAAATAGGTCGCAAGTAACGATGCGTATGTCACCATCTTGACTCATGTGATCTGACGCTTCTCTAAAACTAACAAATAGTTTGTCAGCAAACTCACAAAGATCGGTAAAAGCGCTGTGTTTAGATGTTTTCCAAATCGAATTAGTCCAATTAATCATCATTTTTAAAATTTATTTTTATCTAAAAAGCTATTGAATCTCAATTAATTACAATTTGCAAAGCGGAAATTTTTTGCCGTTTTTATAAAAAACGGCAAAATTTAGTTAAAGGGATTTTTTAACCCGTCGATACCCTATCTGAGAGAGCCAGTAACACCGATCTAGTTTTGACTAAGATTGATGTTCTTGAATGTGTTTTTTAACCACCGATTTTTATCGGTTGCCAGCGAAACGCTGGACTGAGAGTGTAGGAGATATCCCATGGGATTATACGTTAACACCAACGTTTCGTCTTTGAATGCGCAACGTCAATTATTTGATTCATCTAACCGTTTAGGCACGTCTTTTGAGCGTTTGTCTTCTGGTTTCCGTATAAACCGTGCAGCGGATGATGCTGCTGGTTTGCAAATTACCGACCGTTTAACCACCCAGGTTCAAGGTCTTAACCAAGCTGTAAGAAATGCCAATGATGCGATTTCTTTAGCACAAACTGCTGAGGGCGCGTTAGGAGAAGTTACAAACTCACTTCAACGTATCCGTACTCTTGCAGTCCAATCACAAAATGGTATTAATACCTCTGCTGACCGTTTAGCACTACAAAAAGAAGTTTCAGCACTTAAAACTGAAATTTCACGTATTGCTCAAACTTCACAGTTTGCCGGTGTCGACATCCTTGATGGGGCATTTTCAGCTGCATTCCTAGTGGGTGCAAACGGTGGTCAAACTATTTCTGTTAATTTGTCTAGAACTAGTGGTTTTGGGGCTTCTGGCCTAGGTATCGCTGCTACGTCAGTTGCGAGTATTGAATCTGCATCTGCAGCGTTAACAGAGATTACTGCTGCAATTTCAACTGTAGGAGCTGTACGTGCCGATTTAGGTGCTCTGCAAAACCGTTTCCAATCAACTATCAGAAACTTAAGTAATATATCTGAAAATGTTGCTGGAGCTCGTTCACGTATTCGTGATACAGATTTTGCTACAGAAACTGCTGAATTGACACGTAATCAGATTATCCAACAGGCAAGTTTAACTGTTTTGTCTCAGGCTAATCAGCGTCCACAATCAGCGCTTCAGCTTCTAGGTTAATAGAATACGATTGGGAAATTAAAGCCAGGGGGTAGTGATTCTGCTTTTAATGGCCCATAACGTAGAGAGTGCGCTCTTTCCCTCCTAACGTGAGAGCGCTTCGCCGACTAATTTAGTCGGCTTTTTTCTCAACCTAACTAATTGATATTAATAGGGATAATAATTTAGCTTAAATTTATGCTAAAGGATTTTTCGATCCTGTTCGATAAAGATTCCAAGAGCGATGTACAAAATAAAAAAATAATAAGTACACGCCTAAATAAGTGACGTAATAAAACTAATAATAGCGCACTTAGAATCACCGCAAAAACCACTAATAATAATAATAGGTTTGGCGGATTGCTTAAATCGTTAGGAGAAAAAAATGTCTTTATACGTCAACACAAATGTGTCGTCGTTGAATGCGAGTCGTCAGCTATTCACGTCGAACAATAATTTAAGTACAGCGTTTGAACGCTTATCTTCAGGTTTGCGCATAAACAATGCGAAAGATGATGCCGCCGGACTGCAAATCTCCAATCGACTTACCACGCAAATTCTGGGCCTTAATATGGCTGTAAGAAATGCAAATGATGGTATTTCGCTTGCGCAAACTGCAGAAGGTGCATTGGCCGAAACTACATCTGCATTGCAACGCATACGTGTATTAGCGGTGCAATCTCAAAATGGTATTAATGGATCGGCAGATCGATTAGCACTACAAAAAGAAGTAGATGCTTTAAAACAAGAAATAAGTCGAATTGCCGCAACTTCGCAATTCGGTGGCGTTAATATTCTTGGTGGTGCCTATTCGTCCGCCTTTTTGGTGGGTGCTAATCCAGGTCAAACTATCAGTGTCAATATCTCTAGAGCAGGTGGATACGGGACTTCCGGCTTATTCGGTTCTCAGAGTATTGAAGCAAATTTAATATCTGTTGCTACTGAGGCCGATGCGTCTCGTGCTATGACGGCTGTATTAGGTGCAATTTCTATTATCGATGCTAAACGCGCTGATTTAGGTGCGATTCAAAATAGATTTCAATCAACTATCAGAAACTTAAGCAACATTTCAGAAAATGTTTCAGCGGCGAGATCTCGTATCCGCGATACAGACTTTGCGGCTGAAACCGCTGAACTAACCCGCTGGCAGATAATTCAACAGGCCAGTATTACAGTGTTGGGACAAGCGAATCAACGTCCTCAAGCTGCATTGCAACTGTTGCAATAATATAAGTAGAGAAAAATCATGAAATATGATGCTGAGCAAGCAAAAGGGGCAGGCTGCAACATTGAAGATTGATTGAACAAAAGAAAACGGTCGGATTGCAAATTGTGGGGGCAGGCTGCAACCGACCGAAGAAGGAACGTTTTACTAGAACAATTAGATAACTCACGCTATGCAAAGGCGCGGGCGAATTCTCACTCCATAATAAAGCCTTAGGCTTTTTTAATGGGCAGTCGACTGGGCAGAAAAGAAGCCAGGAGGTAGTGAGGGGTATTGAGGTATAGGCCATCAATCCCGCCCGTCGACTTGAGCTTTCGCTCATGCTTTTTGTACAGCTTCGTCAAACGTAATTGTTTGGCAAAACTGTCAGCCATGGTAATGACTGACAATATGGATTTAGCATTATGTGTGCCAAATTTACATTTAACTGAGTTGCCTACACTTATTCTATTATAAAACTTTTGATAAACAGTAAGTTAGTTAAAGTTTAGGAGTGTGGATAATGACATTGTTTGTGAATACAAATATTTCATCAATTAATGCCAAGCGGCAATTAATTACCACCAATAATGAGTTAAGTACCGCTTTTGAACGTTTATCGTCTGGCTTTAGAATTAATGGCGCTAAAGATGATGCAGCCGGTCTGCAAATATCTAATCGTCTAACCACACAAATTTTAGGCTTGGATATGGCGGTGAGAAATGCAAATGATGGCATTTCCTTAGCCCAGACTGCAGAAGGAGCGTTAGCAGAAAGCACGGTAGCGCTTCAACGTATAAGAGTTTTAGCCGTACAATCTCAAAATGGGATTAATAATTCAGCGGATCGCTTAGCCCTGCAAAAAGAAGTGTCGGCATTAAAAACTGAAATAAGCCGTATTGCCAGCTACAGTCAGTTCGGCGGAGTAAACTTACTCGATGGATTTTATTCTTCAAAATTTCTAGTCGGGGCCAATGCTGGTCAAACGATTAGTGTCAATATATCCCGAGAGGGTGGATATGGTATTTCGGGTTTATTTGCCGGATTTAATCTTTCGGTTGCAACAGAAGCTCAGGCTTCAGCGGCGTTAACCAGAGTAAGCCAAGCGATTTCCATTATTGATGCTAAGCGGGCTGATTTAGGGGCGATTCAAAATCGCTTTCAATCCACTATTCGTAATTTAAGTAATATATCTGAGAACGTATCAGCGGCAAGATCGCGTATTCAAGATACAGATTTTGCCACAGAAACGGCAAGTCTTACCCGCGCACAAATTTTACAGCAAGCCAATTTAACTGTTTTGTCCCAGGCTAATCAACGGCCTCAGGCTGCATCACAGTTGCTCGGGTAATATAGAGATAATCAAATTTCTGAGGGTAGGAAATGAGAGGCCAACCCAGAGGCACATTGGAAATGTGTCTAGATAGGCCAGGGATGGCGGTGGTGTCGGCACCACCTAAATAAAAAGCCGACTAACAGGACTGAGAGTGTAGAAGTTTGGTTGAGAGGCCAGTATTCATTCTCTAACCCTGCCAGCCGGACAGAAACAGTATTTGCTCGTACTCCTAACGTGAGCAAGTTGGCCAGGTCATTTGATCTGGCCTTTTTTTATTCTTATGCCAAAAAAATGGCTTTTCTATTTTGTCTCACGTTTATACTTGCATAACTTAGCAATCGCTGTGCCAAAACTCGCTCAAGTCTAAAAGTGAAATATTCAAAGTAACAAACACATTTAAATTACAACAAAGTAATATTGCTCAGTTGGCGGTCACCTACGTTAACCAAATCGCATTTAACTTTGCTTCCTTGAGGTGACTCTGACTCAATGCGCAATATTTAGTTCAAACCAATTAAATGGGCGTTGAAAAATAAACATTGGGCTTCCTACATAAAACCAGCCTAAACACCTTTTTATCTCCTGCTATTCACTTATCTTTTTAAAATAAATATTCATTATTTTTCATCTTTATATAAAAGTTGTTATTTTTCAATTATTTACATTTAACGAAAAAATAATAAAAAAACTAAAGATCTTCAAGTAGCGGTCGATAACATTAGTTGAGGGGAATTCTTTTTAAAGAATTTTATGTTGAGAATCGGTAGAGGTGCTGATTCTTAAACAAAGAGAGGAGGCTTACAAGATTTATTTCTTGGAAGTCAAAATTGAGGCGAATTACCTTATCAGTTAATAGGTAGTTCTCAGGAGGTAAATATGGGTTTATATGTAAACACCAATGTGTCGTCTTTGAATGCGCAGCGCCAGTTGTTTGATTCAGGACAGGCACTTAGCACATCATTTGAAAGATTGTCGTCAGGCTTTCGTATCAACCGAGCAGCAGATGATGCGGCCGGTTTACAAATCTCAGATCGTCTTACTACTCAGGTACAAGGTCTAAACCAAGCGGTACGTAATGCAAACGATGCTATTTCACTAGCACAAACAGCTGAAGGTGCATTAGGTGAGGTTACATCATCATTGCAACGTATTCGTACTCTGGCGGTACAATCTCAAAACGGGATTAATACATCTGCTGACCGTTTAGCACTGCAAAAAGAAGTTTCTGCATTGAAAACGGAAATCTCACGTATCTCAACCGATTCACAATTCGCCGGTGTTGATATTTTGAAGGGATCTTTCTCGGCAGCTTTCTTAGTTGGAGCAAATGGCGGACAAACTATATCCGTGAACTTATCTCGCTCTGGCGGTTACGGTTCTTCTGGTTTGAATATAGGTTCTCTTTCAGTTGCCACTATCGCAGGTGCATCTGGTGCACTAACTTCGATTGATAATGCAATATCAACAGTGGGTGCTGTGCGAGCCGATTTAGGTGCGTTGCAAAACCGTTTCCAATCAACCATTCGTAACCTTAGCAATATTTCAGAAAACATTGCCGGTGCACGTTCACGTATTCGTGATACAGACTTTGCAACGGAAACAGCTGAACTAACCCGTAATCAAATTGTTCAACAGGCCTCTTTGTCTGTGCTTAGCCAAGCAAATCAGCGACCTCAGTCGGCGTTGTCTTTGCTAGGATAATTTGATTAGCTTTTTTAAGGTTAGTCTAACAATGATAATGCCACTATACTCTATACAGTTAGTGGCAAATTGCTTTTAAGTGGAGGTGGAAGATGGATGTCAATTTTTCACAGTATGGCCAGAATTTTGCACAGCAAGAGGTATCAACACCTGTTTCTGTAAACGTATCTGAACAAAATCAACTCAGAAACGAACAGAAAGCGGTCGCCGAGTCTGCGCAAAATGGTCAAGAAAAAGAAAGGCAGGCCGATAACAACGCATCAAACAATGAAAGTTCTTTGAACATTGAAAGTGCGGTTAGTGAAATAAGTGATTTTCTACAGGCAACTAATCGTCAACTGTCGTTTTCTGTTGATGAAAAGAGTGAACGACAAGTGGTTAAAGTAACCGACTCAGAGTCTGGGGAAGTGATTAGACAAATCCCCTCTGAAGAAGTACTTGCTTTGTCTGAGAGAATCAAAGATCTCCAGTCTGACGTTGGCAGCGCAGTAGGGGTATTATTAAACAAACAAGCTTAGTTTTTAAAAGAGGTTCGTTATGACTATTCAATCGTTAGGTGTAGGTTCTGGGCTGGCGTTAGATGATTTAGTCACTCAGCTAATTGCGGCTGAGCGAGCACCAAAACAGACTCGTTTAGACGACAAAGAAGAGGCCTTAGACGCGGAAATTTCTGGTATTGGCCAGCTAAAATCCAAAATGAGTGACTTTTTAGACACCGTAGATGAATTGCGCAGCGATAATAATTTGCAAGGGCGTGAGCCTAAGATTACCAACCCAGATGATAGCATCGAGCCTTTTACTGCTGAAGCTGCCAATAGTGCTGTTAAAGGCGAATATCAAGTAGCTATTACTCAATTAGCTAGTGGTAGCCGGTTAGAAACTGCGGATGCAAGTGATGGCGGCTTTGCAAGCAAAAGCGACTCTGTTTTATCCTCAGGTAGCGGTAGTCTTACATTTAAAGTTGATAGCAGCGGCGATAGTTTCGATATTAATGTTACTGCGGGTCAAACCCTCCAACAACTTGCCAATGCAATCAATAGCTCAGATGATAATTTCGGTATTAACGCCAGTATTATTGATACTGGTACTGCATCTGGTGGCGCTAAGCTGGTTTTAACTTCATCAACTACAGGTGAAGGAAATGATTTAGTCATTGTCAATAATGATAATTTGGCCGATTTGGATAGAGTTTCCACCACAGATTCTACTGAAGTTGCAACCTATCTAGAGCCCGTGGTAAGTGCACAAAATGCGAAAGCGACGATCGACGGCATTGCGGTGGAATCCAGTACTAACGAATTTGAAAATACTATTTCAAGTGTTTCGTTTGAAGCATCAACGCTCTCCACTAAAGATTCTTTAGGGGAATTTCAGACTTCCACTCTAAAAATAGGTTACGACACTGAAGGTTTAGATAAAAAAATTCGAGATTTTGTCGATAACTTTAATGCACTTGCCAAAGAGATCGATACGCTCACCAAATATGGTACCTCTGAACTAGAAGACGACGGCGTGTTGGCCGGTGATTTTATGGCGCGAAGCATTACTTCTGGCTTAACGAGTATTATCGGCTCTAGTGTGGAATCATCTGCTTTGGGTGGTTTATTCGCAATCGGAGTAGAGCTTAATTCTGAAGGTAAATTGGAAATTAGTTCATATGATGAGTTTGGACTAGGTAGCGGTGAAGATCGTCTGGCTGAAGCATTGGAAGATAATTTTGATGATATCGCAGCACTATTTACAGATGATGAGGATGGTATAGCCGCTAGATTGTACGACTATACTAAAGAATACACTACTTTTAGTGGGCTGTTAGCTACTCGAGAGCGCTCAGCAAAAGATGAAAAAGATCTGTTGTCTGATGAGCGAGAACAATTCGAGCTTCGCATGCTCGGCTTTGAAGAAATTTTACGTGATAAATATTTAAATCTTGACCAAACTGTAACTAAACTGAACCAAACCGGTAGTGCGTTATTGGCATCGCTAGGTCAAGCATAAGGAGTTGTAATTTATGGCGCTTAAAGGCATCAATGCTTATAAAAAAGGCAATTTAAAACAAGATGTGGCATCTGCGGATCCTCACAAAATTACCCTGATGTTGATGCAGGGCGCTTTAGACCGCATGGCCTATGGTAAGGGCTGCATTGAGCGCAGAGATTTTGAAGGTAAGTCAGAGCACTTATCTCGAGTCTCCGCTATTTTAATGAATCTTCGGGATACCTTAGATTTAGAAATCGGCAGTGAAGTGAGTCAGAATTTATTTAATTTGTATGACTACATGATCCAGCGCGTAACTGACGCTAATATTCAGAATGACTTGAAGATCATGGATGAAGTGATTAATCTGTTGTTACCTATTAAGAATGCCTGGGCGAGTATCCCCGAAGATGCGAAACAAGAAGCTTATGAAGCGCAAAGGCAAAAACGTACTGCAGTCGTGTGAGTAAACTAACCTTAAATCATCGATTTACACCAGATAACCTTAAAGATATCAATGGCCAAATTGAAGCTGTTTTAGACGCTAAAGAACTTGATAATGAGTTGCTCAAGCAACTAATTATAAAACGCGATGTTGTGGTCACAAATCACCTTAAATCCCTAGAGCGAGACAATGAAAAAGTTTTTGCTGAGCATGAAATAATAGTTAACAATACGCTTTCAACGATAGTAGAAAGCCAACTTAAAGAATCTTTAACACAATTAAGTGGATTAATTAGAGGCAAGAAAATAGTCAACAAATACAAATAATTCACTAATATCAATGTTCTTTACTGTCCAAATAGCGTTAAAAATTCAGCCTGCAAAGTTAGTCAATTATAAAACCTTTCGTTATTAATAATCTCCGAAACATTTTAGTTATGCCGCAATTCTCATAAGCTAATATATTACTTATACTGGATTTTTGAACGCAGTATTAGATAATCATTTTTCATAATTGATAGCTCTGAGTTTAGGTTGTGTCACTTAAACCAATAGGAATGGAAATTGCTTGTTATGACTATATAGAGGTATAGTTTCAAAAGTTTGACGTTACTTATTGGATTTGAATTGCAAACTACCAAATAGTGATTACATTTAAATCAATTAAGTCGTTGCTGCGTTTATTAGCGGTTGAAAAACTAAATAGACATATAGCTAGAAACACATATAAACCAACATAAAATTACAAGCAAAAACGCAGTTACATCTTTTCGCGTTTCAACAGTGTTAGGTAGACAAGATAAATGTTTGAAAATAAAATTATATTGATAACCGGTGGAACAGGTTCGTTTGGAAAGCGTTTTGTTTCACATCTATTGAAAAACGAAAAGCCTAAAAAAATCATAATTTATTCCCGCGATGAACTAAAGCAATTTGAAATGCAGCAGCAATTTGATGCTCCTTGTATGCGCTATTTTATTGGTGACGTAAGAGATAAGCACCGCTTAAAATCAGCGATGAAAGATGTGGATTACGTTATTCATGCTGCTGCTTTAAAACAAGTTCCTGCGGCAGAATATAACCCCAATGAATGTATCAAAACCAATATTTATGGTGCGCAAAATGTAATTGATGCCGCCATTGAGACTGATGTTCGCCGAGTTATTGCCTTGTCTACAGATAAAGCCGCCAATCCAGTTAACTTATATGGCGCCACCAAGTTAGCGTCTGATAAATTATTTGTTGCCGCAAATAATATCTCCGGTGCAACTGGGCCGCGATTTGCTGTAGTACGTTACGGTAATGTTGTGGGCTCCCGAGGTTCGGTCGTTCCATTTTATCGTAAGTTGCTCGCCGAAGGTAAAACCAAGCTACCAGTAACCCATGATGAAATGACGCGATTTTGGATAACCCTAGATGAAGGCGTTCAGTTTGTTATTACCAACTTCCAGCGTATGCAGGGTGGCGAAATTTTTGTGCCTAAGATCCCTTCGATTCGCATTTTGGATCTTGTCGAAGCCATGAGTGGAGGTCGTGATTACGAAACCATCGGTATTCGGCCTGGAGAAAAGCTGCATGAAGTTATGGTGCCTGAAGAAATGGCCCATCATTCCCTTGAATTTGACGATCATTATGTGATTACACCTGCAATTAAGTTTTTTGATAAAACCGTCGATTATCGGTTAAACAAATTGGGGGAAAAAGGGCAGCCAGTACAAGATAAATTTGAATATCACTCTGGTACCAACCCACACTTTTTAACCGTTAAAGAACTTGAAGCCTTAGATAAGTTAACTTTAGATTAAGGCCCAATATTGAATAATCCAAATGATTTGATTCCTTACGGTAAGCACTTTGTTGATGACGACGATGTTGCTGCTGTAATTGATGTCCTGCAAAACCAATTCCTAACCCAAGGCTGTGTTGTTCCTAAATTCGAGCGAGCATTAACCGATTATACTAATGCCAAATATGCCACTGCAGTGAATAGTGGTACATCTGGACTGCATGTGGCGTGTTTAGCGCTTGGCGTTGGAAAAGGAGATGTTGTTTGGACTTCTCCCATTTCCTTTGTTGCCAGTGCAAATTGTGCTTTGTACTGTGGTGCATCAATTGATTTTGTGGACATTGATAGTGCGACGCGAAACATCAGCGTTGAAGCCCTTGAAAACAAATTAGCAGAAGCTGCAAACGTTAATCGATTACCCAAAGCTATTGTCGTCGTACACTTTTCTGGCGCGAGTGGCCCGATGCAAGAAATTGCAAAACTTTGTAGGCAATACAAAGTGCAGATTATTGAAGATGCGGCGCATGGTTTGGGGGGAAGTTATCAGAATTACAAAATCGGCAGTTGCCAATACTCTGATTTGGCGGTTTTGAGCTTCCATCCGGTTAAATCTATTACCACCGCTGAAGGCGGTGCTGTGCTGACAAATAATGAAGAATTGCATGAGCGCGCTAAACTGTTCGCTAAGCATGGGGTAACTCGGGATCCGAAACAAATGCAAGGGCCATCTGATGGACCTTGGTATTATCAACAAGTAGAACTCGGGTATAACTACCGCTTGAGTGATCTACACGCAGCTTTAGGCTTATCGCAACTCAAAAAATTAGACGGTTTTATTACAAAACGTCAGAATCTAGCCCATCGTTATCAAGACTTGTTGAAACATTTACCACTAAAATTACCAGACATGGATAATGCCGATTATGGTGCCTGGCATGTTTATATGATTGAAGTTAAACAGCACGACCGAAGTGCAGTTTATAATGGGTTAATTGCACGGGGAATCGGCGTTAATGTGCATTATATCCCAATACATCTGCAGCCTTATTATCAAAAGCTTGGTTTTTCTGAGGGGGATTTCCCTAATGCAGAAGTTTATTATCAAAATGCGTTAACTTTACCTTTATTTCCTAGCATGACAGCCGATGATCAAGACAGAGTTGTGCAAGCATTAAATGAGGTATTAGCTTGAATCTAGCTATCATTCCCGCACGAGGCGGAAGTAAACGTATACCGGCAAAAAATATTCGTGATTTTGCGGGCAAGCCGCTTATTGCCTATTCTATTCAAGCAGCTCAGGAAGCAAACTTGTTTGATAAAATTTGGGTATCTACAGATTCTCAAGAAGTGGCTGATATTGCGATAAAATACGGTGCAGAGGTACCTTTTCTGCGACCAGAAAATTTATCCAATGATGTCATTGGAACGCGTCCAGTGACTAATCATGGGATACAATATTGTATCGATAATTTTGAAAAACCAGAATTTTGTTGCTGTATCTATGCTACAGCGCCTTTTTTGCAAGCTGAGTATTTGCAAAAAGGTTTAGTGTCTTTGCAGCAAGATAAAGATAAATCTTTTTCTTTTGCAGTCACCAGTTTTGCATTTCCTATTCAAAGAGCTATCAGTGTTCAACAAGGTATTGTTGAACCAATGTTCAAGCAAGATATATTTAAGCGTTCACAAGATTTAGAAGAAGCTTATCACGATGCTGGACAATTTTATTGGGGCCGAACCGATGACTATTTGTCTAAAAAAGGCATATTTTCGCAACACAGTGTGCCCATTGTTCTTCCTCGTCATTTGGTTCAAGACATTGACACCCCCGAAGATTGGCAACGTGCAGAATTGATGTATCAAGCCTACGTCAAAGGAATTTAACATGAGTAAAGTTTTAGTAATCCGTATGCTAGAAATGGGCGATGTCGCTAGCATTGCTGTACCCACTATTCGTCAGCTTCAGCAGCAAAATCCAGATACTGAAGTCTACTGTTTGACCCATGGCGGTGGTGTAGATGTACTGCAACTTGCTGTCCCTAATGCGAAAATATTGAGTTTACCTGACCAGCATTGGCCAGATAATATTCTGCATGCTTTAGAAGCTTTTATTGGTTTAGCCGAGCAAATTATTGAGCTTGGCTTTGAACAAATTCTAAACTTAGATACTGCATTCATGCCTTGTATTTTGGCTCGATTTCTTAAAGATGCCGGTGAACCTGTGCAGGGTAATTATTTGAGTATACCTCTGCAAAGCCTTCTCGAACAGATTCAAAATCAAAGTTTGAAACCTGAATACGTGAATAACGCGGGTGAGTACATGCAGAGTACGTTTATGGGGATGAGCCGCTGGCATAGTCAATGGTGGACAAGTGATAATCTGCCTGATGGGGGCTACCCTGAATTTTATCTGACTCGTTGTTGTGGTTTTAAAAATATGTCTATGGATTGGCATATTGAGGTTAAACCAGCTCAAAAATATCAAGATGTTAGTCAGCGCATTATCTATTTGGCACTGAATGATATACAGCATCCTTACCCACAATTACATGAACTGGAAACAATACTAAAAAATAACGGATACCTAGTTATACTAGACGACGAACAAGAGACTTTGGGGCTGCGTCTACAAGGCTTGAAAGCGAGTGATCTTTTAGTTTGCTTACCTAATGCAATGTTCTCTTTAGCCAGTTGTGTTGAGACACCTACTTTATTAATACCAGGGCAACTTGATCCTCGCATTTTGATGCCTGATTATGCAACAGATCAAAACAGTGAGTTTCCTCAGACTAATGAACTTGCGCAGAGTATTACGTCAATATTTGAGGCCCAAGAAAATGCATGATATCGCCATTGGAGAGCGATTAATTGGTCCTTCACATCCGCCTTTCATTATTGCAGAACTAAGCGGTAACCATAGTCAAGATTTTGAACTTGCCGTTGCTATGGTTGAAGCTGCCGCAAAGGCCGGTGCTCACGCAATAAAATTACAAACTTACACTGCCGATAGCATGACATTAAACGTCGATTCGGTTGATTTTGTGATTCAAGAAAAAGACAGTTTATGGCACGGTGAAGCGCTACATAGTTTATATGCAAAAGCATCTACACCTTATGAGTGGCATAGTCGGTTATTTGCGCGTGCAAAAGCCCTTGGAATGGAAGCTTTTAGCTCGCCATTTGATGAGGCTGCGGTGGATTTTTTGGAAACCTTAGACGTCCCTTGTTATAAAATTGCCTCTTTTGAATTAACTGATATTCCGTTGATACGCAAAGCTGCGGCAACTGGAAAACCGTTAATTATGTCAACGGGCATGGCAACTTTAGCTGAAATAGAACAAGCGGTAGATTGTGCTAAAAAAGCAGGATGCGAAGATATTATACTGCTCAAATGCACTAGCACTTATCCAGCACAACCGAGCAATACCAACTTAGTGACTATTCCTCACTTACGAGGTTCATTTAATCAACAAGTAGGCCTATCTGATCACACTGCTGGTATCGGAGTCTCGGTGGCAGCAGTCGCACTAGGTGCAACTGTGATTGAAAAACATTTTGTTCTCGATCGAAATGCCGGGGGGGTAGATGCCGCATTTTCATTAGAGCCTGCGGAATTGAAATCGCTGGTAGAGGAGAGTGCGCGAGCCTTCGATGCTATGGGTAAAGTGACCTATGGGGGAAGTGCGGCAGAAGAAAAGTCAAAGCATTATCGACGTTCTATTTTTGTCAGTGTTGATGTGAAAAAAGGCCAAACTTTAAGCCGTGAAAATCTAAGAATTGTACGTCCTGCAAGTGGTCTTGCGCCAAAACATTGGGATAGTGTGTTGGGTAAAAAGGCGAAAACTAACTTGCCTGCTGGCACAGCCCTTGATTGGGACTTATTTGAATGAACACCGTCATAATAACCTTCTAATTACTTTATGAAGCATATTTTATTCAGAGTGAATGCCGGGGTGTCCTCTGGTTTAGGACATTTGATGCGTTGTTTGGCGTTGGCTCAAGCTGCAGCAAAAAATCAACTCACTCCTGTATTTATGCTTAACGCTGAAGCGTCAAAAATTAGCAATGCTCGTCAGGATTGGGTAGGGCAAACCATTGTGATACCCGAAACCACAGAGGATGCTCAAGAGATAGACCTTATTGCTCAGTTTTGCCGACTCAATTCGGTTGTGGCAATCGTGATTGATGGCTATCATTTTACGTCTCAGTATCGCCAGCGGTTAGCGCAATTAGATTACCCAATAATATGCTTTGATGATATGAATAATTCAGGAAACCTGTATGCCGATCTCATCATCAATGGTTCTGGTAGTGCACATCAGTTGAAATATGACGTCAACCAGCCAAACACGCATTTGTGCATAGGTGAGTCTTATCGGGTTTTACGCCAAGAATTTTGCGAGTTCAAACAACAAACATTTGAGCAGCGAGAATATTTCACTATTATTATGGGCGGAAGTGACCCAAATAATTTGACTCTGCCTTTGTTGCAATGCATTGAACAAAAAGGCTTTGATGGGAAGCTCAAAGTGATTACTGGCGCAGCTTACCCTTATTTACAAGAACTCAATAAATGTATTCAGGTCAGTGAGCTGGACATTCAACATTTACACGATTGTCAGCAAATAGCTAAATCATTTTTGCAAACACGCTTGGCCATTTCCGCTGCCGGAGGCAGTCAATTCGAATTACATGCTACTGCGACACCAAGTTGTTTAGTCACTGTGGCTGACAATCAGCTTAATGCTACTCAAGCAGCTGTAAAACAAGGTTGGTGTATTGCTGAGGATTTCAGCAAAATGCAAAGTGACAACGAAAAGCTGGGTCTTATTGAAGACGTTACGGCGCGTTTATTGGTCTTATGGTCTGATGATAATAGGTTGCTTCAAATGCATAATAGGGCGTTAGGAAGCAGTGACACCAACGGTTCTCAACGGATCATCGAAAAAGTTAAGCAGTTATGTTTTGATGGAGAATAGTATCATTATGGACGAAAATCAGGTGCTTAGAGGTTATCAGGTCAGTTTACGTGAAGTGCAGGAAAGTGATCTGCCACTACTGCGAGCTTGGCGAAATGACCCAGAGGTTAGTCAGTTTATGATTTCCCAAGCAGAAATCAGCGAAGAACAGCAATCTGCTTGGTTCCGCAAAGTGAGCCGTGACCCTAGCCAGCAGCATTTTATGATTGGCTACAAAGATCAGGACATAGGTAGTTTAAATATTAAATCGAGAGTATTGGGTAAACCGCTTACTCAGGCACACACTATTGAGCCAGGATTGTATATTGGCGCAGCAAAATATCGCAATAACATAATCGCGTTTTCTCCCACGTTATTAATTAATGATTATTGTTTTGAATCCTTAAAGTGTAAAAAGCTAGTAGCAAGAGTAAAGTCGGATAATCAGGCAGCGCTTAATTACAATCTAAAATTAGGTTATCAAATAGTCAATCAAGGTGATTTAATTGAAATTAGTTTGAATTTCGAGGATTATCAACGGGATAGCAAAACACTAAAAGCCTTACTTTCTCGTACTCCTAGGAAGAACAGGGAGTCATAAAGGAAATTTACATGAATAACCAACAACTCGTAAAACAAGCATTTGCTGACAGTTTAGCTATACCCTTGGAAAAGGTGAGTGACGACTTAGCCTATAACAGTATTCCAGAGTGGGATTCCACCGCCCACATGATTTTAATTGCTGAATTGGAAAACCAATTTAACGTAATGTTGGATACCGACGATATAATAGATATGAGTTCAGTAGCTAAGGCAAAAGAAATTCTCGCTAAATATGAAATCGAGTTTGATGCTTAATCAAAAAACACTATTGATTACGGGGGCTAGCGGCGGTATTGGTCGGGCAACTGCAATTGAATGCGCCAATCAAGGCGCATTTGTGTATCTGGCTGGGCGTGATAAAGAACAACTGCAAGCCTTGTCGAGTCAGTTAGTTAACAGCAAAGTGCTCGCCTATGATGTCACCGATGAAAGTGCCGTTAAACAAGGGTTTTCAAGCATCATGAAAGAGTCGGGGCAATTACACGGCTTAGTGAACTGCGCTGGAAGTATGTTGGATAGTGGGTTTATGCTAACTCGGTCAGCTGAGCTGCAAACGCAATTTGCCGTCAATAGTGTTTCAGCGTTTACCCACAGCCAGTTGGCGATGCGACTGATGACAAAGAATCGCAGTGGAAGCATTGTTAACCTTTGTTCAATCGTCGGTGAAAACGGCAGCGCGGGGCAGGCAGCCTACGCGATGAGTAAAGCAGCATTATCAGGTTTAACCAAATCATTATCAAAAGAGTTGGGGGCTTTAGGTATTCGTGTGAACGGTGTCGCTCCAGGGTTTATTGATACGGCCATGACTGCTTCTTATGCAGGGCAAAAACGCCAAGAGTTAATTGCCGCTACTTCATTGCAACGAGCTGGTTCAGCTGAAGATGTGGCCAAATTAATTAGATTTTTATTGTCAGATGATGCCTCATTTATTACCGGTCAAATTATCGGTATTGATGGTGGGTTGAGCTTATAAACCATGTTTTATGACGCACTTTCCCAACATGCTAACAATATCGCTGCCATTGAAGGAGAGCAGCAACTTAGCTATGCGCAGCTTGAACAAGCTTGCAGACGTTTGGAAGGGGACCTCAGTCAACATTTAGGTCGCCGCAAAGGTGTGATTTTTATTATGGCCTTTAATGGTTTGTCTACCTTAGTGGCTTATTTAAGCGCGCTTAGACAGGGCCATTGTGCAATGTTATTAAGTCCAGATACAGCAGCCTCAGATTTGCAGAATTTGTATGAGCAGTTTGCTCCAACGGTGACCATAAGCTGTGAAGCCAAGCAACAAACTACTATTCAATATCATCAATCTAGAACCTCGCTGACCCATTGTATGGCGAACTTACTATTGTCCACCTCTGGTTCAACCGGCACGGCTAAACAAGTTGCACTGAGTGCGGATAATTTACAATCTAACGCTGATGCTATTTGTGACTATTTACCGATAAAATCATCTGATAAAACATTATGTTCGCTGCCATTTTTCTATTCTTATGGTTTGTCTATCATCAATTCCCATTTAAACAAGGGCGCTTGCTGTGTTTTTACGGATGCAAGCCCAGTTAGTCGTGATTATTGGCAGTTATTTGAAGAGCATCAAATCAGCAGTTTTGCGGGCGTTCCTTTTACTTATGAGATGCTTCTCAGATTGCGCTTCCATCAGAAAAAGTTGCCTCATTTACGTTATTTTACCCAAGCAGGTGGCAAGCTTAATGTTGATGCAGTCAAAACTTTAGGTGAGTTTGCTGAAAACAATCAAAGTCAGTTTTTCGTGATGTATGGTCAGACAGAAGCAAGCCCTCGAATGGCTTTTTTACATCCAGATCTGGTCCTACAAAAACCTGAATCAATCGGTTGTGCTATTCCAGGTGGACGATTTAAATTAGTCGATGAGCAAAATCAAATAATCGAGCAGGCCAATAGCGTTGGTGAACTGTTTTACACAGGACCGAATGTAATGCTTGGTTATGTGTGTAATATTACCGATTTGAATGCATTATCCGCTGATTCAAGCCAATCTAAAAATGCATGGCTAGCCACTGGCGATTTAGCGTATTTTGATGAAGATGGTGATTATTTTATTGCAGGCAGAAAATCCCGCTTTCTAAAATTATTTGGATTACGAATTGATCTCGATGAAGTTGAAAGAAAGTTATTAGAACTGGGTATTACAGGGTTAACTACAGGTAACGATAATTATCTGGTGATTGGCACAACCGCTTTGAGTATTGAACAATCTGCAAATGATGTAAAAGGGCGGATAAGCCAACTATTGGATCTACACCCGAGTGTTATAAAAGTGATTCACCTTGATGTTTTGCCGCTGACTGAAAATGGTAAAAAAGATTATCAAGCAGTGCTTAAATTGGGGTTGCAAAAATCCTCATGAAAAATACTGATAATCCAATCCTTGTAGAGTACCTAAGGTTGTTCGAAGACCTGCTAAGCGCCGGTGTATATTCCCTTGAACAAGATAAAAAAGAAGCGCTTTTGTTACCGGTTTTAAATCAATTGCATCAGCTTCACCAATTACAAAACGACGAATACAGGAACATTGTTAAACAGCACAGTGCTGATGCTAAACGTATTGAAGAACTTCCTTATTTAGCGGTGCGTTTGTTTAAACACTTGAACTTAAAAAGTATTAACGAAAAAGAAGTCTTTAAAACCCTACAATCCTCTGGCACAACGAGTCAAACCCCAGCGACTATTTATTTAGATAAACAAACCAGTGCTCGACAAAGTAAGGTGCTAGTGAAAATTCTCCAGCAGACTATAGGTAAACAGCGTTTGCCCATGCTGATAATTGATTCCCCCGATATTTTAAAAAAACCGGAATTTAGCGCTCGAGCTGCGGGCATTCAAGGTTTGGCATTTTTTGGCCGTGATCATACCTATGCGTTAGACGAAAACATGCAGCCTAACTGGCCAGTGATTGAGGCATTTTGTGAAAAATACGCTCAGCAACCGATATTGATTTTTGGTTTTACCTTTATGGTGTGGCTCTATTTTTTAAAAACGTTACAACAAAGTGATAAACGGGTTTCTCTGCCCAAAGGTGTGTTAATTCATAGCGGTGGATGGAAAAAACTGATTGATCAGCAAGTTGATAATGACACTTTTAAACAAACCTTGCTCGCTACTACAGGTATTTCACGCTGTTTCAATTTCTACGGCATGGCGGAGCAGGTCGGATCAATCTTTGTGGAATGTGAAAAAGGGCATTTACATGCCCCTGTCTTTGCCGATGTGCTGATCCGCAATCCCTTTACATTAAAACAATGCAATATTGGCGAACAAGGTTTAGTGCAAGTCTTATCTGCACTGCCAAGTAGCTATCCAGGACACAGTTTATTGACCGAAGATCTCGGTGTTTTGAAGGGCGTCGATAACTGTTCTTGCGGCGCTAAAGGGAAATACTTTGCAATTAATGGCCGCTTGCCTAAAACCGAAGTGCGCGGGTGCAGCGATACACATGGAGCGCAGTTATGATGTCGCCATTAAATATGTTGGCTCCAGTGAATGGCAGTTTAGATGTGATAAACGACAATACTCCCTATTTTCGATGTTTTGATGAAAACGTTTTAGCGTTTATCGAATCTTTGTCTAATGAGTTATTAAAAAATAGCGAAGCGAAAACCTACCCTGAGCTGGTGGCGTTAGGGTTTTGGTTGCGAAAATCCAACCTGAAAAAGATGCAAAGCCTTTCGCCTACTGGGGTGATAAAACCTCTTGGTTGGGTAGTGCATTTTACCCCTTCAAACGTTGATACCATGTTCATTTACAGCTGGATTTGTTCTTTGTTGATGGGCAATCACAACGTTATCCGAGTCGCAACAAAAAGCAGTGATATAAAAGATTGCTTGCTGAATATTCTCAACCTTCTTTTTGCTAAACCAGAGTTTGTGCAAATTGGCCAGCACAATCTTTTTGTGCATTATGATAAACACTCAGCGTACTCTGCTGAATTAAGTCTTATCTGCGACGTTCGAGTGATTTGGGGTGGCGATGACAGTGTGAATGCTATTCGTAACTTGCCATGCAAACCCCGTTGCCGAGATATTAGTTTTGCTGACAGGTATTCAGCCTGTGTGATCAATGGGCAGCAATTAACCACTGAAAATATTCCTCAATTGGCCGAGTCACTTTGGCAAGATACCCAGCCCCATGGCCAATTGGCTTGTTCTTCACCGAGGTTGATTTATTGGTTAGGTGATTCTATTTTGCAGCTCGAATTATTCCGCCAGTTAAATCAGGTTGCAAAACAAAGTGGACATAAGATTAATAGTCTGAATGATCACTTAGTCACTAGTCAGTTATTAAAAAGCACTACAAAAGCTGATGCTCCAATCATCCAAAGTGCCATAGGCGTTATTCCAGTCACCGAGTTTGATGAAAATTGGCTAGATTGGCATTTGGGAGGAGGTTACTTTTTACTTTTACCAATCAACAGCTTGGAAGATATTGCTTTATTGAGCAGTAATAAATTACAAACCTTGAGTTATTGGGGCCTTGAGCAAGACGCCTTAATCAAGTTTGCTCAAAATCCGTCGATACAAGGAATTGATAGGGTTGTACCTGCAGGACGCGCCCTCAATTTTTCTAGCCGTTGGGATGGTTACAATTTATTTGAACAACTTTCACGTTCAGTTGAATTTAGTTGAATTAGCAGTTGAGGCGAGTATTTTGAAGCAGAAAGTTATTATTTTTGGGGCAGGGCAAGCAGGAATTGCTGCAAAACAAAATCTGCAGTCCAAGTTCTGTATTTTAGCTTTTTGTGATAACGACGTAAGTAAAGTTGGTTGTGTTTTAGATGGCCTCCCAATCATTTCAGTTAATCAATTACACTGCCTTGAATATGATTTCATTATGATCGCCAGCGAGTATTTTGAACAAATTAATCAGCAGTTAAAGCAGCAAGAAAATATTCCCGCAGATAAGATTAATATTCTTCACGCGACACAAATAAAACGCTTTCATTTTGGCGACAGTGAAGATATTCAACAGAGTTCAGAACAATTATTATTGGCATTATGTGAGGCGTTAACGCAATGTGATATCCACTATCACGTGGATGCCGGCACATTGTTAGGTATATATCGCGATGATGCTTTTATTCCTTGGGATGACGATTTTGATTTTGCAGTATTGAGTGACGATATTGAAACCATAAAGCAGCAGCAAAAAACATTATTAACTGCATTGGAGACGGTTTCTAAACAACCTTGGGGAATAACAGAATACTTTGCTGAGAAGCCATTCGGTTTAGTAAAAGTGGGGGCGACTAGAAGTTTTAAACTTGCACCTTTGAACAATTCTAGTCGGCTTCCATTTATCGACTTTTTCGTTAAGTATTTAGATCAAGAAGTGATGGACTATGCTATTGCATCGCGCGGCTTTTCGATGCCAAGTCGCCACATGCGAAAGGTTGTTCCATTTACCTTCCGAGGTAAGTCAATTTTTATTCCAAATGATGTCGAAGGATATTTGAGTCGCCATTATGGTGATTGGCAAACCCCGAAATCAGATTGGACCTTGGATGATATTAAATCATCTACCGTTTATTAAGGGTATTTACGGTGAAAACAATTCTAACTTATGGCACCTTTGACCTCCTTCATATAGGTCATGTAAATATGTTGGAGCGCCTTAAAGAACTTGGCAATAAGCTCATCGTCGGGGTATCTACCGATGAATTTAATCTGCTTAAAGGTAAACAATGTATTTATGGGTATGCAGAAAGAGCAAAAATAGTCGGTGCATTACGTTGCGTTGACTTAGTGATACCTGAAAATGACTGGACACAAAAAGCCGTGGATATCAAACAGCACGATGTCGATGTGTTTGGTATTGGTGCTGACTGGGAAGGTAAATTTGATGAGCTTCAGACGTTGTGTGAGGTCATTTATTTGCCACGTACTCCTAGTATTTCAACAACAAGTTTAAAAAAAGCACTGTCACAAATAGATAGTGAAGCAATCCAAAAAATCAAACAAGGTTTGGATGGTGTGCTGGATATTGTAAAAGCATTGGAATAGGTGATTTTATAATGATTGTTGTTTTGCAAGATGTTGGACGAAGAGAAAGAGTCAAAAAGCAGTTATGGAAATAATATGTCACCACAAATAGAGCTGCTTGGCCTCAAACCTGGACAGTCCGTTTATATTACCCCATTTACACCAATGTCTGAAAAGCTTAAGCGCTATCTTGAGCAAGACTCCAGTATCAATTTTTTAGGTTTTGTGGATAAAAGCAAGCAGGGGCAAGATATCATCTCTCCTGATGATTTAGCTCAGAAAAAGTTCGATAAAGTACTTATTATTTCCCCTAATTATGGCCTAGAAATAAACAAAGCTTTGAAACAAATTGGCCTTGCCAATTCAAAACGACAGTTGGTGATTTACAATGAGGGTTTCCGACAAATATCTAACTTCAAACTCTGGTGGCAAAAAACCAAAAGTAATGCTTTGCCAGGAATCCATTTAGTATTACAGCGACATTTTAAAAAATACATGCAACGTGATAACAACGTACTATTTTTAGGGCAGGGGTTCATTGACCTTAACATCAAACAGCTCTACTTGTACTTTGAAAATCAGCAAAGAATTAATGCGGTAATAGCCACCGACAATAAAAATCAAATCGCGTTGTTAAAACCTCTTGGTTTCAAGATAATCGACATTAACTCATGGTTATTCATTTTTTACAGCCTAAGATCTAAACTGATGGTGTTAGATCATAACCCCATCACCCAAGATTTACGCTACGCAATTAATGACGCGAAAACCATTCAAATATGGCATGGTATTCCTCTTAAAAAAATTGGTCATCTGGCTAATTACAAAGCCGTAAAATATGATTTAGTTATATCAACTTCAGATTTTGTGACAGATTACGCCTTTTCAGAAATTTTTGATTATAAAAGAATTATTAACTCTGGGTATCCCAGAAACGATGTACTATTTGAACAAGGCGATAATAAAAAAAGTTTAGCGCTGGTTGATCAAGATATATATGCTTGGGCGAAAACTTCAAATAATAAACTGATTGTTTATACCCCAACATGGCGTGGGGACTCTTTTGATAACAACCCCATCAATCTAGACAAGTTAAATAAGTTTGCTAAGCAACATGATTTACTTATTGTATTGAAGATGCACCCATTCATTCGTCCAGAATCATTTTTTGACTCAATGGAAAATGATGATTATCAGTTTACACCGGACTATCAACACAATATTGTTTTTTATCCCAGTACCAGTGATATTTATCCGTTGTTAGCCATGTCATCGTTATTAATTACAGATTATTCATCAATCTATTTTGATTATCTGCTTTTGGATAAGCCCATCGTATTTTTTATTTATGACAAAATGGAATACGTAAAGCGCCACGGCGACTTCATGCTCGATTTCGAGAAAAGCACCCCCGGCCTAAAACCTGAGGATTTACCAAGTTTATTTGCCAGTATTTTAAGTTCATTAGACAAGGATGACTTTGAAAGCAAAAGACAAGAGCTAAAGGAAAAGCTGTATGAAACTAACAATATCGGAAAAAGCTCTGCAGTGATTTTTGATGAAGCTTTAAAGCTATTGGCTGCTCGATGTTGATAAATAACTTTGACTTTTATTATTCACGCTGTTTAACGGGTAAGCTATATGTTTTCGTTGATCTCTGACATTAATTCTTTTGTTGAAAACCATAATATTAAAGTGGTTTCTCTTGACCTATTTGATACGTTAATTTTCAGGAAAGTATCAAAACCTGCTGATATTTTTTCTCTCGCGTATACCAAGGTGAAAGATGAACTGCTCTTAGGCCTTGAAAATAAAGAATTTCAAGAGTTGAGAGTGTTTGCTGAAAGAAAAGCCAAAAAACAGTCGTTCAGCAAAGAAGTGACGTTAGAAGAAATTTATGACTATATGCCGTTCACTGAGTCAATAAAACAGACTCTATTGAAAAGTGAACTCATTACTGAAGCTGAATATTCTTTTCTTTATCAACCCATGGTTAAACTTGCTGAGTCCCTAAGTCAAAAAGGTATCCTTGTGATATTTTTGTCTGATATGTATTTAAGTAAAGAGCAAATTCAAAATACATTCCTTAATAACGATGAAAAAATTCGCCAAGTCCCACTATTTGTGTCTTCAGAATATCGCAAAAACAAATCTTCGGGACTGTTGTTTAAACATGTTAAACAACAATTAGGTCTGGAGTATTCTCAATGGTTACATGTAGGAGACAATATAAAGTCGGACTTTGAATTACCCAAACAAGTTGGCTTACATGCTATTCATGCATCGGGCGAACTCAGTGCAGTGCAAATTTTTAAAACTGAACGATCAATTTCTCCATTAAACTGCAATTCAAATGCTGTCCGACAAATAGTAGCAACTTATTCAAAAAGTAACGCTGATCATGTTGTTGAGCGGACAGCATTTGAGTTAGGTGCTTTTGTTTGGGGGCCTGCTCTTTTCGCTTTCGCTGATTGGGTGATAGATATAACTATTAAAGTAAAAAGCGCAACCATTCTATGTTTAATGCGTGAAGCCGAAGTTTTTGCCCCGCTTATCTCATTGAGACTTTCACAGAGAGAAATTGAAAATATAGACGTTAAGAAACTATTTGTTTCCCGTAAATCTGCTCTTTGGCCCTCTATCAATTTTGACTCAAAAAATTGGCTAAATGAACTCGTTACCTTAATGTTTTCTAGACGTGGATATAAAGTTGATGATTTCTATCGTGATTTTCAACTACCACCGGATGCACTGCACGGTGAATTTAAATTAGATCTTATAAAAAATGCTGAGGGTCTTTATTACCAAGGAAATAGCTTACTTAGCCATCTAAATAAGTTAGCGAAAGAGAACATAGGCAAAATAAAAAATGTTGTTAAACAGCAAAAAGAACGCTTTTTTTCCTATTATAATTCGCAAATTTCCACTCCTTTTGAGCAATGTACCGTCGTCGATTTTGGATATGGAGGGACAATTCAGCATTATCTTCAAATGATATTTAGCCAAAGTTGTGCTGCAAATTTATTGTTTATTTCATCCGACAGGATTTATCGAAATTCACAAACGACGGCTTATTATAGTTTTATCAATGCTGCTAACGATAGCCATAATTTAAGGAGGCTGCTTTGTAGGTCTTCTGAATGTATTGAAACCTTTTTATTAGGTGATCGTGGTACAACGCTACGTTACGCGGATGATCATCTTGGAACTCCAATATTAGCCCCAAAGTTAAAAGCTAACACCGCACTAGTAAATGCATTTTTGGACGGCGCAATCGACTATGTGGACAACCATCACCAATTAGGCTTTAAAAACATTAGCAATGCAGAAGTTATGAATATACTCTTGCGGTATGTTCAATACCCTACTAAAGGGGAAGCTGAACTACTAACCCAAATCATGCAACAAGATAATTTTGGCTCGAGTAACGCCTACGCCGTAATTAGTACTAATCAAATCGAACAGGTTAAACAGCTAGGGGTTGAATGTGCCTATCTTGAATTTAGTAGAAATATTAAATGGAAAATTGATAATTTGCATTGGCCACAAGCAATCTTGAATTTATTGTCAGATACATTTATGCAAAAACAGCATGGGTTATTATCTCTAGACACTGAAAATGATGCCGCTGACTTAGCCGAACGAATATTAGCCAGGGGATGGACAAACTTTAGCGTATACGGCGCTGGCGTTTTCTTCGAAAAGTTACTGCCACACCTAAATAAAAATGCTCTCAAAGTCGATATGGTCATAGACCGTAAAGCTGAAGTATATGGACCATTCCAGCATTTAGGTTATGACGTTGTATCATTAAATCACGCTTTAGAATCAAATTGCGAAAAAATCGTTATATGTTCCAAAAGGTTTAAAGATGAAATTACTAAAAATTTACGCGAACAATTTATCCAAAATAACTGTGAAATGTTCGAAATTTTGAGTTTGTAGGGGAATTACAGTGCGAGTAGCCATTATCTCTAAAGCAGCAAATTTAGGCGGTGGTGGCAGTAAAGTCGCAACGACTTTAGCTAGATTGCTGCAGCAAAACGGCCACTTTTGCCATCATTTTCGAAGGGACTCTGAGTACGGTTATCAGGCCAATCAAAGTAATTTATTTGGTCCTTATGAAAAGCTTTTTAAATGGCTTAAATATCGATTTCAAAGTCTTGGCTTTCAAGAAAGTGTTCCGTTGGAATATCCCTATCTTAAATCTGAAATGAAGCGTTTGAAAATCGATATCATTCACTTCCATGATATCACTACAGCGCTTTCTCCTATTACGATAGCTCTTTTGTCTAGACACTTTACCATTGTCTGGACAATGCATGATTTCTCCCCTTTTACTGGAGGTTGTATCAATCCTTTAGGTTGCGCTCGTTTCACGTCTTATTGTGGAAAATGTCCTCAAAAGTTAAGTTGGCCAGTACGAGGGACACTTGATTTAACTCGCTTTCATTTAAGATTAAAACGTTGGCTACATAGTAAAAAATTACATCTTGTCTCGCCTTCTATTTTTTTAAAAAGTCAAGCCAGCTTGAGCGGGGTCGATCCAAAAAAAATATCAGTCATTAACAACAGTGTTGATACTAATACCTTTTTTCCAATGGATAAAAGTGAAGTGAAAATAACATTGGGCTTAAACCCGCAAAAGTTAACTTTATTAATTATCGCGTATCGCATTAACAGTCCATTTAAAGGTACCGATGATGCGTTAAAAGTTTTACATAGCTTAGGCTCTAATATTCAAATTATTGTTGTTGGTAAAGTTACACCAACTGACAAACAGCATTTTGAAGGGCTTGATTGTACCTTTGTAGGTTACGTGACAGAAGAAGAGCAATTAAATAAACTATATAACGCGGCTGATATATTTTTGAATTGCAGCAAAGCAGATAACTTCCCACTCGTTGTATTGGAATCTCTAGCCGCAGGTACTCCTGTATATGGTTATGCAACTGGAGGAATCGTCGAGATGATAACAAATGGTATTAATGGCTATTTGGTTAAAACGGGAAACTGGAAAGAATTATATAGCGAAATAGCCATGCTCCGTATCGAGGACCTAAAGCTACAGAGTACAACAAGTAGGAATGTCGCATTAGAGTCTTACTCTGATGAGGTTTTTATCAATAAAACGGTTTCACTTTACAAAAAACTCTTAAGAAACAACGATAGTTTAAGTTAGTATATTTAGTTGACTAAAACCGTTAGTAAAAGGACATGAGTTAGCTCTGCTAGTTCGTGATGCAAAATAAACTATGTCTGTCCCCATTTCTGTTTTAATACCATGCTTTAATGTTGAAGAATACTTGTCTGAAGCATTAGAGTCGATTTTGAGACAGAGTTATCAAAACTTGATTGTTTTGGTTTTAGATGATGGCTCTACGGATAATACTCTAGATATTGCCCAGCAGTTTTCTGCAAAAGATGAAAGGGTCAAAATCCATCGTAATATTGAAAACTTGGGTATTATAGCTAGTAGAAATAAATTACTTGAATTGTGTGATACAGACATCGCCGCATGGATGGATGCTGACGATATCGCGGAGCCGAACCGTATTGAACAACAAATAGGGTTTTTAAATAGCCATCCAGAATATGTCAATTGCACCTGTCACTATTATAAGAAGAACAAGCAACACACAAAACTTATTGCAGTTTCTGAAAGTTATTTATCCCCAGAATACTTATTGTTCTATAATTATGTTTTCAACCCTGGGAGCATGTTTAGGGTAGACATTTGCCGTATTAATAATATCAAATTTAGAACCTGGATATCTGGAGCAAGCGACTATCTATTCTGGGTTGAATTGTCTAAATTTGGTAAAATTGGATTAGTTGAGGAACCGTTAATGGTTTATCGCGAGCATAGCGGTCAAGAGACTATCGCTCATAAATATCGTCAAAATCAGGGGTGTTTAGAGAATGTTCAATCTCAACTAAAAGCCTTTGATTGCGAGGCTGAAACAGAAGTACTTGCTAGGATGTTGGTATATCCAGCTCAAAAGTTAAGCCTCAATTTCACTTTAGTTCACATGAGGCGCTCTGCATCTATTATAAAAACGATTTTACAAGCATTGCCTAAATCGAATTACAATCAAGAACAAGTAAGACTATTGTTAATGGGGATGTTTCGACGTCAAGCATGGAGAAATGGGCTTATGGGAGTAATGTTGTTTGTAAAATTATTTGGATTTGAAGGGTTGAAAAATAGCCGCAATTTCGGTTTTGATCTGTTGAAGCAAGCAATCGCCTTTGACTATAGACGTGTCAAACACTTTTTTAAGAAATAATGAATTCAATTTATTTTTTAGCTGAGCATATAAATTAACTGATTTTACAAATTGGTCGATAAGTTGTTTATAAACATAGTTTACTCTAAAAGAAATGGTCATATTGAGGGAAAGTAGTGGAATTCGCGAGGTTAATAAGGCGATTAAAACGCTGGAAAGAAGTGAGTGGTTTTAAACATAAATGTCCCATGTGTAATTTTTATATGGGTAGCTTTAAGCCCTATGGCTTCGATTTGCCAGTCATGTATGAAAAGCAAGTTGTTGGCGGCGGTAGAAGAGAAAATGCGCGATGTTTTATCTGCGGTTGTTTAGATAGAGAAAGATTAATTTATATGTTTTTAAAGCACCAGACATCTCTTTTAAGTGACAATATAAGGGTTCTTCACTTTGCACCAGAAACAGTATTAAGTCGTAAATTAAAGAGTATATTTTCACAATACATAACAGCTGATTTAAACGCAAGAAATGTTGATTTGACAATTGACATGACCGACATTCCTTTCCCAGAAGAGCATTTTGATTTAATTATCGCTAATCACATATTAGAGCATATTCCTGATGATAAAAAAGCGTTGAATGAACTTAAGCGTGTATTAAAAAATAACACTGGCGTTGCAATTCTCCAGGTACCTATTTCTCTAAACAGCGAACACACATATGAAGATCTAACTATAAAAACCGAAGAGGCTCGTCTACATGCTTTTGGACAGGAAGACCATGTAAGATTATATGGGCAAGATTACCCAAATAAATTGCGAGAAGCAGGTTTTGATGTTCAAGTTTTCGATTGGAAGTCTAGTGATAGATTATATCCTCAGAAAAAAAACAAATTCGGTTTTATTGAAGAAGAGAAAATTTTTATAGTTAGCTCAAGTTAGTTATAGAGTTAGTAATTCTTAATTCTAATTTTACTAAATTTTTGAAGGATATATAAACTTGCCAACTGAACACGGATTAATTTCAGACCTTAAGTTTTACACCAAAAAGAAACGACTTAAGCGATATCTTAAGGGAGAATTTAGGAGATTTTATCGACTGAAAAAACAACAGCTTGCTTTTGCTCTTGAAGATTACTTTCTTTATAAATTCGATCCATTTAGAGTTATTGCTAAAAGATTTGAAAAGTCCCTGCCCACAATAAATGAAAATTACGTTAAAGTTGGCAATTATTACTTGGATTCTCGGATCCTATATAAGCAATCACCAATAATTTATTCATTAGGTGTTTTGACCGATATTTCTTTCGACAAAGCTGCGATAAGTCGTTTTCAAACAAACGTCTATTTGTTTGATCCTGCTCCAATTGCTGCAGAGTATATGAGTAAACAGAAGGATATAAATTTACATTTTTTTCCTATTGGTGTTTGGATTAAAGACAGCAAAATGCCTTTTATGTATTCAAAAGATAGAGGAAGAAGCCCTTCTATGTTTATTAAACACGACGGTGGGATATTTGAAGCGACCTGTAAATCCTTGAAGACAATTATGAGTGAGTTAGGTCATAACAAAATAGATATTCTTAAAATGGACATTGAAGGCGCTGCGTTACCTCTACTTGAGGATCTCCTTGAGCAAGAGTTTTCTTTACCAAGTCAAATTGTGGCAGAGTTTGAAAACATACGTCCAAACTTAGAAGAGTTTTGTGATTTCTATTTAAGAGTCACTCGCTTAATCACTCGATTAAATAATCTTGGCTATGAAGTCGTTAATTTACCTCGTGACTTTAGTTTTTATCGCTCAGTCGAGTTATTGTTTAGTAAGGTGGACTAATGAAAGCATTTGCACTTGTTAGTGCGCCATTTCACATAATTTGTTTAAGTGAAGCTATTGATTACTTTAAAATCAATGAATTGCATATTGTTTTTCACGCTGATGAGAACACAGAGGCTAGTCGTCAAATGCGAAGCGTTCTTGAAAATTTGAAAAACGTTAAGAAAACAATTCATTTTTTAGAGCCATCTTATTTATATAAAAAGTCGTTAGAAGACCGCATAGGCTACTATGGAGACGTATTGAGTAAGATAGATCGTAACTCGTTTCAGTATGTCTTTTTTTCTGATTTTCGTGTTCAATGGCAAAAAGACCTTATTGATGGTTTTCAAAAAAGTAAAAGGATTATGCTTGATGATGGTTCAATAACACTTGCATTCATTCATTTTCATTTACCGAATAACGCTTTTTTCGCATTACCTAATTTTGGAACATCGGCAAGACGGCAATACGCCGAGGACATTAAACTAAACTATGGAATTGTGCCCCAAAGTGATTCTGATATTGATTTGTTTACAATTTTTTATCGAGAGAAAGTTACAGGTAAAAAAGTGTTTCCGAATACTTTAGCTAAATTACATCGACAATATACAAACATTGATAAGTCTACCGAGGTCATTATTGGCGCTAAAATAGTCGATCGTGGCTTTTGTGATAAAACAGAATATTTGCAAATGCTGGATAAAATTAATTCCAACTGTAAGGGCAAAATTATTTACTTCCCTCATCGAGGAGAGTCAGCTGACCATCAATCAGAAATAAAATCAACGTTCCCACAATTTGAATTTATAGCACCGTCGACTTCTATTGAATTATGGTTATTAATGCAACAACATCCCCCCGCAACGTTTCATGGTTATGTATCGACCGCTTTTTTTATAATTAATATGTGCTTTCCTCAAATAACACTTAAATGTTATCGACCATCTGATAGGGTGATTAATAACATGCAAGATATCAAAGTTTATGGAAGTACACTTTATAATTATAGTCAAGTGACGAGATTGTTTTATAGTAAGTTGCCTAAATCTGTTGAGCTTATTCAGTTATAGGGCTTTTTTAGGTCATTCCCCTAACAATAAAGATAACTCCTTGCTTGCTTGCTCTATAGAGAAACTTGTCGGCGTTTTGTTATTAACGCAATCTATATATTCTTCCAGCATCTTAACAAACATATCATTCCTCTCGAAATTTTCATTGGTAAACTCTGTTATCTTATTCTCTAAATTTATGAATTTTAAAGAATTTAAATGACAATTCCAATGAAATCTTCCTTTGTTTGTCACAATTTTTAATTTGTGCACTCGGGGTTTTTGTATGTAATCAACATGAACTGTGGCATTAATTTTACTTTTAAAACTAATCTGAATATCTGCTATATCATCTACGTCAATATCTAATATACCTGTACTCTGAGTTGTTGCTGTTAGGTGTTCAATGTCTCCAAATAAATACTCTAAATAATTTAAAGGATGAATTTGGGTTCTTAGTACCCCACCTCCAAGCTCTTTTTTTGCACTATAACTTTGTTTGTAATCTTCCCAAGGGTGCCAATCTGGAAGATATTCAGACCATTCTGCTTGTGCCCAAACAGCATCGCCATATTGGTTTTCATTATGTAATAAATCTTTTAGCAGCTGAATGTGAGGATGAAATCTAAATTGATATGTCACAAAAGTTATTAAATTCTTTTGATTAATGATTTTGTTCAATTCTGCAAGATTAGTTAGATTATGTGAAAGTGGCTTCTCAATATATAAATGACAACCCTTATTAGCTGCTTCAATTGCAGTCTCAACATGCATAGAAGTAGGGTTGGTAATCATGCAAACGTCAGGATTTTGGGCAAGAGCTTGATTTAAATTGTTATAGCGAGGGATATCCTTAGTTAGCTCTTCGATTTTAGGGTAATTACTATTGCCTGTACTGTATAAACTAATATCATTAAATCCTAAGTGCTTTAGATTTTGAAAATGGCGCACGCCTATAGAGCCCATTCCACAAATTAAAAATTTCATCTTATTTTATCTTCTGCAATATTAAAGTCAGCGTCGCTATCTATGTCTATCATTTGGTCATGTTTTAGTACTAGTGGATAAACTTCATTGCCCGAAACAGAACCCGCTAATAAAGTCGATGATCGCACCATTTCGAGATCACCTGTTTGAAAATACAACAATGGTAATTGCTGCCTAGGTAAGTTATACGGTTCATGCTGTTGATCAACAAAGCCTTCAATACTGCCGTCATCTTTGGGGCGCCAAACTCTGTAGGGATGCTCTTTAACTTGAGCAACGGTACGAACAGCACTGGCAGATGGTATTTTTTTTAGAATTTCTAGCGCTTTTTCTAGTAGTTTAGGCGGCCTCAATGGGGAGGTTGGTCTCAACAAAGCCAAATAATCATAATGTTCATTTTTAGCTTTAAAAAAATCTAATGCATGACGCATAAATTCATAGTCTTGGCTCGTATCCAGAGAATACTCTGCAGGACGAATAAATGGTACTTCAGCACCAAACTGCATCGCAATATCCGCGTAATTTTGACTATCTGTTGAAATAATCGTTTTATTGACTATCGCACTACTAGTAGCGTATTCGATAGAGTGCGCAATGAGTGGTTTACCATTAAGTAGCCGGATGTTTTTATTGGGTAGTGACTTACTTCCAGATCTTGCTGGTATCACCACAAGTAGTTTAGTCAATTTTCTTCCTCAAAAGCATATGTACTTCCGATGACTGTCGTTGTTTGTCGAGTTCCAACTGCGCATTATCTAAGTAGCTTGTCATTGTTTTTTTTAAGTGTGTTTTCATGTATTCAGAAACATTTTTTTGTTCCAAATTTACACTAAGTTGTCGGTAAAGATCGACCAGATCTGTACCAAACCACCATTGGCTTATTACCTCAAAATTGAATTCATTGCATAAATGATTTAGAGATTTTTCAGTAAATAAATGAGTATGGCCACCATGTAATTGTCGATGAAATAAATTGTCATCTAATAGCTCTAAATAAACCGAAAGACTAAACGTGGGTACTGATATGAAAATATATTCTACGTTTTTGTTTTTTGCTAAAGCAGCCATCGCTATTCGAGGAGTTTGTAAGTGTTCCAGTACACCTATCATTGAAACCACTTGTGCCGCAGTGTTACTTAAACTGAGGTGGCTATCATTTATTGAGTGGCATTGAATAAGATTTGCTTCTAGCATTTGATTTGCCAATTCAACTTGGTACTCAGATACCTCTGTTCCGGAAATATCTTTTAAGCCCAGTTTACGTAATGCGGAAACGAAATAACCTGAACCTGCACCATAATCAAAGTAAGATAATTTATTAGGATCCACATTATTTACTTTTAATGACGTGTACAAAAATTCTGCCTTTGGAGAATAAATACTTGCAGTTCTGTATTCATAACCACTTTTGTCATTGATCTCATAATTTTCCGCGTAAACTGCATCATTTTCTGTATATACCTCAGAACAAAACTCAGTTGTATCTTCATGTGCACCGTTTAAGTGAGTACATTTTCGGCAAATTTTGTAAGGGATAGTATCTTTAATAAAGTCGTTTTCTAGCAGTAACTTATTTTTACAATTTTTACAGTTTTTTCTCAGAGGTTGCTGAATATAGTTCTTTGCAATATTTCTTTGCTTTTTTACATGAGATTGGTTTTCTTTAAAAAAAGATTGCTTCTGCAACAATAGTGCGGATGACGGTTTTCCATATTGGTTTAGCATTAACCTAACTCGCTTTTAAGTTTCTCGAGGTGGCGCGAATCTTCAGTTGAAAGTTCTTTTTTCACTGAACCGTTACCATTCGCGATGCCGAATATGATGCTGGGCTTACTGATATTGTCTACTATTATGTCGCCATGAGAGCCAAAATACCCACCAGAAACTAAAGTACAATATGCTAATTCTTTGCGTCCATAAGCTGAAGATAAGATTTCGTCCATTTTTAGCATTTCATAAATAAACCCTTCAAGAGCTGCAGTAACATCAACACGGTATAATTCAAGTTTATTTAGCAATGCAAATTGTATAGCTGTATGTGTAATATTATTTTTACCTAAATCGACAATTAGCGCATTTTTTTTAATTGTCTGAACTACGTCTTCAGAAATAATAGGGATACCATTTGAGCACCCAATAACAACGTCTGCATTGAACGTTGTAGATAGTAAGTTATTGTGAAAAGTAATATTGGACAGCGTATTTTCATGCTTAATTAAATTCAAACCGCTAGCTATTTGATAACCCACATGTGCTTGTTGTCGATATGTATGAACTTCAGCTCCGCACTCTACAAGTTTAAGTGCAAGTTTACTTCCAATATTGCCGGCACCAAGTAGCGCAATTCTTTTTCCACTTAAAACTCCAAGTCGCTGGCTTAGAAATGACCAAGCACTGTTTACAGTTAGGTCATTAGGCTTAAACTCGAACGTTTGACTCTTTTTTATCTGCTGAAAACAAATTTTAGACAAATTACCTGTCTCAATAGCCCCAACAGTTAATCTATTTGCATAAATTGAGTTACTATCTGTAATTTGCTCCGTATGGATTGAAAGAGGAATTTTCTTTTCCGTATCAACTAAAACAATATCAACTTCACCATCGATGATTTTAATTATTTGTAACAAACAACTCTGATCAAAGATAACACATCCTGCTACTGCAAAGTCGCGATTGAGGCGCAGTGGCGTAATATAAGGTTTTTCTTCTTCTTTAGATGTTGTTGCAATGGTAAATATTGTTTTTACTTTTAAAGAAGATAATTCCTGAATTATCCCTTTAATTTGCTCAATAAATGAAACCATATTTTCTCCTAAGAACGAATCAAGTCCCATGAAATTGGGGTATCTTTCGGTATATTTACTTTTGCTTTACTACCAATTACGATATCTTCGAATTTTGCATAAAGCCCATAAGCCGGTCCTTTATAAACTATATGCTTGCTTTCTATGGTCTCACCTACTTTGATTGCTACGCTTGAGTACATGGTTTTCCTAAATCGAATTAACGTACTAATTTCGTCTGGAGCTGGTTGTTTTATACCATCCCCTAGAGCTTCTTCGATTAGCCTTATATTAGATACCATATTTTTTAGTTCTTTTGGTTCCAATGAAAGGACATGATCAGGACCTTCCATTCGTTTATCCATGGTAAAATGCTTCTCTATTATATTTGCTCCTCTGCTGACGGCAGCAAGTGTTACCACTTCCCCTATAACATGATCAGACAACCCGACAGGAAGGTGATTAAAGGCCTGTTTAAGTGTATCAATTGCTTTTAAATTCATTGATGCTGGTGGGCATGGGTAAGATGATGTGCAGTGTAGTAAAATAACATTCCTATTGCCAGTATATGCAACCGTGGTCAATGCACTTTCAATATCACTCAATGTTGCCATTCCCGTTGATATCACCAAAGGCTTTCCGGTCTTTGCAACTTTCTTTATTAATGCTAAATTGACTAAGTCAAAAGATGCAATTTTATAACAATCAACACCGAGTTTTTCTAATTCATCGACACTTTCAAGATCAAACGGTGTAGAAAATAGTGAAATACCTTTTAGTTTTGCATATTCAAACAATTCTTTCGTTTGATCGGGTGATAATTCACTTTTCTTAAACATTTCATAATCTGTTTCTTGAGTATTCAGAACTTTTTCGACGTACCTAGATGTTTTGCCCTCTATCGCAATCCGTAAGTGGCTTTTATAACTTTGTAATTTTACAGCATTTACACCAGCTAGAATTGCTTTATCTATTAACTCTTTAGCTAACGTAAAATTACCATTGTGATTCAGTCCAATTTCGGCGATAACATAGGTTGATTGACCGTTCCCGACCCACTCGTTTCCTAGCTTTACTTTTGGGTTAAAATTTAGCCTGGGCCTCGCTTTGTCTATTTGATTCAATTTAAATGTTGAATCAGTTAATATTTCCGCTAAATCAATAGCTTTACTAAACAATACTTGTAAGTCGGCATAAGCATATTCTGCTAGGCTTCCTAACGTATAAAGGTTTTCTATAGCATCAATTTTAGCCTTGGTTTTAGCAAGAGCGTTTTCGTATCCAAGAAAAAACATTGGATAAACTTCAGGTAACTTAACTATTTTTGAATCTAAAATAAGTGCCTTGTCAGAAATAAGGTTTAAACTCATGAATTGCTTAATTACTTGCTCGGTAAGTTGCTTTTCATTCATTAGGTCAACGCTATCTTTTAAGCTATAGGTGATTTCAAAACATAAAATTGTGCTACTGGGATCGGGTTTTTTGACAAATGAATTTTGATCCGAAATACGGTTGAATAAAATTTTAGGGTCATCAACGTATATAAAATCAACGCCATTGGGTAATATGTTTGCTGTTTCGACAGCTAAATAAACTAACGTTACTCCACGATACTTCAACTCTGTTTGATGACCTAAAAATTCACTTACAGTACAGTAAGATGTCGTGTTAATAACGATGTCGTCGTCATTAACCGCTTGGTTTCGCTTTGTCGTAGAAATATTATTGATACGATTGTTTTTTATGGATAGTCGCTCAATTTGTTCATCTAGAAGAAATTGACCTCCTAAAGCGATCACTTTATTTTTCAACTCTTCTAAAATAGTTCCGCTTCCTTCGGTTCCTACCGCACTCCATTGCCCCTCAAAAAATGGGCCAGATTTTTCACGTATTTTTATTCTTTTAGGCGCCCAATTAGCATCTAAATCTTTGACCGACATTCCCCATAGTTTTTCAGGATAACGAATAAAGAACATCTCCTGCAGTGTTTCGCCAGCAAGTTCTCTTATGTATTCATAATAATTTTTTGCTTTTACTATTTTGTCATGGTCGACGTTATCTAACTCATATCTAATTTTGTCACCAATTTCTTTTGGGAGGTTATTGATAAACTCCTTGTTTACTGGGTAATCATAAAAGTTACCGTCTTTTAGGTTTTTAGACCAATGGTGTCTTTCGTAAAATAATGAAGGAAATTCTTGTTGCCAATACTCTTCAATATCTTTGTCTGGCGTATGGTATATGTGTGGGCCAAGGTCAATTTGTCGGTTTCGCCAAGTCAAACTTTTAGCGAGACCTCCTACTGAGCTTGCTTTTTCTATAAGGGTTACGCGTTGATTTTTCTTTAATAACTCGTATGCGAGACTCAATCCTGTTACGCCCGCGCCCAAAATGTAATAGTTACTTACCACGACGTAAATCCTCCATCTACAACTATGTTCTGTCCATTGACATAATTGGATTTTTCATCTAACAAAAATAATAGCGCAGAATGCAAATCCTCTGGAGAAGCCATTCTGCCCATCGGCGTTTTTTGTTCGTAATTATAGACAAAATCTTTAGATTGATTATTGAACGTTCCGCCCGGTGAAAGAGTATTCGTCTGAATGTTATGTTTTCCAAAATGTGCAGCCATATATTTTGTTAGCTGAATTACTCCGGCTTTACTCATCGAGTATACTTCAGAGTTATTTCTTTGGCTTTGACCGTAAATTCGCTCATCACTGCTTACTACACCATAAATTGAGCCGATATTTACAATTTTACCTTCTTGTCGATTTTTCATGTTTTTGATAGCACCTTGACACATCAAAAATGTACCAAGTAAATTTACTTCCAAAACACTCATAAATTCTTCAGGTGTTCTATTTTCGAAAGGAGTAAATACGCCTATTCCGGCATTGTTTACCAAGGCATAAATGTCTTCTATTTTTTCATAAAAATGAGTAACATCTGATGCATTAGTAATATCTAATTCTACAATATCTAAATTTTCAGTCGGGACTAGATTTTCTATATTTGTGTCCACGGCTATTACATGAAAACCAGTTTTCATTAGTACTTGTATGTAACTACGTCCAAGTTGACCGTTTGCACCAGTAAGTATTACTTTTTTCAATGAGTGTGCCTCTAGATAATTATGAAACTACTTTAGCCGTCATCTTTAGTTATCTATGATTAGTAGAAAAACTTTAGTTAAAGCTAATTACTTCATTATATTGCGTGGGATGTTGAAATTTCATTTTGATAGAAATATAAAAGTCTAATCATATCCTATGAGATTGATTAATGCATTTTGTACATGCCTACGATATTAAAATTGTGGAGGATAATTACAGAGCATTCAAGACATTAAAGTTTAAGTCGATATTGTTAATGTTATTAAAAACTGAATTGATTGAGAAAAGCTAAATGTATAATTTTTCTGCTACTCCACAATTGGTGAAAGATATTAAATTACCCTCTAACAAAGTAAACGGTGATAACTTAAATGATTTCTTGAGAAAGTTAGCGTTAATGCGGAATCTACATGAAATTGGCCTTGATGATTTGACAGTTAACTATTCCGATGTAAGTTTCGAACAAGTATCAGAGATCGTGAGGCGATATGGTGTTATCTGTATATTAAATGCAATACCACCTGAGGTCGCTAAGAGCGTTTCTGTTGTTATCGAAAATTTATGTCAACAAATATCACAAGAAAGCTCCAATTCTGATAAACCTTTCGGGGAAATTAGAAATGGTGTCTGGCAAAAAGAAAATGTATATGCCAATAATATGCATGATTTTTGCAATTATCCAAGACCAATAGTGAATGTACGAGGTAGTTTTGGCATCGATGGTAATATGTTTGATATGTTCAATATCGATAAAATGGCAGGATTAAATTCGCACTTATTCCAACAATGCTTAAAAACTCTGAAATTACCTATGGTACAAGCTGCGGTAGAAAATAATTCAGGGTATAGATTTTCTACTAGTCAAGTATATCGAAATCATTCAGTTACAAACACGAGGGGTTACCATATAGATAATCTATGCCATACATTTAAATCATTTTTGTATTTGACTGATGTTAATAATAATAAACAAGGCCCTTATAGTTACATACCTGCCAGCAATCATTTGCCTTATGTGCATCGTTTGGAATTACGACTGACTGAAAAAGTAGGTGCAAAAGCAAGAGATATCTGGAGTAGTAGATATTTATCGCCTGTTAACTTCTTGGCTCCTGCGGGCAGCTTAATTTTGAGTGACCAATCCGGAATCCATCGAGGAATACCTCAAGTTGATGGCGAACTTAGGGTAGCAATGGTTGGAAACTTTAATCGCCACCGGCTGCAATAATTTTTCCAACTCAATGGTTAAAACTGTTTATAGGATAAAAACTGCATCATCTGCGATGTAGGGATTTCTTTGTAAGTGAATTTTTTGGATTTCCTTGATCTCCTGCTCTTCTCTTAAATCCATTATATAAATAGATTGTTTGTCCGCTTCTATCATATATTTGCCCCTAGTCCCAAAGTTAGAAAGCAATTGATGTTGGTCCACTTCGTCAAAGTAAATAGCACAGAAATGTCCAAAATCTACAAGTATGTTCTCTCGTAAAACTTTAATAGGAGGTAGATAGTCTATATATTTTTCTATTGATCTGTCAGCGACATGTTTCGAAATTAACATTGGAGCTTTTACGTTTGAAAAAACCATTCTCACAGAAATGCATGCGAGGTAATAGATATTTGTAATTAGATGAACTTGTTTGTCTAATGGCACATTCCAACAGGGCATAACAGAAAAGCCAGTTATATCACTTGCCCATTCTTTGGTGTCCGAAATGCTTTTAGGAGAAATATAAAGGCTATTTTTAGTGCC
This sequence comes from Aliiglaciecola sp. 2_MG-2023, assembly GCF_030548145.1. Classification (NCBI taxonomy): domain Bacteria; kingdom Pseudomonadati; phylum Pseudomonadota; class Gammaproteobacteria; order Alteromonadales; family Alteromonadaceae; genus Aliiglaciecola; species Aliiglaciecola sp. 2_MG-2023. The sequence goes on from NZ_JAUORY010000001.1 coordinate 354,009, forward strand.
AAATAAAGGAAGTGATTTATTGGACTCAATTAATAGATTTTCTTTATTGTTATTAAATTCGGTAGAAAAGAAATAAATCACGAAATCGAATTCATTTTTCTTGTAATTTAGAGCTGTTTCGTAAGTTATTACTTTAACTTTATTTAGGTTTTCATAGTGTGCTGCAGCAGTAATTTTTATTGTATCTGAAAATGCAGTAGAGTTCGTTACAACCAATAAAGAGATATTATGCGCTTTATTACTAAAAATTAGGTTTTCTCGTATTCCTCTGCGATTTTCTGAAGTATCAAATTCAACAACTTTTGAAATGGCGTGGGTTTTTATCTCACCAATGGTTTTCTGCCACTCTTGCATACACTTGTCTACACTGTCTGAAAGTTGATTTGTATTTGAGTAGCTTAAAGATAGTTTCAAAAGCAATGCGTTGGCATAATTGACAGTTCCGTACAGATAATAAAATAACAAGGATTTTCCACTACGGTAAGAGTGGAATAACATGGCTTTTTGCTGCGCAATGATCTGATTTACCTGTTCTAGTGTCTCCAAATCTTGACTCAGAAGCTTTTCCATAGCACTGATTTCTTTAATTAGATTCGTTTGTAAAAAAGTACCTTCAAACTTCTCTACAAAACCGTTTAAATGGTCAGTAGAAAATGCTCTTGTTCGGACATGCTGGAGAGCCATCTGTTTTTGTTGTTCTGTTGAAACGATCAGCAACTCTTCTATATGCAGTGGAGTGGTATTGTGAATTTTCGCGCCATCACTGCAATTATAATAAGTTTGATATTGAGACTTTTTCCATGTTACTTGTTCGATAATTTGGCGAGATACTTTAAATTCATGTTTAGTGTTGACCGAAGTACGAAAATTACCAGGAACAATTAAAGAAGTATTGTTTTTTTCTGCATAGTCGTAGGTCTCTTCTCCATCTTCATGATAGTAACCCGAATCTTTTGAGTGATGATGTTTTACATCTACAAATCCCAAGTCTACGCCCATAAAATAGATACTTGTAAAGCCCAATGAATTGACAATATCACAGACAAAGTTACTTACAGTGGGAAAGGCATGTTTAAGCACTTCGAAGTGCTTTTCTCCGAGTACGTGTAATGCAGAAACCGTAGATGATTCCCCTTCTTTAAAGGCGATCAAAACATCTTTATATAAATCGCAAGTATCTGGATGAACTCCATTGCACGATATCAACGTGATCTTTTTTAAAAAATCTAAACTACCAATCAACGTTGCCCAATCATAGGTACTTCTATTTTGTTCTATTTCAGCGTGGAAATCGGGTACAATTCCATTTTTGTACATCACTTGTAATGCGGTTCCACAACTTACAATAATTGCTTTGTCTTGCCATTCTTTAATCGCTTCTATCGAACTATCCAACGACGGTCCATTGCCAACAATAAATATTGGGACTTCTTTGTCATCGTAGCTCAACTTTGCAGATGGGTTTTTAGTTAAAACTGGGATCTTTCGTCTCATACCTTCTTTGGTATGAGCGATGCCATAGTATGCATGATCAAAATATTCTCCCATGGATATTACCACTTGCAACTGCTCGCGAAGTTGGCCAATAGCACTGTTCAATGCAGAGTTATAATAGCTTTGATAGAAGTAGGTATTGTTTAAAATGTAAGGGCCAATGGAGTGGAATTGAGTTAATAAATCCCTGAATAAGTTCGTACCGTCATCACCAATATTAAGATAAATTCGTGCATCTGTTTTTTCAATTTTTTCGAAAATTGCGGTCCAATCAATGGCAAATAATGAGGCATAGAAAAAATCTGAGTTAGGTTCACAAATAAACAGCTTTTCTACTTTATGATCTGCCAACAAACGCTCTACCTGATAACCCACACCCAAACCAAACATGATGATAGATGCAACCGTTTCGGGTAATTCGCCAATTTCATCTTCGGCTTCTTTTAAAAGCTCTTCGGTTTTCTTTACAAATTTATAGTGTTCGTAGTGGGCTAATTTGGTACCCGTATAACCTAAAACTAATCCATCTTTATTGGGTTGGGAGTAAAAGTTTTTGAAGTTTAATTCACAATCTTGAATAGGTGATTCAGCATACCAAGTGGTGAGATTTTCTTTATTTAATAAATTAACTTCATTATCTTGATTATCGATAGGTAGCCAATTGACTGGAGTGTAAGATTTAAATTGTTCATAAATAGCCGGATAGAACTTTTTAAATGCGATTAAATTTTTACTAAATAGCGTTTGTTCTTCACAGACTGGTTTACATTTTTGAAGATCGATTTCTGGAGTCCAGCTAGGTACATAGGTGAGGTAATTTTCAGTAGCGCTGACTTTAAAGCCATTCTTTTTGATATCAGCCCAAGTACGCTTGGTTAGTTCATTGAAAATAGCGTCAAAAATTGGGTGGTTGTAGTGTTTGAAAATACGGAACTCAGAAATACCTTCATGTTCTTGTAATTGTTCTATATCTTCAATTAAATTTCGTCCATCTTTTTCTATTTGTAAGAAAATCCCAGTACCATTTTGTTTGGCTAATGCGAAAATTGAAGACCAATCAATGGCTAATGCCGAGCATTGAAAAAATTGAATCTGTGGTTCATAAACAATCAGGTATTTGATTTTGTGTTGACGAAGCAGCATCTCTAAATGCAAACCCAAACCACAGCCTAATACGACTAAGCATTCTATTTCTTCGTCTAACTGCGGCTGGCTTTGTCTATTTTGATATGCGGCAAGCTGATGAAAATCTAATGAAGATGAGGTTGCGCTTTCTGTATCTGATTTTACTTCGCTGCTTTGAGTTAACGTTATTTTTGGACTGTGATGTTCAAAACGGCTCACTTGCTGGCTTACTTCGTTTAGAGGATGGAATCCATACAAGGTTCTTCCGATACCGTAATCTACGATATTAATTTCACCATACTTATTATTAAACAACGAGTGATTTTGCAGCGATGTAGATTTGATTGTCGGAACTAACGAGGGAATATTACGCGCAAAGCTATTAATATTCTTGCGCTGCATTTCTACAATGGTTGCCGCTAAAGAGCGATCCAATTCTTGTTGTTTTTCTTCATCTTTTTCAATATGTAATCGTATATTTTTAAGCATGGTTTCTAATTTTTATAGTGCTAGACGTTAACTCGTTATTATCAGCCTGTGACGTCATTTGAATATTTGTCACTGTTAAACGGTTATCTTTTTGATATTTAATACTTAGGATGATTGTGACCTGATGATGGTATCGGAGTCAATTGAGTTTACTTGAATTGCATTTTCATGATAGATATTTATACATAGTTATGAATTTTAATACTTAGTTTAGACTGTGTTTATTGTCGGTTGCTTACTTTATCGGCAATATTTTGCTATCCTCAAGGGGAGGTGTTAGAGGATAAATTTATGATTAATATTGATTCAAGCAACAATTCATCAATTTTACAGCAGTTACAGCAGAAACAAGAAACCTTGTTTGAAAAGCTGGCTTCCGGTAAGCGAGTGAATAGTGCTGCCGATGATTCTGCTGCGCAACAGATTATTGATCGATTAACCACTCAAGTAGAGGGGAATCGACAAGCTATCTCCAATGCCTATGATGGTGTTTCCTTATCTCAAGTTGCCGAAGGCGGCTTGTCGGGGATTAACACTGATGTAAATCGAATCCGTGAATTGTCTGTTCAGGCTGGTAATGGCATTTTGAGTGACTCAGATAGAGAAGCGCTGCAATCCGAAATTTCTCAATTACAAAGCAACATAACCCAAACCATTGAGCAAACCAATTTTGGTGGAAAGCCTTTGTTGTCAGAAGAAGGTAATATTGATTTTCAAGTGGGGGCTAATTCAGGCCAACGTATTGGTGTTGGAACTCAAGATGTTGCCGCACAACTTGATGATGTATTGAATATCGATGTATCCACGTCTGCTGGAGCTGAAGAGGCTTTAGAAATTGCGGATAATGCATTGGAGTTTGTTGGTGGTGCTAGAGCGGATTTAGGTGCGACGCAAAATCAATTTGCAAGTGCGGCTCGAAACTTAAGCCAAGCCGATGTCAACGTTTCAGCTGCTAGAAGTCGACTTCAAGATACCGATTATGCCCAAGCGACAGCAGATAGTATTGCCACTGGAATTCAAAGTCAGGCCTCGTTATCTGTGCAATCTCAAGCTAATCAGCAACAAGGTCAGGTGTTGTCTCTTTTGAGTTAATTCAGGTAAAAATGGTTTTGTTTATTTGAAAACCGCAATAACCACATTAAAGCAGCTTAGGCTGCTTTTATTTTGTTCAATTAACTGATTTTATTCATAAACATAAAAATTGATTGTTGCTATCCGACAACGAATGTTTAAAATCAAGTGAACATTTATAAGTGTGTTTAAGTTTCATTTTATGCTTTGCTGACACGAGTAAAAATATACGCTAATCTTTGATTAGACAGAATGTTCAATATAGTTATCTTCGGATGCCTATTTTGAATAGAAAAGCTTGGCAAACATTTACTTGGAATTAACACGCGCTTGAATAAAAACAATAAAAATAACAAAGTTGGGGAAAGGATGAGCACTATTCTGATTATCAGCGAGCAAATGACGCGCGCCAATAATCTCAAAACTATCTTGTCTTTCTTAGGCGAGCATTGTGCGATTGTACCGTTTTCCCAAGCTATCTCTTCGTTGAAAAAACAAGACAGTTTTGAAGCTGTCATCATCGACTTTGAGTCGCCAGAACTTACTGATGACGTAGTCAGTAAATTTCCAGCCCAGCCCTTCATTGTTATTGGCAATTCAGCCGTTGATGGTGATGCAGAGTTCCGAGCTAATATCGTCGGACAGTTAGTTGAACCCGTAACATATCCCGTTTTGACTCAGATGTTACATCGTTGTCAGGAATACTTGCGCAAAAGACCTGCAAAGACCGCAAATACAAGTAAAACTAAATTATTTCGCAGCTTGGTTGGCAAAAGTGATGAAATTCAAAATGTACGTCACTTAATCGAGCAAGTATCAAGCTCTGATGCGAATGTGCTGGTGTTAGGTGAATCCGGAACTGGCAAAGAAGTTATCGCCCGTAATCTACATTTTATGTCGAATAGAAATAATGGGCCTTTTATACCTGTCAATTGCGGAGCGATTCCCGCTGAACTTTTAGAAAGTGAGTTGTTTGGCCATGAAAAAGGCGCGTTCACTGGCGCTATCAACTCTCGCAAAGGTCGTTTTGAACTTGCCGAAGGTGGCACTTTATTTTTAGATGAAATTGGTGATATGCCTTTGCAAATGCAAGTTAAATTGTTACGTGTTTTGCAAGAACGACAATATGAACGAGTAGGGGGAAATAAACCCATAAAATGTGATGTTCGCATTGTTGCTGCTACCCACCGAGAGCTAGAAACGATGATCGCTGAAGGCTCTTTTCGAGAAGATTTATATTATCGTTTAAATGTTTTCCCTATCGAAAGCCCGGCATTAAGAGAGCGCAAAGAAGATATTCCATTATTATTGCAAGAACTGGTCTCGCGATTGGAACAAGAAAATGAGAAATCACTGCGTTTTACCGAAAGTGCAATCAATTCACTGGTAGAGCACCTTTGGCCTGGAAACGTCCGTGAGCTTTCCAATTTAGTGGAAAGATTGCTCATTTTGTTCCCCAATCAAGTGGTTGATGTCACCGATTTACCAACTAAATATCAGTATACAGATGGTGATAACTTCGAACCTGACTACCCTGAAGAGTTGTTAGAACGTGAAGCTATAATCGCATTATTTAACGATACAAATGACAGCGATGATGAATTGGTTGATTCCGATGATAATAGCGAACAAGTTCAAAATGGTGAGTTACATACCAACTCAGCTTTGCCATCAGATGGTATGAACCTCAAAGAATATTTATCTGAATTGGAAATCAGTATGATAAATCAAGCGCTTGATCAGCAAGATGGTGTTGTTGCAAGAGCCGCTGAAGTCTTGGGGATGCGCCGTACAACTCTGGTTGAGAAAATGCGTAAATACGGAATTGTTCGCGACTAACGCGATGTTTTAATTGATACATTAATTGCGCTATTTTTTGATAAAACTCCCTCCCGTCATTTTGTTGACGTTTAATATTTCTTCTAAAATCATTTAACTCTTTGATATTAAGAGTAAAATAATTGGCATGCGATATGCTAAATACTCACTATATGTAATATTTTTGACGTGAGGACATTATGGCGCTAAGCAGTGTATTCAACATATCGTATGAAGACGACCAAAACCAAGTTCGCAGTACATCATCGTCTCATTCACGTGAGCTTGACCCTTGTTTAGCTGCACCTCAACCGCTGAATTTATCTACTACTGAAGTGTCGAAACAAGAATTCGAACAGTTGAAAAGCCAAGCCACTCGGCTTGAACACCTTTTACAGGTAATGCCGGCTGGCGTTGTCGTAATTAATGGACAAGGTCAGGTAAAACAAGCTAATGCCTTAGCCAAAGCGTTGTTAGGAGAGCCTTTAGAAGGGCAAGCTTGGCGAAAAATTATTGCCCGGTCGTTTAAACCTCAAGCCGACGATGGTCATGAAGTCTCATTACATGATGGTAGAAAGGTTAAATTATCAATCACGCCATTAACAGCCGAACCTGGACAGCTCATAGTTTTAACCGATTTGACTGAAACCAGACAGTTGCAGCAGCGCATTAGCCATATGCAACGCTTATCTTCGTTGGGCAAAACCGTGGCTTCGATCGTGCATCAAATACGTACACCTCTGTCGGCAGCCATTTTATACGCTTCTAATTTAGCAAGTAACCAACTTAGTGATAGTGCGCGAGAGCGTTTTAGTGAAAAGTTAATGCTCAGGTTGAAAGACTTAGAAGGTCAGGTAAATGACATGTTGTTGTTTGCTAAAAGTGGCGAAGAGCAAGTCGTTCAAAACATCTCTGTAGCAGAATTGATGTCTGAATTATTGGTTTCATCAGAAAACATGGTTCAGCAAGCAAACGCACAGTTGAGCGTGAAAGATATCGATCCACAATTAACAATTTTAGGTAACAAGCCCGCACTTATAGGTGCGCTACAAAATATTGTACACAATGCGATTCAAGAGCAGCCTGAAGATTGCCAGATAACTATTAGCTGTTTGAGCGATAGTCAGCAAGTGAGTTTACAAATCCAAGATAACGGCCCCGGCATAAATCCACAAAGTCTAAATCGAGTTTTTGAACCTTTTTATACGTCAAAAAGCCATGGTACAGGTTTGGGACTTTCGGTAGTTGCCACAGTGGCTAAATCCCACGGTGGTTCGGTGACTGTTTCAAATATGCCAGGCGCAGGAGCATGTTTTAGTCTCATGCTTCCAACCATTAAATCAAGCCAGACAACTAAACAGGCTTTGGGAGAGAAATCGTGAGTCAAACCAGCATATTAATTGTAGAAGATGATGCCGGGTTAAGAGAGGCATTAGTCGACACCTTATTACTTGGCGGTTATGAAGTGATAGAGGCAAACTCGGCTGAACAAGCGATGGTCAAACTCAGCTCACATAAAGTTGACTTAGTGGTTAGCGATATTCAAATGGGTGAGATGAGTGGTCTTTCATTACTGCGCAGTATTAAAAACAAGTTTCCCAGTTTACCTACTTTGCTTATGACAGCGTACGCCACTATTGATGATGCGGTTCAAGCCATGCGTGATGGCGCTACCGATTATTTATCAAAACCATTTAGTCCTGAAGTGTTGCTAAATTTGGTTGGGCGATATGCACCTGCTCAGCAGGTGGAGTCTCGCGATCCTATTGCTGCTGATCCACTAAGTATTAACTTGCTTAATCTTGCTAAGAAAGTCGCTACCTCTGATGCCACTGTAATGGTATTGGGACCGAGTGGATCAGGTAAGGAAGTATTGGCCCGTTATATCCATGATCAATCTAGTCGCAAAGACCAGCCGTTTGTAGCAATTAATTGTGCTGCGATACCAGAGAATATGTTGGAAGCGACTTTATTTGGTTATGAAAAAGGTGCCTTTACCGGCGCATTTCAAGCCTCGCCAGGTAAGTTTGAACTGGCCCAAGGTGGTAGTATTTTATTAGATGAAATCACGGAAATGGATTTAGCACTACAAGCGAAGCTATTGCGTGTATTGCAGGAAAAAGAAGTTGAGAGACTAGGTGGCCGTAAAACCATTGCATTGGATGTACGCGTAATTGCCACTAGTAACCGCGATTTAAAACAAGTGGTTAGTGACGGAAAATTTAGAGAAGATTTGTACTATCGATTAAATGTTTTTCCATTGATGTGGCACCCGTTGGATAAGCGAGCAGGGGACATAGTGCCTTTGGCCGAGCACATGATAGAACGACACTATAATGGTAAACAGGCTGCTCCTAGTTTAACCGCTTCTGCGCGAAGTAAGTTGATGCAGCATGCATGGCCTGGCAACGTGAGAGAATTAGAGAACGTAATTCAGCGCGCACTTATCTTATCCGATGGAGAAACAATTGATGCTAATGACTTGATGATTGAAATCGAGACAGGCCAGACACTTGTTAGTGACCAATCAAGTCAAAATGAAGTTGATGATAGTAAATTAGGTAGTGAACTGCGTCATCAAGAACACCAAATCATTTTAGACACTTTGCAATCCTGCAACGGTCGTCGTAAAGATGTAGCTGAAAGATTGGGTATTAGTCCCAGAACCTTGCGATATAAATTGGCGCGTATGCGCGAGGTAGGAATAGAGCTACCCGCTTAATTATCCCACGTTTTCACAATAGCCGTTTCTCCAACGGCTATTTTTTATGGTTTTTACGGGGGGAATTCCGCATGACTTCCATCCTACCCCCATCACACTTAAAGCAAGTGGCTCCGTCAATAAAATGACAAAATTTGTAACTCATTGATATTTATTGTAAATAAAGGTTGGCATTGAGATTGCTTAGTTATGCTATACGTTTAAAAAACTATCGCTTTGCCGCATTTTTTTGACTCTCGCAAAGCCTATTGATTATACCACTGGAGCGACACATGGAAATCAAAGCACAATCTTTATATCAAGAAATGCAGGCAATGGCGTCAAATGCACAAATGGATGTTGCCCAGCTTCCTGGCACCAATCCTTCCTCCCATAATTTTGCCGAGATGCTAGGTCAGGCTATTAACACAGTTAATGATATGCAACTCGATGCCAAAGGCAAACAAGAGGCATTTGAGATGGGGGATCCGAATATGAGTTTAGCTGACGTCATGTTGACTAAAGAAAAATCCAGTATTGCTTTTGAAGCTACAGTACAAGTACGAAACAAAGTGCTAGAAGCTTACAAGCAAATCATGAACATGCCAGTTTAACATAGCAAGAGGATAACTCGTGGCCGAGGCAACTAGCACTGAGCTTGCACTTAGTGACAATGATAATTATTCAGACTCCACAGAACTAGAGCATAAATCTGGTTTCATGGACGCATTAGGTAGCGTAGATTTAATGCGCCAAGTAACCATAGTGATTGCTCTGGTAATTTGTATCGCCATTGCTATTTTTATTGTCATTTGGGCGCAAGAACCTACTTACCGCCCATTGGGCAAAATGGACACCCAAGAGCTTATCGAGACCCTTGATTATCTTGATCAAAATTATCCAGATTATATTCTTGAGGGTAATGTCGTTAAAGTTTTAGAAAGCGATTACAAAAATATAAAACTAAATATGACTCGTCAGGGGCTTTCTTCTTCTTCTGAAAACTCTGGTGCAGACATTATCATGCAAGACATGGGATTTGGGGTTTCACAACGGGTTGAAAAAGAACGTTTAAAACACGCCAGAGAACAACAAATAGCGCGAACTATTGAGGAAATAAATGGGGTTAAACGGGCAAAAGTGTTACTAGCTTTACCGGTTGAAAACGTTTTTGCGCGACGTGAGAAAAAAGCCAGTGCAACTGTTGTTGTTACCTCTGGGCGAGGTTCTAGTTTATCAAATGAAGAAGTCGACGCGATTATTGATATTGTTGGTTCAGCCGTTCAAGGTATGGAACCAAGCCGAGTTACGGTCACAGATAGTAATGGCCGATTACTCAACTCCGGTTCTCAAGATGCAGCATCTGCGCGCTCAAGAAAAGAATATGAGTTAGAGAAACAGCGCGAGAATGCCTATTTAGAAAAAATTGATTCTATCTTGATCCCAGTATTGGGCTTAGGAAATTACACAGCGCAAGCTGACGTAACCATGGACTTCACCGCTGTTGAACAGACCCAGCGCCGATATAACCCAGATTTGCCGGCAATACGCAGTGAAATGCTGGTGGAAGAGAACAGCATAGGCGGAGCAATCGCAGGTATACCTGGAGCATTAACGAACCAACCGCCTTTAGATTCGACAATTCCTGAAAATGCCACTGGTAGTAATTCGCAAACGACATTACCGGGTAGAAATTCTAAGGAAGAAACGCGAAATTACGAGTTAGATACTACAATTAGTCATACCAAGCAGCAGACTGGCTTTATTAAACGATTGAGTGTTTCGGTTGCAGTGGATTATATTACTGAAGTGGCAGAAGATGGCACTGAGTCAATCTCACCTAGAGCACAACAGGAATTACTTAATATTCGCCGTTTATTACAAGGTGGAATTGGATTTGATGTTACCCGTGGTGATTCGTTGGAAGTGGTGAGTATCCCCTTTAGTAGAGACGACGATTATGTGCCAGTTGAGGTTCCTTATTACAAAGAGGAATGGTTTGCGCAAACGGTAAAAGTAGCTGCCGGAGCGCTAATTATCATCGTCTTGATATTTGCCTTAGTTAGACCGATGTTAAGTCGTTTAATTAATCCTCAAGACACCACTGAAAGCGAAGACTTTGATGTTGATAGCGCGCTAGACTTAGGTGATGAAACCATTAGTATGTTATCTCAGGAATTTGATGAGGGGCAGGTTGGTTTTGCTGCAGACGGTTCTTTGATGTTGCCTGATTTACACAAAGATGAAGACGTATTAAAAGCGGTTCGCGCCTTAGTTGCCAATGAACCGGAATTATCAGCTCAGGTAGTAAAAGGCTGGTTGATGCAAGATGAGTAGGATTGAACATGCCTGATGAAGAGTTGACTGAATCCAGCGGATATGACGTTGGAAAATTAGAAGGTGTAGATAAAGCTGCAATTTTACTTTTGAGTTTATCAGAAGAGGATGCCGCACAAATTCTTAAACATTTAGAGCCCAAACAAGTACAGCGTTTGGGTCAAGCAATGGCGCAAATCGATGATATGACGCAGCCTAAAATCACGGCCGTGCATAAACATTTTATCGAAGAGATTCAAAATTACAGCACTATCGGTTTCCAAAGCCAAGACTTTGTGAAACGTGCGTTGACTGCTGCGCTAGGTGAAGATAAAGCGGCTAATCTTATTGATCAGATTCTGATGGGAAGTGGCGCGAAAGGTCTCGACTCCCTTAAGTGGATGGATTCTAAGCAAGTTGCCAGTATCATCCGAAATGAACATCCTCAAATTCAAACCATCGTCATGTCTTACTTAGATGCGGAACAATCCGCAGAGATATTGTCGCAATTCCCAGAAAAAGTACGTTTAGATCTGATGATGCGGGTGGCCAATCTTGAAGAAGTGCAACCAGCAGCCTTGCAAGAATTAAATGAAATTATGGAAAAACAATTTGCCGGTCAAGCGGGTACGCAAGCGGCTAAAATGGGCGGCTTGAAATCTGCAGCAGATATCATGAATTACCTTGATACCAATATCGAAGGTCAGTTGATGGACGCAATACGCGAGCAAGATGAGGAAATGAGTCAGCAAATCCAAGACTTAATGTTTGTCTTTGATAACTTAGCTGATGTGGATGATCGCGCAATTCAGGCAATACTGCGTGAAGTGCAACAAGATTCATTGCTCAAAGCGATTAAAGGCGCCGATGAAGAACTGAAAAATAAAATCACTAAGAATATGTCCAAACGAGCTGCAGAAATGCTGATTGATGATTTAGAAGCGCTTGGTCCTGTTCGTATTAGTGAAGTAGAGACAGCGCAAAAAGAAATTTTATCGGTGGCCAGAAGATTGGCTGATTCCGGAGAAATTATGCTTGGCGGTGGCGGCGGGGAAGAATTCCTATAATGGCACCTATTATTAAACGAGCTTTTTTGTGACGGATAAAAATGTGACTGAAAAAGATAACAGTGATAAAGACTTAAGTGATGACGACATTGCCGCTTGGGAATTGCCTGTCTTAGAAGAAACATTTGATGCCAATCCCAGCAAAACCAACGTATTTAATCGACAGTCAACCTGGAAATATGAACCTCCGGAGGTGGAAGAAGATGTCTTGCCTCCTACGGCCCAAGAAATCGAGCAAATCCGCGAGTCTGCTTATCAAGAAGGTTTTGAACAAGGGAAAAAAGAAGGTCATCAAGCAGGTTATAATGATGGTAAAGAGTTAGGCCTGCAAGAAGGTAAAGAACAAGGTCTGCAAGAAGGTAAAGAGCAAGGTCTGGTCGAAGGAAAAGAACAAGTTGAGTCGCAAATAGAGTCTTGGCATGGGTTGATGGAGCAGTTACATCAACCGGTTTCCCAAGTTGAAGAGGTGTTGCAGTCGGAGTTAGTCAAACTGGCCGTTTCCTTGGCAAAATCAGTTATTCGCACAGAAGTACAAACTAATCCAGAAATTCTATTTAACGCTTTAAACGAAGGCTTAAAAGCACTTCCTATCCATGAATCTCAATATCAAATTCACATGCATCCTGGCGATATCGAGCTGGTCAAAGAACGCTATACTCCTGAACAAATAGAAAAAAACGCTTGGGTATTTGTGGAAAACCAGAATATGTCGAGAGGAGGCTGTGATATCAGCACACAAAATAACGCAGTTGATGCTTCAATTGAACGAAGAGTGAAGGACGTGCTGAATAAATTTTTGCTTGAGCAGGGACTTAGCGATATTGAAAGTGAGTCCTAAACCATGTCACAACAGCTGCTTAATCGAATTAAATCACTGCAAAGCCAAATCCCTGAAGCGCATACTGTTGCATCTGGTAAATTAGTCAGAGGCATAGGCTTAACGCTAGAAGCGGTTGGCTGTCAAATGCCAGTGGGAAGTCAATGTTTAGTTAAAACAGTAGACGGACAGATTGAAGCTGAAGTCGTCGGGTTTGCGGAACACATCACTTATCTTATGCCTACCGAAGCGGTTAAAGGGATAGTGCCTGGCTCCCGTGTAGAACCACTCAATCGCGAGCCTGGTTTGCCTGTTGGCATGTCTTTGTTAGGACGTGTAGTTGATGGTAATGGTCAACCATTAGACGGCCTTGGTGCGATTAAAGCAGAAAAACGAGTTCCACTGAGCAAAGCACCCATCAACCCCTTATCCCGTAAACCTATCACTAACCCTTTGGATGTTGGCGTTCGCGCGATTAACTCAATGATTACCGTTGGTGAAGGCCAAAGAATGGGATTGTTTGCAGGTAGTGGTGTAGGCAAAAGTGTGTTGTTGGGGATGATGACTCGCGGCACCTCAGCCGATGTTGTGGTAGTTGGGTTAGTGGGTGAACGTGGCCGCGAAGTAAAAGAATTTATTCAAGATATTTTAGGTGATCAAGAAAGGCAAAAGTCAGTGGTTGTGGCGTCTCCTGCAGACACTTCACCATTAATGCGACTTAAAGGTTGCGAAACCGCGGTGGCTATCGCTGAATATTTTCAAGATAAAGGCCTTAATGTGCTGCTGCTAATCGATTCATTAACCCGATACGCAATGGCGCAACGTGAAATTGCCTTAGCGGTTGGTGAGCCGCCAGCAACCAAAGGGTATCCACCCTCAGTATTTGCCAGGTTGCCTGCATTAGTGGAAAGGGCCGGAAACGGTAAAGAAGGTCAGGGATCTATTACTGCGTTTTACACTGTGTTGACCGAAGGTGATGATTTACAAGATCCCATTGCAGATTCAGCGCGGGCGATTCTTGATGGTCATATCGTACTATCAAGAAATCTAGCCGAAGCTGGTCACTATCCGGCAATCGATATTGAAGCTTCTATCAGTCGTGTTATGCCAATGGTTGTGAGTGAAGAACACCTAATGGCGAGTCGTCGGATTAAACAGGTATATTCAAATTATCAACAGAACAAAGATCTAATCAATATCGGTGCTTATACAAAAGGAACTGACCCTAGAATGGATTTAGCCATAGCTGCTGAACCCGTAATCAACACGTTCCTGCAGCAAGGCATGAAACAAATATTGCCCTATGATGAATGTCTTGAAGGGATGATGTCTTTGACAAAAGGTTTGGGTAACGGCTAATGGCGCAGCGGCAGTTAGAATTAGTAGCAAGGTGGGAAAAAGACAAAGAAGATCGTCTTGCTCAGGATTTTCAGTTGGCTCAACAACATGCCGAGTTAAACAAGCAAAAGCTGTCGAGCTTAGAAGGCTATCGCCTTGATTATTTGCGTCAGACGCAGATGAAGGGAGCAGGAGCGCTCAATATTGATAAATTTAATAAGTTACATTCATTTATTGGCAAATTAGATAGAGCCTGTCAGCAACAAATGCAAGTGCATAATCAATCTGTTTTAGTTGCTGAACAACGCAAAAATCTTTGGTTAGCGCAACAGCGTAAACGCAAAGCTGTGGAGATGCTGTTAGAGAAAAAACGTCAAGCGCAAGAAGTGAGGAATAATAAACTTGAACAGCTGTTTATGGACGAGCTTTCAACCCAACGCTTTATCCGCAATCAGTAATTTGTTCTTTCTAGCCCTTATTTGACAGGTTGGAACACTCTTTGCTGTATCCAGTTAAGATGATTGATTTAAGCCATAAATCAATGCTGAAACGGGAATTAGAGATGCAAGATATTGCCACCACTAAATCAGAAATTGCCGCCTTGGTAACCAAGGTGAATGATTATTCTGGCAACAATTTTAATCAACAGCAAGAGTTTGGTTCGTATTTGAAACAAGCCGATAGAGTATATGGCTATCCTGATGAGCCTCGTAAAAATCATACTGCTCAGGAAAATATAAAGCCCGTTGATGAAAATCAAAAAAATGCGCTGCGCGAAAAAAGCAAAGATGATTCGCGAGAATACGCTAAGCCTGTTGAGCAAAAATCTTCCAATCATGCACCTCAGAGCTCGAATACAGATAACCCTCAAACCTCAGGCTCTAAAGACAGTCTTGATTCAACAGTACAAGACGTCCAAGAACAAGTTAGTGTAAGTGGCCAAACGAAAGGGCTTAATTCAAAGCATCATTCGGAACAAGCTAACGGTGTTGAAGAGTCAAAATTGAACAAAGCAGGAGATGAAAGTGAGCTTATCTCTGCTGAACAAAAAGATCTGGAAAATACGGTTTCAACGTCTCTTGAACAGAATAGTCGTAATCTTGATGAATCTGTTTCCGAACAAGGAATGGTTGACGAAGCTAGCCTAATAGATTGGTTATCATTGTTGGAAAAAAGCATTGCCAAAGCGACTGATGGTGGCGAACCGCAAGTAAAAGAAGAAGGGGAGTTGCTAGACCCTTCGATAGCCGAAAAACTCTCAACTGATCAATCTGCATTGGAGTCAGATGAAGGTATCGATTTAGCGGCGTTTAATGCTTTACTACCAACTGAAAATTCTGAATTGGTAAATGATGATGTTCAATCTGAAGTTAACATCACAAATAGTGAACTGGAAGTGAGCAGTCAAGAAACGATTTTGGCGAGTGTCGATAATTTGTCAAACGATGAGTCAAACAAAGTGGAAAGGAACGATATTTCACTAGAGCAAGAAACCAAGTCAACATTGGAAAAATTGACGACCTTAATCACTGAATTACAAGCTGCGTTTAAAGCATCCCAGCAAAACACGGAAAGTGGTGAAGTAGAATCCTTAGATCAACTGTTAACTCGCATTAGCGAATTTGTCGAACAGATTGATCCCAAGGTCATGGAAAAATTACAGCAAAGTTTAACACTTGAGTCAGAAGCGGGGGCGGTGTCAAATAACATGCTGGCGGACACAGAAATGCCCACGGATAACGCTATCACTGAAGATATGCAGTTACTGTTAGATTTACTGGCCGTTTCAAACGTCACAGATGCAACCACTAAGATGCCGGCGAATAGCAATACTCAGCCCAGTGACGAGCAAACAATAACATCGCAAGCGCAAAATATTACAACTATTGCAAATCAAGAATTAACAGCCTCGGGTAAACAACTGGATAAAAGTGTTCGTGCATTACTCGATATACCTTCTGACAAACTTGACGCGGCCTTAGCAAATCTGGCTCAGCGGTTAGACGTTAAACCGTCTACTGACCAAGCTGACACCTCTGGCACTAGCATTAAAACTGATTTTATCAGTGCTCTTAAAAGTGGGGTTGAAGAGGTAAAAGCGCAAATTAAGCAAGGTCATCAACCGGCAATAGATTTATCTACATTGGTAACTGATGCTGCAACTAAAGTCGGTGCAATGCCAATTGTGCCAGAAGTGTTGGATCAATCGGTGACTCGATTTAACCAAAGCTTAGAATTGGCGAGTCAATTAAATGCCAAAATAGAACAGTTGCAGCATCATTTTGTATCTGAAAAAACATTAGTGAAAGAAAATATAAATCAGGCGCAACATTTGCAAACTAAACAAGGTCAGCAGTTAGCGCAATTTGATAAAGCGGTGAATATCACTCGCAATGAAGGTTTGCAGCAGTTAACTGAAAAAGTGCGCTGGATGGCGAATCAAAACAATTTGCAAGCCGAGATTCGTTTAGATCCGCCGGACTTGGGAGCCATGAAAGTGCGTCTGAACATGTCTGGTGACACCGCGAGCGTCAATATTGTGGTGCAATCGCAACAGGCCCGCGATGTGCTTGAGCAGGCAACACCAAGACTAAAAGAACTACTTGAACAGCAAGGTATTGAACTTGGGCAGTCTTCAGTGCAACAGGAACAAAATGATAAGGGGCAACAAGATTCAGAATATGTTGGCACTCATCAAGCAGAAGAGAATATGCAAGGGGAAGAGTCACAGGTTATTGAGCAACGAATTTCCCATGGCAGATTAGGTGGAATAGACTACTTTGTGTAATAGATGCGTGATTGTTTGATTTGAATCGATCAGTCAAAGCAATTTATTGATACAATCCACCTAATAGTCACAACAAATTTAACTGAGAAGACAATGGCAGAAGAAGAGTTACAAATGGAAGAGGGCGGTAAAGGCAAAATGATGATTATTATCATCATCGCTGTAGTCTTGATTGGCGGTGGTGCTGCAGCCTATTTTTTACTTGGTAGTTCAGATGAGCCAGATATGGCAGTTAATTCTGAAATGACAGCAGAGTCAGGTGACGATGGCGCTGCGATGTCCTCTGCTAATAAAGGAACGGCTCTGTATGTGGCGATGCCACGTCCATTTGTGTTTAATGTCCCTGGACAAGGTAAAGACCGTTTAGCACAAATAAAAGTGCAATTGATGGTGCGCGGAACCGATAACGAAGAATTGGCGAAAATGCACGTCCCTTTAATTGAAGGTACCTTGTTAAAAGTATTCAGTAGTTCAAATGCAGATGATTTAGTCACTGAGGCCGGTAAAGTTTCATTAAGAGACCAAGCAGGTAGAGAAGTACAAAAAGTATTAAAAGAAACAGTCGGTAATGAAGTAGTTGAACAAGTACTATTCACTGGCTTTGTAATGCAATAATCGGTAAATGTTGATTTAAGCGAGCAAAACTTTGAGCGATTTATTATCACAAGACGAAATTGACGCGCTACTCCACGGTGTTGATGACGTTGAAGAAGACGATACAGAGGATCTCGAATCTGATGGTTCGATGATTGAGTACGACTTTTCTTCACAAGACCGCATTGTGCGTGGCCGTATGCCCACGCTGGAAATTGTGAATGAGCGATTTGCAAGACACATGCGTGTGAGCTTGTTCAACATGATGCGTCGCTCTGCAGAGGTATCAATCAACGGTATTCAGATGATTAAGTTTGGTGAATATATCCATACGTTGTTTGTGCCTACAAGTTTAAATATGGTTCGTTTTAGACCACTCAAAGGTACTGGTTTAATTACCATGGAAGCGCGTTTGGTTTTCATTTTAGTTGACAACTTTTTTGGTGGTGACGGTCGCTATCATGCAAAAATTGAAGGCCGTGAGTTCACACCAACTGAACGACGCATAACCCAAATGTTACTTAAATTAATTTTTGAAGATTACAAAGAAGCATGGGCGCCTGTGATGGATGTTTCTTTTGAATATTTAGATTCAGAAGTGAATCCGGCAATGGCTAATATCGTCAGCCCCACAGAAGTGGTCGTGATCAGTTCGTTTCATATTGAGCTAGATGGGGGAGGTGGTGATTTTCACGTCTCGTTACCTTACTCTATGTTAGAGCCGATTCGAGAATTATTGGATGCCGGCGTGCAAAGTGATAAGGAAGACACTGATTTACGCTGGAGTAAAGCGCTTCGAGATGAAATCCTCGATGTGACAGTGGCTGTATCAACCCATATGTTAGATGTGGACATCTCCCTACAAAGGTTAATGGATTTTGAACCTGGCGATATTATTCCGATTGAAATGCCTGAAACAATAACCGTATTGATTGAGGAGTTACCCACGTTTAGGGCCAAACTAGGCCGCTCACGAGACAATATAGCGGTAAAAATTACGGAAAAGATTCCACGACCCACTTCAGTTAAATCTGAATTGCAATTATTAACGAAAGGCGGACGCCGAATAGACAGTGATGCTGAACTTTCTATACTTGAGGAAGATTTATGAGCGTCTGCAAAAACGAGGTAAAGAACAATGAGTGAAGATGATGCAATGGACGACTGGGCTGCAGCCATGGCTGAACAAGCTGAAGAAGAAGGTGCAGATAAAAACGCCGATCAAGACGCTGAAGTATCGGTAGCTGAATTAGACGAATTGTCTGAAGATGCGCCTATAACTCAAAAAGAAAAGAAAAAGCTCGATACGATTTTGGATATACCTGTAACCATTTCTATGGAAGTGGGACGCAGTCATATTAGCATCCGTAATTTATTGCAATTGAACCAAGGATCGGTGGTTGAATTAGACCGAGTCGCAGGCGAACCTCTTGATGTGTTAGTAAATGGCACGTTGATTGCTCATGGAGAGGTAGTAGTCGTCAACGATAAATTTGGGATTCGGTTAACGGATGTTATTAGTCAAATCGAGAGAATTAAAAAGCTTAGGTAGTAAAAACTCATATAAAACATGGGCTTGGATTGCGCTGAGCCCACTTTTCATCCTTTCTAAAAGTGCTTTCGCGCAAGTCGAAAGCCTTTCAAACCCCACTTCTGTAGTGTCAATTTTTCTATCATTATTGCTGGTTATCGTGATAGTTGTTGCGTTGGCGTTGTTAATGCGACGGTTTAATGTCACTGCAACCGGAAATGGTCAGTTGCATGTCGTAGCATCTATGGTGGCAGGCACTCGAGAACGAATTATGGTCATCGAAGTTGGTGACGAGCAGCATTTAATTGGGGTAACGGCGACTAATATTAACCATTTAGCAAAGCTCGAAAAGCCTCTGGAAAAACCGACCAATTCATCAGCCGATAGCTTTAAAGACAAATTAACTCAAGCACTTGCCGGTAAAATCAATCCTGGCTTTGACAAACAGAATGGGCAAAACAATGATTAGATTTTTACTGGTATTGTTGGGCGCCATTTTATTGGCTCCTACGGATGCGCTAGCGGCTCCTGGTGTTGATGCATTAACAATTACTACCAATCCAGACGGTACACAAGATTACACCATGACGTTGCAAGTGCTGGCAATAATGACTGCACTGAGCTTGTTGCCTGCGTTTGTTATGATGATGACGTCGTTTACGCGAATTATTATTGTACTGTCAATTTTGCGTCAAGCTATTGGTCTTCAGCAATCGCCTTCAAATCAAATATTGATTGGCGTCAGTTTATTTCTTTCTATGTTTATTATGGCGCCAGTTTTTGAACAAATTAACGAAAATGCCTTGCAGCCATATCTGAATGAAGAAATGACCTCTCTTGAGGCTTATGAACAGGCGAAGATTCCCATGCGCGCTTTTATGCTTTCGCAAACACGCATCAAAGATTTAGAAACCTTTGTGCAGTTGGGCGATATGCAAGGGCAGTTTGATGATCCTTCAGAAGTGCCGATGAATGTATTAATCCCTGCGTTTGTGACCAGTGAGCTGAAAACGGCCTTTCAAATTGGCTTTATGTTGTTTATTCCTTTTCTCATTTTAGATTTAGTGGTGGCATCAATCCTGATGGCAATGGGGATGATGATGTTATCTCCTATGATCGTTTCGCTGCCATTCAAACTTATGTTGTTTGTGTTAGTGGATGGCTGGAATCTTATTTTTGGCACCTTGGCCACAAGCTTTGGTTTAGGTTAGGGAGATACTGCTATGGCACCAGAAGTCTTTGTCGAAATACTAAAAGAAGCCTTACAAATGGTCATTTTGTTGGTTTCGGCGATTATTTTACCCAGTTTATTCGTCGGTCTAATAGTGGCAGTTTTCCAAGCTGCCACCTCTATCAACGAACAAACCATGAGTTTTTTACCCCGTTTAATTGTGACTTTATTAGTGTTGAGTTGGGGAGGCCATTGGTTAGTGCAAAAGTTAATGGATTTCACTTTCACCATGGTTGAACGCATACCTGAAGTTGTAGGTTAACCTTTTGGAATTTGCTGCGTCCACTATCACCGATTATATGGCAGATATGTTACTGCCATTTATGCGTATCTCTGGTTTGTTTGCAGCTATGGTGGGTATTAGTGCGAAAACGGTTCCCACTCCAATTCGTACTCTACTTACGCTTTTTCTTACCTTACTTATTATGCCAGTCGTGCCGCCTGTGGATATATCAGAGATATTTTCAGTCAGCACTTTTGTGTTAATTATTCAGCAATTAATTATCGGTTTGGCGATTGGATTTATTTCAGCAATGATGCTGGATACATTCGTTATTGCTGGGCAAGTTGTTGCGATGCAAACCGGTCTAGGTTTTGCCTCAATTGTTGACCCTGTTAATGGCATTAACGTACCTGCAGTAGGTCAGTTTTACCTAATATTAGCCACGTTGCTTTTTTGGGCTCTGGATGGCCATTTAGCGATGATCAGTATGGTTGTTATGAGTTTTGAGGCGTTTCCAATTGGTGAAGCTTGGTTTCAACCTGAGCAATTTAGAGAAATTGCCCATTGGGCAAGTTGGATGTTTGTTGCTGCGGTAACACTCTCTCTTGCACCTATTGTTTCGCTTTTACTGGTTAACTTAGCCTTTGGTGTTATGACAAAAGCCGCGCCACAACTGAATATTTTCAGTATTGGCTTTGCAATAGCACAAATCATGGGACTACTCATTATTTGGTTAACCATGGATAACTTCACCCACCATTTCGAATTGCAATGGCAAAGAGCCCAGCAGTTGATGTGTAATTTATTGCAAGTTTGCGCGAATTGAGGACGGCATAGATGGCTGATTCAAGCGAAAAAACAGAAGACCCCACGGCAAAAAAGAAGGGTGATACCCGAAAGAAAGGGCAGATTGCCCGCTCCCGTGAGTTATCAACTACCCTAGTGTTAGTGGGAAGTGCCATTGCATTTTTGTTAATTGGCGAAGGAATCGCCACCGCATTATTCCAAGTTATGCAAAGAACTTTCACACTCTCCAGAGATGAAAGCTATGATTTTATTCATATGTTTCAAGCTTGGGGATACGCCTTTGAAACTATCAGTATCCCCGTATTGTTTTTCCTGTTAATTGCTATGATTGCTGGTATTTACGGCAGCATAGCCCTGGGGGGATACAACTTCACTTGGCAATCCACTAAACCCAAAGCGAGTAAAATTAATCCCTTAGCCGGTTTCAAACGCATGTTTGGAGTCAATGGTTTAGTCGAGTTATTAAAAGCAATTGCTAAATTTGTGGTAGTGGCTTGCGCCGCATACATCGCGTTTATTGTTTTTCAAGACGAAGCCTTGCATTTAGATATGGAAATATATCCTCGTAATCTTTTCCACGCCATGGAGCTATTGGCATGGGCCTTTTTGTTTTTGTGTTGTGCCTTGATACCGATCGCAGCCTTTGATGTGCCATATCAGACTTGGAAACATGACAAAGAAATGAAAATGACTAAACAAGAAGTGAAAGATGAGCGCAAAAACTCTGAAGGTGATCCACTGGTTAAAAGTCGAATTCGAAAACTACAATATCAAGCGGCAGCAAAACGCATGATGCAAGAAGTGCCTAAAGCTGATGTGGTGGTGACTAACCCAACTCACTTCTCAGTAGCCTTGAAATACGATAAAAATGGCGCTACAGCGCCTATTCTGGTGGCCAAAGGGGCAGATGAACTAGCCATGCACATACGTAAGATAGCTGGCGCACACGGAATTCCTATTATCTCTTCGCCGCCATTAGCCCGTGCAATATTCCACACCACAGAAGCAAATAGCGAAATTCCTGAAAAATTATTTATGGCTGTGGCTCAAGTATTGGCTTATGTATATCAGGTTAAATCGTTCAAGAGCGGCAAAGGAAAACGACCTGCACCACTGAACAAGAATCTTCCGATACCAGAGGATATGCGTTATTAAGTCCTGAGTGAGAAACGCGTACAGAAGCGCCAAAACATCAAAAATGACAATGCTGGGTTATTCGTCACTGTCAGCGGCACGAATGCGCGCTAATCTTTCTTCTTCTTCGGCAAATGCGGCTTTTATTTCTTCTAAAACGTTGTCGACATCGGCGGCACTTTCATCAAACTCAAACTGCCCAGTTAGCACAGATTCAGGGGTTAATTCACCGGCTTCAAACAATGCCCACATTTCCTCAGCATAATGAGTGTGGCGTAATTCTGGCGCGAATTCCGCGTAATAATCGGTCATGTTGCGCACATCACGCTGTAACATGCTAAAAGCGTTATTATTCGCCGCTGCATTAACTGCCTGCGGCAAATCAATAATTACTGGGCCGTAATCATCAACTAATACATTAAATTCCGATAAATCGCCATGTACTAAGCCACAACACAACATCAACATTACGTAGAACATGACTTGGGCATGATCTTCTAAGGCTTGTTCTTTTGACATGGACACATCATTCAAACGTGGGGCAACATCACCATTTTCAACAGTGACAAGCTCCATCAGCAACACCCCATCATAACAACCAAAAGGCTGCGGCACTCTAACCCCCGTTTTAGAAAGGGTAAAAAGCGCGTCTACTTCGGCATTTTGCCATGCGTCTTCTTGTTGTTTGCGGCCAAATTTAGAACCTTTTTCCATGGCTCTTGCGCGCCGACTATTTTTAACTTTTCGACCTTCTTGATACTGTGCTGCTTTTTTAAAACTGCGTTTCATTGCCTCTTTGTAGACTTTGGCGCAGCGGATCTCTCCTTGGCTTTTCACCACAAACACAGTGGCTTCTTTACCGCTCATAAGTTGGTAAAGTACTTCGTCGATTAGTCCGTCTTCGACTAAAGGTTGTAAACGTTTTGGAATTTTCATGGCGCGTTTATACAGCACTCACTGGTGTTTTTAAATAGCTGGTGGGTGAATTATGTTGTTTATGTACAAGCAAAAAAAACATATTAGCGATTCTTTTAAGACAAAATCTGTTTCACTCTGCCGACTTGACCATCATCAAGTCGCACTTTTATACCGTGGGGATGGTTGCTAGATTTAGTCAGGATCGTCGAAACGACACCTTCTGTAAGATTACCGCTGCGCTGATCTTGCTTCAAAACAATTGCTACCTTTGAACCAATTTTAATATTTTCGCGTTTACTGCCGTCCATTCATTTTTCCTTTTAACCTAGCCCTATCTTTGGTAGTGAGCTAATACATGGTCAATAAAGCTTAACCAAATTTCATTTGGCTGCCATATCGCTAACATTTCTTGTTTCGCAGTTTCTTCTGGTACTTGTAATTGCGTGACTTGATATAGATATGTGAAAACAGAACCTCGCCAGTTCAAACGGCAATGAGTGAGCGTAACCCCATCGTGCTCATTGAGATTCTGCATAATTGAAACGTACTCTTGGAAATTTGCTAGGGTGGGGTTTTCCCATTCAACAGCAATATTATGATACCCCAATGCTAAGCTGCTGATTAATTGTTGGTGTTCAGTCCGATCCCCTGGAATCAAATCCACAACCTGGTTTAAACCAATCTTCTGCAACATCTCAAGGTGTGGTTTAGTGGGTAAACCTGAACTCACCATTTTTTCGTTGTTAACTTGATAGTTCTTTAACTCAGGAGTGGATATATCAAGGGTATTTTCCGCTGCATGGGCGTTAAACACAAGAAGGCAGCTTGCAAATAAGATGAATGCGATATTCTTCACGTGGTTTTCCCTTAGCAATATATTGAAAAGTAGTTTATTGGCTCACAGTATAAAATACTTTTTAGTTAAGGTAGTAACTTAGTTACAATTGAATACATCAAATATCTTAAAAAGTTGTACTCAGATAATTATGCATCTCATAGACATTAACAAAGCACGTTATCGCAAGCGCCTAAATCGTATTATTTTGTCTTGTGTCATCATTTTTGCGTTAGGCAGTTTAGCCATCTCGCAACTGTTGATCTGGTTATTTCCAGATCCAAGCGGTAGCCATTTTCATTGGAATTTTCTAGGAGTGTTAATAACTGCCATAACCATTGGATGGTTATTAAATAAGTACCGGTCGAACGAATTTATGACTGAGGTGGTTTATGTATGGGAACTTAAAAAAGCGCTGAATAAAATTAATCGTAAGATGACCCAAATTAAGGCTGCAGGACAAAAGGGGAACATCGACGCTTTGATTACCTTACAGTATAGCTACGCTGGCTCAAGGCAACTTTGGCAGTTAGACGATAATACGATTACGATGGATGAATTAGCCATTCATCAAGCTGAACTTGACGCTATTGCCTCGCAATACAACTTAACCTTGGATGCAAATGATTACAACGAAGAGATGTTAAAGCAGTTTTAAATCAGATCAGAGAGTTGTTAACTTAGCGCTGATGATAGTGGGATAGTTTCAAGCCACTATCATCAGTTGATGAGAAAGAATTAACCTTTCTAGCTATAATATTTAAGCACTAAAGCGTAATGTTTTTTGCAGTTTTTCTTTCATTTTTCCAACAGACTTTCCATGCTCACCAACAACGATTACGTTGGCTTGATGGCTACTAAACATTTGCCCTTTTAAGTGGTTACCTGAAAAGTTTTCATCGCTGTGCATATCATTTGATTGAGGAACTACAAAGACGGTTATCTTTTCACCCTCTTCAGATTCCAACACCATATGGAAACTGCGAACGTTATCGAATACACAAAAATTAGCAAAATAAATGCGTCCTACTTTTTGGGTGAACTCCGCACCAAGGTTCGCTAACTGAACATTGACGTTATCTAAGGAAAAATCACCATCAACTTGCAGTGCATAACCATTACCTTCTTGAGTAACGTGGGCTAACGCATGTTCGCCTAAATCGATACCTGGTGGTTGTTGAAATAGGCTAAAACTAATACCAATAACAAAGGCCACTGATGCTGCAACGGCTAAATGTATGCGACTTTTAGTTCGCTGTGTTCTAACTACTTCTGTTGATTGTCTTAAAATTAATTTTTCAGCAAGGTTTTCAGGAACAGAAATACTGGCTGCCTTAGCAATAGATTCATCTAATTGCTTAATTTCGTCCCAAAACTCTTGTTTTTTAGCATCTTCTTTAGCTGCTTGTATTACGTCGTCTTCAGCACAGTTTGGGTCTGCGTAAATGGTACGACGGAATGTTAAATCATCCATTTTTATAACCTCTGCTGTTATTTGATTTCTCTAAAGCTTCTTTTAACTGACTGCGCGCTCTAAATAACCTGGTCATTACCGTATTCTTATTGAGATCCAATTGCTGAGCAATTTCGTCTCCGCTATATCCGTACATAACTTGAAGTATAAGGGGTTCTCGATACTCTTCGTTTAAACCTGCCATTAGCAATCTGAGCTCTTGATACTCAATTTCTAATTCGTTTGACAAATTATCACCTTCTAAAGACACATCGTCCATATCGACTAAATCAAACTGTTTACGTTCAAATCGCCGAGCGTTTTCGCGACGAAGAATGGTGATTAGCCAAGACTTCGCAGCTTTTTCATCTTTTAACGAATCTAATGATTTCCAAGCACGTAAAAAGGTCTCTTGAACAATATCCTCAGCCACTGCTTTATCTTTTACTAACCAGTAGGCGTACCTAAATATGTCGGCATGTAGGCTATGTACTAACGCCTCATACCGTTTTTGTTTTGCTACCACATCATCAGAGACCGAGTCATTGGCAGATTGCTTTCGAAAAAACATAGGTTCTTAAGCCTTTTTTATTAAGTTTATGATTAGTATAAGAATTTATTTTTAAGTTTATGACAATAAATTTAGCCTATGGAGCTAACTATTGACAGGGTTTAGGGCATTAAAAATCCGGTATTACCCGGATTTTTAATGTCACAGCTAATTTAGCTTCATTTATTGTTGGCTTTGAACCCACACTTTAATCTTATCTTCTAATATATTAAGCGGCACGGGACCGTCTTTTAACACTTCATCATGAAATCCACGAATATCGAATTTTTCGCCAAGGGTCTGCTCTGCATAGGCGCGTAGTTCCATGATTTTTAATTTACCAATCATATACGCCGTGGCTTGGCCAGGCATTGCAATGTAGCGTTCAATCGCTTTGACTGAATCTCCCTCGGGGTTCGGCGTATTCTCAACGAGGTATTGAATGGCTTGTTCACGGCTCCATTTTTGCGAATGAATCCCTGTATCTACCACCAAACGACATGCTCTCCAAAGCTCCATTGCTAAACGTCCAAAATCAGAGTAAGGGTCTTGATAAAATCCCATATCTTTGGCGAGTTCTTCAGAGTATAAACCCCAGCCTTCGGTGTAAGCCGTAAAAGATACATATTTTTGAAATTCTGGTATGCCTTCTAATTCCTGCGCAATCGCTCGTTGCATGTGATGTCCAGGGATCCCTTCATGATAAGCTAGTGCTTCCATTTGATAGGTTGGCATATCTTTCATGTTGTAAAGATTCGCGTAGTAACTGCCTGGTCGTGAACCGTCTTTTGACGGGCTTTGATAAAAGGCTTTGCCGGCAGATTGTTCTCTGAATGGTTCGACACGCTTAACAATCATTTCTGCTTGTGGCATTAATCCAAAATATTCAGGGATCTTGCTTTTCATTTCGTTGATGAGTGCGGTTGCATCAGCTAAGTACTGATCACGGCCAGTATCATCATTCGCATAATAAAACTGATCACTAGTGCGCATAAAGACAAAGAAGTCCTGAAGAGAACCTT
Source organism: Aliiglaciecola sp. 2_MG-2023 (assembly GCF_030548145.1). Taxonomy (NCBI): domain Bacteria; kingdom Pseudomonadati; phylum Pseudomonadota; class Gammaproteobacteria; order Alteromonadales; family Alteromonadaceae; genus Aliiglaciecola; species Aliiglaciecola sp. 2_MG-2023. Next base: position 381,331 of record NZ_JAUORY010000001.1, read on the forward strand.
CAAAATTGACTTTCTCCATAATTTCAAGCATCAAGTCGTGAATACGTTCTACTTGTTTAAGACCTATCTCGTGAACTTCCTGGGCGCTCAAATCGGTGGTTGTAAACCAGGCTAATCGGTTGTCATACCATTTGTCTCCATCAGGTAAGCGCCAAACACCATCACCTTCAGGGGATAGTTCACGCTGTATTTCTAGCTCTGCAATGAGTGCTTGGTAGGCAGGTAAAACAGACTCTTGAAGTGCATCTCTTGCTTGTTTCATCATGCCAGTCTTTTCGGCATTAGAAATATCTAAGGCATTCAGTTTGTCTTGGAAATCCTTCCAAATGGTGGAATCTTCAGCTGACTCGATAAAAGGGTTACCACTGATGACGTTATGCGACGCTTGGATCATTTGGTCGTATGACCATTTAGGTGGGAAAACGCCTAGTTCTTGTCTGATTTTTAATTGCTCTATCACTTGCCCAAAAAGGTCATCGACTTTTTCCAATCGTGATATATACGCTTGCGCATCTTCAACGTCATTTACTCTATGGATATTCACTAAAAAGCTTGGCACAACTGTATGAAAAGCGCGGAATTGGTCCATGATGTAAGTGTGATGTCTAAACTTGTCATTTGCCAATCGACGTTGAATATCAACTTTGGCAATTTCTAGGCTCATTTTTTCTTGCTGATTTAATTGCGCTGAATCGAACTCGTTTAAAGCTTTTAGACGTTGTTGTAAAATCGTAATGTCTTGGTCTGTGGCGTTATCTGAAATATCATCCCATTTATCGTAATCCCACTTATAACCAAGATAACTTTGGGACATAGGGGAGCGTTTCAAATCTTCTTCAAACATGTCAGCGAAAAAGGCAGCTAATCTTTCTGATTCACTAAGCTTAACTTGCTGGCTTTGTTGTTCTTGCAGTTGAGCTTGTGTATCCGAATTTGTGTTTTGAGCCGGTTCGGAGCACGCCATTAGCGCAAGTGAGATAAGGCTTAGCGGAACAAATGATTTCAATGTCTTCATGGTGTAATTTTCCTGACGTTAGTGCGCAACCCGTTGGGATGCATATAAAGGTTGCAACGAAGGCGACTTATTTTTATTTTTTATTATATCTTGACGTAAACGTGCTAATACATTTAATAGGGTATCACTTTTCCAATTTTTGTCACCTTGCGCGTATTGGCTGGCAAACATTGATTTCAGTTCATCTTGTAATTCTGAGTCTGAAATATCATTTTCATCTAATAATTTGGCGCCACCATATACTGCTAAGCTTGTTTGCCATTTAAGTAATGCAGGATAAATTTCGCCGATTTTATGACTCTTTAACGCCGCTTTTAGCAATTTCCAGTTTTCAGACTCTAGGTTATTAGTATTCAATTCCTGTTTGGCCAAGGGCGGAGCGTTTTTCGAACGACTTGAAAACCACCAAATCAGTAATGTAAGCAACCATATAGCTAATAAAACCCAGCTACTAATACTCCACAATGATGTTACTGTGACTGTCTGCACCGTTGGTGTTAATGGGCCTGGAGTCTGGGTATCTACACTAGCAGGTGCCTGTGTTTCTAATAGCGGATTTGGGGAAGTAGGGGGTAAACCAGTTTGATTAGAAGATGCGGCTGCAGCCACTTCAATACTTCGAGCGGGTAATTCTGCATATTCAGTTTGCTTAGTTAACGTATTAAACCACGCTACTTTCACCGGAGGCAAAACAAATTGTCCCGCTCGATTTGGAATAATAGCTATATTTTCAACACGTTGCGCAATAATGTTGTCTTCACGAGTAACGGACGCTGTAGTCGCTTGATCGGGATAGATTTTAAAATCAGGTGGGTATATTCCTGTCATTTCCGGTAATTGTTGTTCGGATACACCCAGTGCCGATAAGGTCAGCGTTCGTGTAATAGGTTCGCCCACCTTTATTTGTGACAAGTCAGGCTGCCATTCTTCATTCAACTGTACAAATTCACTGGGTAACCAATGCTCATTAAAATCAACTGGAATAGGCTGAACATCCAGAACCACGTCGGGCGCAACTCGATTGATAGGGCGCGTCTGATTAAAGTAACTAAAGCTATTTTGAGTTCGATCAATAACCTCAGCTTCAAACAGCGGTCCCTTTATTTTAACTTGACCACTTGCCTGAGGAATAATTGCGTAATTGCGTTCAATTATCCGGTAACGTTGACCATCGACAATTTCTGAATAATCTTTGTCTTTACCAATTAGGCTGATGTCTGCGTTTTCCAAAGAAGGCTCAGACAAACTGCCTCGTTGTAAACTGGTAGCAAGGTGAATTTTGACTTTATATTTCACCATTTGTTGTACAAAGGGTTGGCCTACATCGACTTCTGCGGTAATAAAAGCTTCTCGTGCTTTACTGTTACTGGCAGCTGAAACAGGTAGTATTCTAACCGTTATCGGTTGAGTTTTTTTGCCTCCCACATCGAAGGGTGGGATTGTAAACGTTCCTTGCTGGCGTGGAATTAAAATTGTCGTCCAGGTGGTAGAGCGAGTCGTATCAAAATTGATTACTCTCGTTTGCGTGCTCACTGACGTTCGACCCACAACGAAGTCATCTTCTAACACGCTAGGGTCAAAGGCATCATTATTTGGGTTACCAAAAGCGACGACAGACAGCACGATAGATTCATCTGCCATGGCTGGATTTTTATCGACACTTGCCGTCACACTTTCAACTTGTGCATACACATTGGTAATACTCAGTAAGCTGAAAAACAATAAAGTTAACAATAAGGTTTTGCGGGTTAACAATTTAACTAACATATTACCAATTCCTCTTCGACTGGCTTGGCGTACGTTGACGACGTCGTTGTTGATTTTCCAGCAGCATTTTGCGCTTGAGTAAATAGGACGGATCATCGGGGACGCGATTGAGCAAATTTTGCATTCTTTGCATTTCTTCACGCTCCTCATCCGTCATTGATTCTTCTGCTTCTTGCACCTGCTGTGCAGCTTGCTGTTCTTGTTCAGTCTGTTGCTCTTGTTGTGACGGGTCCTGCTGTTGCTCTGACTCGTTTTGTTGTTCAGATTCGTCTTGTTGTTCGGAATCATCTTGTTGGTTTTGTTCAGCATCTTGTTCATTTTGAGACTGATCTTGCTGTTCTTGATTTTGTTGCTCTTGCTGCTCTTGCTGAGACTCTTGACTTTGCTGGTCTTGGTTCTGTTGATCTTGCGAGTCTTGTTGTTGCTGCGACTGTTGATCTTCAGATTGCTGCTCTTCAGAGTCGTCACCTTGTTGATCTTGCTGTTGGTTTTGTTGTTCTTGCTCTTGCTGTTCTTTTAGTTGTTCGAGTATCTCTTTGTTTTTCAACGCATCTGCATGATCAGGTTGTTGCGCAAGAGCTTCATCATACCTTTGTATGGCCTCATCTAATTCGCCCAACTGTGCCAGTGCATTGCCTTGATTGTATAGTGCTTGTGGGCCTTCAGCTTTTGAAAATGCATCCAAAGCGGCTTGATAATTACCTTGTTTGTAAAGCGCTGCGCCTTGCCACATAGGACTTTCAAACTCGTTTGCTGCTTGCTCATAATCTTGCTTTTGCAGAGACTCTAAACCGCGTTGATCTCTGTTTTTAAACCAGTCTTGCCAGGTATTTGCAAAGGCGGGTTGGGGCGCCAATGAACTGGTTACCAAGGTAACTAAAAATATCGCAACATAACCTCTTCGAAAAGCCAAAGCGGCGAGCGGTAACAACAGCAAAAGCAGATAAGGACCGGCTTCTTGCCATTCATCACCAAACTGTTCATTGTCATCTTTGTTTGAAATTGTTTCGTGATTTATCAGGCTTTGCTCCGTTAAATATTTAATATCACTGTCATTTGCTGTAATCGCATAAAACTTTCCACCGCTTTTGCGGGCTAAACCTGACAATATTTGTGCATCCATTTTAGGGATAACTATGGCGCCTCTATTGTCTTTCAAAAAGTCACCATCAAGCAATTGAATAGGAGCACCTTCAGCTGTGCCCACTCCCAAAATGGAAATACGATAGGGAAGGCTTTCAATATAAGTATTCAATTCGGCTAATTGTGAAACTTCCACACCGTCGGTTATCCAAAATATATCGCCCTCTAAAAAACCAGCATTTTTGAGTAATTCGGCCGCCATTTTGAGACCTAGATAGGGTTCACTGCCTGATACCGGCATAATTTCTGGCGTTAGGCTTGGTAGTAAAGCTGTTAGGTTCTGCGCATCTGAACTTAACGGACTAATAGTAAAAGCATCGCCCGCATAGGCGACTAATCCAACATCACCTTCAGAAATTTCATTAATTAAATCAATAGCTTTGTATTTTGCACGGGTCAATCTGTCTGGCATTAAGTCTGTGGAGCGCATCGACATGGACATGTCTAGCACTACTGCTTTGCCAGCATTGAGTTGAAAAACCGGCTGAGGGAGCCTTTCCCAGCTTGGTCCAGCCAACGCGGTAACGGCAATTATCCAGCCTAAAGCCACTAAGCTTAATGGTGGACGCCTTTGGCTGTTGCCTTTTTCAGATATAAGGTGCTGATAAAGGTGACTTGCTACAACTGACTGCCAACCAGATTGACGTCTGTGTATGTTCATCAATAAAATCAGTAATAACAGCAGTGGGATTAATGCAAAAAACCATTCAGGTCGTAAAAAATGGAAGCTGTCTAAATTAATCATTGTAGCCTCCCCAAAAATCGTTGTTTTATCCATCCTAGAGAACTATTTAAGGCAATTAAAAAACTGAAAATAAGTGCCAATGCTAGCGGATAAAAATATAACGCTTGCAACGGGCGCATCTGGCGGTTTTCTCGTTCAATGGGCTCTAGAGCATCCAAAATAGAATAAATTTGCTGTAAAGACTGGGTATCTTTGGCTCTGAAGTATTGGCCGCCCGTGGACTCGGCAAGTTCAGTTAGCATTTTTTCATCCAAATCTCTCGATGGGTTCGTTCGACGCTGCCCAAAAAAACCTTGGGTTATCATAGAATCTGCGCCAACCCCTATCGTGTATACGGTTACATCATTGTTTATGGCCAGTTCGTTGGCTTGTGCCGGAGTAATATTGCCCGCAGTGTTTTGTCCGTCGGTCAATAAAATGATCACTTTGTTTGATTCTTCTCGGTTGGCAAAACGTTTTATAGACAATCCAATTGCATCGCCAATTGCCGTTTGTTCGCCAACTAAGCCAATCTGACTTTCAAGTAGCAGTTGCTCAACCGTTTTTCTGTCATAGGTTAGTGGAGCTTGTAAATAAGCTGTGTCGGCAAATAATATTAAACCTAACCTGTCACCAACCCGTCTTTCGATAAAATCACTGAGTACGCTTTTAATCATGATTAAGCGATTTACTCGACGGCCATTCACCACCATATCTTCTTGATTCATACTGCCGGATAAATCTACCGCTAGCATTAAATCCCGTCCTTCAGATGGAATGTTAACAGGCTCGCCTAACCATTGTGGACGAGCGGCTGCGATAACTAATGCTATCCAGGCCAAAATGGCGATTATCAAATTGATTCGATTCGGGCCGGTTTTTTTGTTATTGGTTGCCAAATTTGCCGTTAACGCTGGGACGCGTAAAGCAGCTCCTTGCTGTCTTTCCTTTTTGGGCAGTAACAATGCAAGCAACGGCAACGGTAATGCGAACAATGCCCACCACCAAGCAAACTCAAACATTAGGAGCCTCCTCAATCAGCACCGGGCGATTGGATTTTCGTTTAGGTGGTAATGCCGATTGCAACCACGTTTTAGCCGTTAGGGCCGCTTTATTAACATCTTTGTTAGGCGCATCTCGATACAGTAAATCAACAAATTCTTGAATTTCATGTTGAAAACTCTGTTGTTGTTTTGCAGATAATTGACTGCTTAAAAATGCGCTCCATTGTTGCCCGTGAAGCGAGGCTATTTGCTCTTGAGGAAAATAACTTAAGGCCGCTCGTTTTAGCACAATATTGATTTGCGAAATCGCATTTTGTTGGTTTAAATCGATAGCTGATAGCGCCAAAAGTGCTGCTTTTTTGGCTCGACGATGAAGTATGTAGTGTCGAACGCTATAAATAATGCTAACTAAGATTAACAAAACCAAAATAGCTGATACCCACCATCCCCAGGCTAAAGGCCAGATACTGACCTCTTGGGGAAGTTGAATGTCGGCTAACTGATCTAGCGGATTCATGCAATTTCTCCACGCTTTTCAACTAGCTGTTGTTCGATAGGAACCGCAGCACTAACATTTAATAACTGGGTTTTGCATTGCTGCAAGGTGCGTGATATTTGTTCAAATTGACGTTGATGAGATCGATGATATTGTTGAGAAACGGTTTTTTCTCCTAACACTAACGTTTGCTGATCAACGCCATCGGTAACTTCAACCGTTTGTGAATTTGATACTTTGGGCAAATCATGTTCAAAGGGGTCGGTGATGGAATAAGCCACTACTTCACTGTGCCTTGATATACGACTCAGGTGCTGTTTCGCTGCTTCGTTGAGATTTTGAAAATCACTTAGTACAAAGACTAAGCTACCAGGGTGAACTAGTCTTCTCAAGCGTGCACAAGCATCAGAAAATTGGAAGTTTCCAGGTTGTAAATCATCAGGTTGATGAACCTCTACTAATCCGTGTAGTAATCCTAGAACAGCCTTTTTCCTAGTCAGTGGTTTGAATTCTCGGTGTTGGTGTTGATTAAACACCAGGCCACCAATTCGATCGCCACGATTTGTCGCAGACCATGCAATCAATGCCGCTAAATGAGCAACTTGCACCGACTTATAGAGTAATTGAGTGCCAAAGTGCATGTTAGGCGATAGATCTGCCAAAATAAAAATGGGGCGTTCTTTTTCTTCCCTATATAGCTTTGTATGGGTTTTTCCAGAACGGGCGGTGACTCGCCAATCAATGGCTCGTATATCGTCACCAGGTTGATAATGTCGCGCTTCATCAAACTCCATTCCCCGGCCTTTGGTTTTCGCCAAATAACTTCCCGCCAATTTTGATTGGATGGTTTTACGGGGCGCCAAGTTGAGTAGGCTAGTCTTTTTTTGGTAATATAGAAGCTGTTTGATGTTTAAACTAACACCATCAGCATTTAACCGGGTCAACCAGTTTGATACATCTTGCATAGGATAAGGTCTATGGTACTGGAACAAGCGTTAAAATACGGTCTAATAGCTGATTAGCATCGACGCCTTCAGCCTCGGCTTCATAGCTTAGTAATAACCTGTGGCGCAATACATTGTGGAATACTGCACGAATATTATCGGGACCCACAAAGTCTCTCCCCATTAACCAAGCATGTGCTCTTGCGCACTTATCTAACGCAATGGTTGCCCGTGGACTGGCCCCAAATTCAATCCAATTAGCCAGTTGTGGATCATATTTTTCCGGTGTCCGAGTGGCAATGATGAGCTCTACAAGATATTTTTCTAAAGATTCTGCTAAATGAATCTGCAATACTTCTTTACGTGCCGCAAAAATATCCGCTTGATTCATAATATCAGAATTGATTTTGTGACTGCCAATGGCTTCATCCCGCGTTAAACGCAAAATCTCTAACTCTGTCTCGGCCCCAGGATAATCAATTTCTAAGTGCATTAAAAAGCGGTCTAGCTGAGCTTCAGGTAATGGATAGGTACCTTCTTGTTCAATCGGGTTCTGAGTTGCCATTACCAAAAATAAATCTGAAAGAGGGTAGGTCTTATTACCCACGGTGATTTGTTTTTCTGCCATGGCTTCAAGTAATGCTGATTGAACCTTAGCCGGTGCTCGGTTGATTTCGTCAGCAAGTACTAAGTTATGGAACAAAGGACCTTTCTGAAAAACGAACTCTCCGGTTTCAGGACGATAAATATCAGTCCCGGTCAAATCGGCAGGAAGCAGGTCGGGCGTAAATTGAACACGGTGAAAATCACCTTCAATCCCCTGCGCTAAAGCATTTACCGCTCGTGTTTTAGCCAAACCTGGAGGGCCTTCAACCAACAAATGCCCATTTGCCAACAAGGCGATCATAATGTTGTGGGTTAGGTTATTTTGTCCGATCACCTGCGAATCAAGATACGCTTGTAATCGCTTGAATTGTTCAACTGCCATTAATTTGTCCTAACTACGATGAAAAAGGGTGTACATCAGATAAATGCGATGTGCATTTGGTGCTACATAGTGACACATCCTTTTATATAAGGTTCCCTTTTCGAAATACAATGTTACAAATTGCCAAATTAATCGGGAATCTATGCGAAAAGCTAATTTGTTAACTAGAATTTGAATTTTATCTAACACTCTGTACAATTGGCTCATACATTACAGGTCAGACCACTCTGGCCGGCAAAAATACGAGGACAAATAATGTCAGCAAAACAAACAGTTACTACTCGCAGTGGCGATAGGATCGCTATAGTGGCGGGTCTACGGACTCCTTTTGCGAAAATGGCGACCTATTTTCATGGCGTACCCGCTGTTGATTTGGGGAAATTAGTCGTCAACGAGATGATTACACGCAATAATTTGGATCCCAATTTAGTGGAGCAACTTGTTTATGGCCAAGTTGTGCAAATGCCTGAAGCGCCAAACATTGCTAGAGAAATTGTACTTGGCACTGGCATGAACGTGCATACTGATGCGTATTCCGTTTCCAGAGCTTGTGCGACTAGTTTTCAAGCCACAGTCAATATTGCTGAATCTATGATGGCAGGAAACATCGCCGTTGGTATTGCTGGCGGAGCTGACTCAACTTCAGTGTCGCCTATTGGGGTTTCAAAACCTCTTGCTAGAGCGCTTACCGATCTGCAAAAAACCAAAACACTTGGTCAGAAGTGGAATGTGTTTAAAAAGCTTGGATTCAAAGATTTATTGCCTGTTCCGCCCGCAGTAGCTGAATATTCCACTGGTTTATCAATGGGACAGACAGCCGAGCAAATGGCTAAAACCCATAACATTTCACGACAGGAACAAGATGCCTTAGCTCATCGTTCTCATTCCTTGGCAGCTAAGAGCTGGAATGAAGGCTTTTTAGACGATGAAGTCATGACAGCTTACGCCGAACCATACAAAGGGGCATTGGAAAAAGATAACAATGTGCGCTTCGATTCAACGTTAGAAGGCTATGCCAAGCTTCGCCCTGTTTTTGATAAAAAACACGGTACAGTAACCGCTGCCAATGCAACACCATTAACCGATGGCGCATCTGCAATCGTGATGATGACGGAAAGCCGCGCAAAAGAATTAGGCTATAAACCGTTAGGGTACATTCGTAGTTATGCGTTTGCTGCCATAGACGTTTGGGAAGATATGTTGATGGGACCATCTTATGCGTCACCAATTGCATTGGACAGAGCAGGGATGACCTTAAACGACCTAACATTAATAGAAATGCATGAAGCGTTCGCTGCGCAAACACTGGCAAATATCAAAATGTTTGCAAGCGACAAATTTGCACAAGAAAAGCTAGGGCGAAGTAAAGCCACTGGTGAAATAGATATGGACAAGTTCAATCAAATGGGAAGTTCAATTGCTTACGGACACCCATTTGCAGCAACCGGTACGCGGATGATCACTCAAATGCTAAATGATCTTAACCGCAAAGGCGGTGGTGCAGGTTTAGTGACTGCGTGTGCTGCAGGTGGCCTTGGTGCTGCAATGATTGTTGAAACAGAGTAAGGGGAATTACGTGGATAATGCGAATAAAGAAACTGAACTAACTCAAGCGGGCCAAGTATCTGAAGAGACTAAAGTATCTCAGCAAAATAGCGCCTTTACTCTAGATCTACAAGACAATGGCGTTGCTATATTAACTATTGATGTGCCTGGCGAGTCGATGAACACGCTAAAAATGGAATTTGCAGATCAAATTTCAGTAATGCTAGATGAAATCGAAAGCAATAGTAAAATTAAGGGGGTGGTGGTTGTCAGTGGCAAAGAAAACTCCTTTATAGCGGGTGCTGATATTAGTATGTTAGCCTCTTGTGAGACTGCTCAGGATGTCGAGACGATTGCCACAGGCGGACAACAAATCTTTCAGCGTATAGAAGACATGCGAGTGCATTTTGTCGCTGCAATTCATGGTCCGGCACTAGGTGGCGGTCTTGAGTTGGCCTTAGCTTGTCATTCAAGAGTATGTACTGACGATAAAATAACCCAAATGGGCTTGCCTGAGGTGCAACTTGGGTTGCTTCCAGGAAGCGGCGGCACGCAACGTTTGCCGCGATTAATTGGTATCCAGCAAGCGATGAAAATGATGCTCACTGGTGCTGCAGTACGAGCTAAGCAAGGACTAAAATACGGTATTGTTGATGATATGGTTCCACGTTCGATTCTGCTCGAGGTGGCCACAGAAATGGCGTTGAAGTCAAAACCGCAACGCACACCCGTTAAAATGAATTTAGCGAGCCAATTCTTAGAAAAAACGTCAATTGGACGCAATACTCTTTTCAAACAAGCAAGAAAACAAACCATAAGTAAAACTAAGGGCAATTATCCCGCTCCTGAATTAATTATTGATTGTATTGAAACAGGCTTTGATAAAGGCATACAGGAAGGGATGGCGGTAGAAGCTAAGAACTTTGCTTATCTGGTTATGACCCCTGAATCTGAACAACTGCGTAATATCTTTTTCGCAACTACGGAAATGAAAAAAGAAACAGGTGTTAGCGGTGTTGAGCCTGGACAGTTGAAAAAAGTGGGTATCTTAGGTGGTGGATTGATGGGCGGTGGTATCGCGTTTGTTACCGCTACTAAAGCAGGGTTACCCGCCAGAATTAAAGATATCCGGTCTGAGGGAGTCGCTAATGCGATGAAATACTCCTTTGATCTTTTAAATAAAAAGGTTAAACGCCGGTTTATGCGAAAGTCTGAAATGCAGCAGCAAATGTCTTTATTGACTGGGAGTGTTGATTACGCAGGATTTAAAGATACCGATGTGGTGATTGAGGCCGTTTTTGAAGACTTAGCGTTAAAACAGTCCATGGTCTGTGATGTAGAGGCGAATTGTAATGAAAATACGATATTTGCCTCTAACACATCGTCAATTCCCATTGCTCAAATAGCTGAAAAGGCTGCTCGACCAGAACAAGTTATTGGATTGCATTACTTTTCACCGGTAGACAAGATGCCGCTTGCTGAAGTTATTGCCCATGATAAAACCTCAGATAAAACCATTTCAACTACGGTGGAGCTGGCTCGTAAACAGGGTAAAACACCTATTGTGGTTAAAGATGGAGCTGGCTTTTACGTCAACCGTATTCTAGCTCCTTATATGAATGAAGCGGCAAATATACTCTTATCCGGTGAGCCAATTGAGCATATTGATAAATCCTTAGTTAAATTCGGTTTCCCAGTGGGGCCTGTTAAGTTGTTAGATGAAGTTGGTATAGATGTAGGCACGAAAATAATACCTATTTTAATGGCTCAATTTGGTGACCGATTTAAGTCAGCAGATGCATTCGATAAGGTGCTTGCTGATGATCGTAAAGGCAAAAAGAACAAACGTGGTTTTTACGCTTATTCCGGAAAGAATTCAGGAAAAGAAGTTGATGAAAGTGTTTATGAGCTTTTGGGCATAAAACCAGAACAACGCATGAGCGGAGTTGAAATATCTGAACGTTGCGTAATGTTAATGCTAAATGAAGCGGCAATGTGTTTGCATGAAGGTGTGATTCGTAATCCACGAGATGGTGACATTGGCGCTATTTTTGGTATTGGTTTTCCGCCATTTCTTGGTGGTCCTTTCCATTACATGGATAAGCTTGGCGCAAAATTTGTTGTCGAGCGTTTACAATATTACAGCAGTAAATTCGGTGATAGATATCTTCCAGCAACCAAACTGGTTGAGATGGCGGATAATGATGAAACCTTCTATTGAGCTGCTGAATCTATTGATGGAATGTAAATTACTGGTAAATGAATTGTCTACTTAAAGGGTTTGTTTTTGTAATTAAATTGTTAAAAGTCGGGCTTTGCTCGGCTTTTTTAGTTGAAACCTCTAAAACTACTAGTTTTGTAAGTTTGCTTGAGTATAATTTGCGCGATTGAAACTATGCATAGGCGGGCGAAAATGATTTTAGCGATAATAAGTTGTTTAGTGTTTAGCGTATATTACTATGTTGAAGCTTTCAAAAGTGCGTTACCAGCGAAAAAGTGGGCGTTAGCAGGGCTTATGTTTGGTCCCATGATCTTACCAATGTTTTCAATTTCTCAACGAGTCGCTTTGCGTCAATCTCGTGGTTTTAATAATTCTCTGCTAAGAGTGTAGGGCATAAAAAAAAGAGAGGATAACCTCTCTTTTTTCAAATACTGTCCTTGTCATATTCTAAAATCCAATGCATTAGCACTTAAAAACCAATACCGCCACCAGGCTTAAGAACCTTATTATTATCGAATCCGATACCGCCACCAGGCTTAAGAACCTTGTTAGTGTCGAATCCAATACCGCCACCAGGCTTAAGGACTTTGTCTGAACTAGTCGATACAGTTTTTTGCTGTTCGGTTATATTGGCACCATCTAAGTTTGCGCTTGTAGGTGTCGTAGTTAGCATTAGTGCTACAGCATAAGCTTTTAACATCTTTCGGTTCCTCTTTGATACTTCTGTATTATTTTAATTTTATAACTGACAATTTTTTGTCAATCATTTATATATCTGCGAGGAATATGCCAACTTTAACTTTTGCTGAAATATTTTACCGATTAGAGCGTTGAAATCCTCACATTCAGATAAATTAACCCTATAATTCAATGGTTTGGGATTTTTGTTGTTTTTGCAGGATTTTTTAAAAATTAAGAGTTCATCATTGGACGTCAATTCCACAACTAATATCAAAAGTCGATATTCTGGCGTTGGAATTTTGACTGTTAGTCAGCAAGCGAGCGGGTTGGTGATACCTAGAAGATAACGAATTAACCGGAGTGTAGGTTAATTCGTGCCGATTAATTGGCTAATGTGGACATTTTCGGCCAACAGTTTTTCAAACTTTTTGGCATTTAAGGGTTTACTATATAAGTAGCCCTGCAACATTTCACAATCATAAAGGCTCAGAATTTCGAGCTGTTTCTCTTGTTCTACGCCCTCAGCAACTACTTTTAACCCTAGATTGTGGGCAATATTAATTATTGCTGCGGTCATATGTTTGTCTACGCTACTAATAGCGATGTCATCAATAAAAGCTTTATCTATTTTCAGCGTATTGAGCGGGAACTTCTTCAAATAGGCTAAAGATGAATAGCCGGTGCCAAAGTCGTCTAACGCGAGGTGTATGCCCTTCTCACGCAATCTTTGCATCATTTGCAAGGCTTGCTCTGGATTTTGCATTAGCGTGCCTTCCGTTATCTCACACTCTAAATGGAGCGGTGATAAGCCTACTTTTTGTAGTATACGGGAAATACGATCATCAAGATCCGGCAATTCAAATTGCCGAGCCGAGATATTCACTGCTACACGCCCAGTGAATAACCCTTGTGAAACCCAACGTTTAGTATCTTCACAGGCTTTGCGAAGTACTTGCTCGCCAATGTCAATGATTTGACCCGTTTCTTCTGCTAAGGGAATAAATTGTGCTGGGCTGACAATACCTTTGTCGGGGTGTTCAAAACGTACTAAGGCTTCCATGCTTACAAGTCTGCCGGTGGCGATATCAACTTTAGGTTGATAGAAAACAGTGAACAAGTCATCTTTCAAACCATAGCGGATAAGGTTTTCGATTTGTAATTGGCGAACTGCATTTTGGTTCATTTCACCGCTAAAGAATTGGTATTTGTTGCCGCCAGCATTTTTGGCAAAATACATCGCAGTATCAGAATTTTTTAACAGCTCTTGAGTTGAAGTACCATCTTCAGGATAGAAAGCGATACCAACACTTGCCCCTAAAACAAATTCTTGTTTGTTAATCAAAAACGGGTGGGCCATCTGATCTAAAATACGCTGGGCATAATGGTTAATGCGCTGCATATCTTCTTCGCGGTCGACTAGAATACTAAATTCATCGCCGCCTAAGCGGTAACATGTTGCATTGGTGCCGGTAATTTTTTGCAGCCTTTTACCAATTTGCTTGATCAAAATATCACCAGTTTGGTGGCCTAAAGAGTCATTGATTTTTTTGAAGTTGTCCATGTCTAAACACACTAACGCATGGGGCACATCTTTACGCACTAGGTTGTGATGGCTAGCTTGGAAAAAAGATCGATTGGGCATTTCTGTTAGTGGATCAGTATTGGCCAATTTCAACAATTCTTTTTCGGTGCTTTTACGAGAAGTGATATCCGAAAATACACCCACATAATGAGTTGTTTTGCCATCTTCTCCATGGATCGCATCGACATTCAATTCCATTTCATAGCGTTCGCCATTGGCGCGTCTAGATTCAACTTCGCCATTCCAATTGCCTTTTTGACGCAGTGCTTTTTTCACTTCCTCGGTGAAAGCTTCCGGGTATTGATTGAATTTAAGATAGCTAGCTAAACCCTGCTCACGGGTTTCACCGGTGTAATTACAATAAGACTGATTAACTGAAATAAAGCGGAAGGTTGTATCGGCAATAAACACACCGTCAGAAATGGTTTCAATTGAACGTTCGTAAAGTTTAAGCTGTTCTTCGGCTTGTTTTAAATGACTGATATTCTTAAGGGTACCAGTCATCCTAATCGGCTGATCATTATTATCCCGCTTGACAATCATCCCTCTATCTAAAATCCAAACCCAATCACCTTTAAATGTGCGAGCTCGATAGGTAACTTGGAAATAGTCCGATTTTTTATCGATGTGGGTCTTTAGCGCTTCTTGAACCCGTAACATATCATTGGGATGGATATTGGCTTGATAGGAACTGTTCGAACGAATGTCGTCTTGCGGAAAATCCATCGTTCCCCATGTATTGGCACGATATACCTGCCCTCGGTAAACATCCCAATCCCAGAGTTCATCTCCACTGCTCCAAAGGGTAAGCTTTAGACGTTCTTCACTTTCTTTAATGGCATTTTGTACCGCCAGTTTACGCCTGTATTGCCGTAACATCAGCAATAATACAAGAATGGCGGACAATCCATACAACGCCATGGCTGGTGTATCTAGCCAAAGCGGCGGTGAAATCATTATGTTAAGTCTTGCGGTCTTGGACCAAGGCCCATCACCAATACGTCCTTGGACTTCAAAAACATGGTTTCCATAGGTTTCAATGGAAAAGGAAGCAAACCTTCCATTATTGCCGGTTTCAATCCAGGTATCTCGCCAACCCAGTAATCGATAACGATAGTTCAACTCATTTTGATACAACGAATTAATATGATCGAAATACAAAGTAAATGGAATGTTTTCGTAAGACAAAGAGATAGAACTAGTTAAACTCAAGGGTTTAGTTAATGGCGAGCCTTCAACACCGATAGCTACAGGTTTATTGTGAATCCATAATTCAGTGATTTTGGGCGGACTTAAAGTTGGTAAGGGGGATGCTGTTCCGCTATTTCCCAGCGTTAAATCTGTGAGTTTTTGGGGATTAAAAACATGGAAGCCATCTGTGCCACCAAAAAACAACATACCTTCTGCTGTCATCAAGGTGGCGCCTTGGTTCAAATCATTGTAATCCAAAGTTTGTCGAGGAATTAACTGTAATATCTCACCTGTTTCCAATGAAATTTGCCAAATTTCTGATTGACTACATTGCCATACCGATGTTTGATTTTGGGTATCTAGTACGGAATTTACGACAATGCCTCTCACGTTATATCCACGGGGGTGGATCTGTTCTATCGGGGCATATGTTTTTTTATCAAGTTTGAAAATTCCGTGTTTTCCTGTGGACGCCCAAAACGCATCAGCCGTTTCATGAACGTTATAAACCACGGGTTGATCTTCGTCTAAATTGTTTTGTAATAAGATACGAGTAGAGTTTGCGTAGTTTTGATCGGTAACAACAATGCCTGCATCAGTTTTTAGCCATATATTGTTTTGGCTATCTAAAAGCAGTTGGGCTATCACTCCACTATTCAAGCCTTTATAAGATATTTCTGTTGGTGTTTTGGCTAGGTCTTTAGCATCGACTAAAAAAGAATGCTCCTTAATGTCTTTTACCCAGAACTGCTCTTGCATCGGCTCTAATTCGGTTATCGGTGTTCCTGAAAATAACGTTTTTACATGATTTAAATTGTCATCTTTGAATTCATAAACATGAATACCGGTATCAGTGGCCAGCCACAAGCGTTTTTCTGCATCAACCTCCACATCCCAGACGAGAGTAGTGGATTCTTGCAAAAAGCGTCTAAATTCACCTGTTTGGATATTATATAGACTGACTCCTCCACTTAACGGAGCTATCCATATAGTTTTATCACCGTTATCTGCAAACCCCCAGACACTATTACTAATGCCCGGCAAATTATCATTAACTATTTTGAAATGTTTAATCGCGGAAAACAATTTATGATATTGGAAAAGACCTGCCGCATGTGTACCAAACCAAATTGAATTATTACTACTTTTATAAGCTTTAATAATGATTGTGTTAATTAACCCTATGTATTTCCCATTATCTCGGTCAATGGAAAATACTGACTGCTCTCTACTATCATAAATACTGATACCATCTGTGGTACCTAACCAAACGTTGCCATCATCGCTTTGTACTATGGTACGAACAGTGTTGTTAATAATTTTCAGTTGATCATTTCGCAAGGCATCCAGTTGTAACTCTATCTGGTAATCTTCTGATAAAACAATAGCGCCAACCGAAGTACCTAACCAATACTGGTTATCAATTTTTACTATATCAAACAGGGTTTTCGCATTTAACTGAATATTCCAGGGGTTTTTCTCTTGTAAATTGTATAAATAGTTAGTTTTTGGGTCGATAGCATAAATGCCGCTTTTTTCAGTACCTAACCAAATAATATCGTCTTCAGCGTAAATAGTTCTTACTGAGTCATTTAATTTAGCACCGTTACTAAATTCAACGACAGTAAAGTCATCTAATTCTGGGTTATATTCGTAAAGTGATGTTTCACCTGAAAAAAGTAATTTACCTTGTTTGGTTTCACCAATAGCCCAAAATATATTGGATTTTAAATTAGAGTTCTTTCGGCCATACACTTGGAAATCATCTTTTTCCGGTAGGTACCTGGCAATTGCCCCCATACTTGAAAACCATAGGTTATTGTTGGAATCGATAAATAATTTTCGAATCACTTCAATGGGAAACTGTTTTTCGTCTGGTAATTTAGGGGTATATTGTTTGAAATCTGTGCCGTCAAAACGGTTCAAGCCATCGACTGTGGCGAACCAAATGTATCCATCTTTATCTTCAATAATATCTAAAACGGTTCTTTGAGACAGGCCTTGTTGCACCGAGAAATTACGAAGCTGAATATCTGCTACATTGGCGTAGGATTTAGAATAGGATAAGGACAAAAGCATGATTAATGCGATTAGCCCAGTAGACTGAAATAATCGTCTCAAATCGATGTTTCACCTATCTCAAATGCATTTTGTTTTTTTATTATTATTATTTTCATAAAAAGCAATGACAATGTGACGAACTAAGGTAGCTAATATGCCCAATTTAAGTGCACTGTACAAGTTCTGAGTGACTTCTTTACCGTTTAAATAACAAATATTTACATTTTCGTTTAAAAACCGTTCTAAAATACTGGTTTAAAAAGTCAGGAACATGCAAATTGGAAGTGATGGTAGTTAAGCGCCATGTCACTTTGCGCAACCTCAAAATTTAGATAATGTAACTTGCTTGATGTTTAAACGCCGTTAAATCATCGATCTCTTTGCCATCTGCTGGAATATCTTCCGGCTTATTTTTATCTCCACAACAATATAGTACGAGGGTCCCAACATTTGCAGGCGCTATCAGTAGTTGACAGAAGGTCTTGATGTCGTCAAAGGTTAATGAAAAAAGGGCTTTTGCTATTGCTGTCTGTAAATTAAACTCAAGGTCTTGGTTACCAATGGCAAGCCATAACCTTTGTGCTTTAGCGGTTAGATTGGTGTCATTACCTTGCAACTGTTTAGACACGCTGGTTCTAACGTGCGACCAAACTTCTTCATAGTCATCTATGCTTGCAGTGATTTGTGCAAGGAAACTCTGTATTTCAATCAAAATTTGTTTCGCGCTGAAATTAGGTGATTGTGCATAAAAAACCATGCCGGGGTGTTGATTAAGGGGTAAATAACCACTGCCAACCAAGTAACCTAATTGTTTTTCATTTCGAATTTCATGAAAAAAGGGTGAGGCCAATAGCTGTTCCACTAAAATGGTTAACGCAACATCTTTAATTGAGGCTGTAGGTGTTTGTAAATAAAGCACTACTGCAGAATCTGGGTGTTGACTCATTACCTGATTTTTATAGTGAATAGTATGCTTTAAATCAACTACTTCACGCTTTATTTGACTTCCCGTTTGACTAGGTTTAGGCATATCTTTCAATCTACTTGCAAACTGCTTAGATTGTTGCATTGTCCAATTGCCAAACACAAACGCCTCAACCGAGTAATTTTTAAATAATTGCTCTTTGAGCCAGTAGATATCTTCTATTGTGGCATTTTCAACCAGTGGTAATAATTCTAGTGGCGCATAAGTAAAGCGCTGAATTAAGCCTGAAAGCCGCGAAAACAAACGGTTAATCGGTTTATTTAATAGTGAATTTTGTAAGTTTTGAAGTTGTTTGTGTTTTACCTGTTCAAACAGCGGTTTTAGATCAACGTCGGCCATCACTTGATTTAAAATATTTATACTGAGTTCAAGTTGGTTGTGCGAAAAACCATTTGTGTGAATAGAAAAACCACCTTGATGCGCATACAAATGATAATGCAACCCAGCAACACCGGCATGGTAAAATTGGTCGTTTAAATGCTCCACCATCAATGCAACCCATAAACGCTTGTAGGCCGAAATTTTGGCCCCTTGGGTAACTGCCTCGCAATCAAACGAAATAAAGCAATCTCCTTTGGGTTGACTAAACAGTGAATCCTGCGCAAACCATACCTGTAAGTTTTGCTCATGCAAAATTTTGCTAGGTAAGAGATATTTGTCATCCACGTCTACCAGTTCACAGGATTCTGTTATGTATGGATTGGGGGGAGGCAAATGAACGTCATCGAGGTCGCTAGGTGTCGACAGTGCTTTTAATAAATTCCCATCTATAGATTCAATCGCATAAGGGGTTTCGTACCAACGTGCAACTTTGTTTGTTTGCACGTCTTTACTGATTAACTTCAAGCGCATATTCTCTGGACTCATGAAAGTTAAGCAAGTCTCAATTGGTTGCACTGAAAAATCGGTAATTAAATAATCACCTGTTAAAATATCGGCTTCAGGGTAGTGAAACATTAAATTGGAAAATTGTATTGCGTCATCTAAGGGTTTTGCATTTTCGATGTGGTCAAAAGCCAATTTTCCTAAAATGGCTTTCTCTTTAATGCGCCATTCGTCAAGTGCATTATTGCGAATGAGCTTGAGGTAATAAAATAGACTATTTAGCACTTCTGAAATATTGTCTTTGCCGACTTCAGTAAGTTGTAAATTGACATTAAAATCTTTGAAGCCAGTTCCATTGATGCCGCCTCCAGCACTTAGGTTAGTCGCCCAATTCATGCGCTTATAATGCGTCAGTAGACTACCTTTACCCTCATCCCCTAATAAATGACTAATAAATTCCAGTGGTTTTGAATCACAATAATGTTGCATGTCTGGTAATGCGAAACTAATTATTAAGCGGCGCGCATCTTTGATCGGTTTAATACTTATTTTGACACCCAACTGGTTTGGCAAATACAAAGGTGGTGGCGTGGGGCGCTCAAAATCACTACCAGATTTGATTGTGCCAAACCTGTCTTCTACACATTTTTGTTGTTCTTCTAAAGACATGTTACTGACAACACATAAGGTCATATTGTTGGGTATATAGTGCTTTTTATGCAGCTCAATTAGCGCACTTTGAATTTTTTCTATGGAGTGCGCGCAGAACGTTTCTCCGTTACCCACTGAAAATTTACTAAATGGGTGATTTGGATTGCATGTTTCTTTGTGTACTTGGTAGAGGCGTCGCAAATCGTCATGTATTTTTAAGTTGAACTCAGCATCAATGGCTTTTATTTCTTTGTCGATTGCCTTTTTGCTAAATAGCGGGTTAAACAGCATGTCAGCAAACCGCTGCAGCCCCTCTGGCAAATATGTATGTGATACATCGAAATGGTAATTCGAAAATTCCGTGCCGGTATAAGCGTTAACACTGCCGCTATGGGGCGAAAGGAATTTATCTAAGTTGTCTGCATCTTGAAACATCTCACTGCCATTAAATAGCATATGTTCAAGTAAATGGGCTAGGCCATGAATATCAGCCGGATCATCAAAATGTCCGGCTTGAACGCACACTGCTGCTGCAGATTTTCGACAATCAGCATCATTCACTAATAATACTCGCAGGCCATTGGCAAGTGTAACCTGTAGATAGGCCCGTTTGTCGTTTATACTTAGCTGCAACTAGATCACCTTCTTGGAAGTTTGATAACAAGCATAACTCAATAAAAATTTTTTT
Organism: Aliiglaciecola sp. 2_MG-2023; assembly: GCF_030548145.1. Taxonomy (NCBI): domain Bacteria; kingdom Pseudomonadati; phylum Pseudomonadota; class Gammaproteobacteria; order Alteromonadales; family Alteromonadaceae; genus Aliiglaciecola; species Aliiglaciecola sp. 2_MG-2023. The sequence continues at coordinate 401,842 of NZ_JAUORY010000001.1, forward strand.
AAATAAACTGGCTGAATTTGTTTATTAAAAAATGACGAATTGGAAAAATGAAAAAGTAGAAACGAATTGAACCTGTTTATTTTTCGTGCTTAATTATTCATATCGACTTTAAATCTCAATAAATGAGTAGTTAACTTACCCTTAACAGCTATTTTGTCTAAATTAAAAAATAAACCTCTAAAACATATCGTTTTTATTGCATTTCGACTCTACTATATGAAATTGAATTCAGGCAATATTGATATTCATAACAATCTGCACAATAGTTTGTGTTGAAAGCTCTCGTAATATGGACCAATTATGTACATTTTTGTGATGCGCCATGGTGAAGCCAAACCATCTTTGCAAAATGATCAATTAAGACCGTTAAATGACTATGGTATTTCTCAGGCTAAGCAAAGTGGGAATTGGCTGCAATCGTTTGCAGAAGAGTCAAAGGTACCACTAAGCCACGCCATGGTGAGCCCATTTGTAAGGGCGCAACAAACATTTCAGCAAGTAAACCTTGCGACAAAGATTGTTGATATACGCTCTAATTCAGATTTAGTGCCTAGCGGCAATTGTCAGGCATTACATTATTCTATTGACCAATTTGCTGAACAACACCCAAATGTTACTGGATTGCTTTTAGTTAGCCATATGCCATTTGTCAGTTATCTGGTTGATGAGATGTGTGAAATAGATGAATTGAGAATGTTTTCTACCGGTACAATTGTTTGTATTGACTATAATGTTGAAGAGTCGAAAGGTCACATCGTTAAAACATACACCCCTAAATAATATATCTGCTAAATTCCGCTTCAATATCCTACAGTTTTTGCGTTTTATTCCGATAAAAATCTGAGGGGAGGCCTATGTCTAGTAAAAGTTTACCTGCTTACTTACAGCAGGCATTGCAGCAGCACGTGGAACAATCGCAACTAACTCATGATGATGAGTTGGAGAATATTTACGTGCGCTTAGCAAAACTTAACGAAAACGTAGAGAAAATGAAGCAAGCCATCCTACTCAAGCGTGCACAAAAACAATCTTAATACGGAAAGTAATTTTACGCGCTAGGAAAATTTACGGTTAATTCGTGTCTTCTTCAGGTGGCATGCTGTAATAAGCTGGTAATACTCTCACGGTTTTCACCATGTTATCTTTAATTTCAATAACCTCTATAGGATAACCATAAAGACGAACACTGATGTTTGCGTCTGGAATGTCTTCTAAGTGCTCTAATATAAGTCCATTTAGTGTTTTTGGACCTTCGGTCGGAAAATGCCAATCCATTTCTTTATTCAATTCTCTAAGGTTAGCACTGCCATCAACCAAGACACTGCCATCTTGTTGAATATTTGCTTCTTTGGAATGATCTGGCGCAATACTAGTGGTGAAATCACCAATAATTTCTTCTAGGATATCTTCAAGTGTGACTAAGCCTTGTATATCGCCGTATTCATCAACGACTAAACCAATTCGTTCTTTGGCCGCTTGAAATTGATACATTAAGGTGTGCAGAGGTGTTGATTCTGGAGTGAAGTAAATTTCTCGCACTGCACGCAACAGGCTCGCCTTTGTAAATTGATCTTTAGACAACAATCTTAATGCGTCACGCATGTGAACAAAGCCAACTGCATCGTCAATACTGTCTCGATACAACAGCACACGAGTGTGTTGTGCGTTGACTAATTGGCGCTGAATATCCTTCCATTCGTCATTAATATCAATCGATACAATTTCACTACGTGGGATCATAATGTCTTCAGCGGTAACTTTTTCTAAATCTAAAATACCGACTAGCATTTCTTGGTGCTTCTGAGGGATCAAGGCACCGGCTTCATGCACAACTGTGCGTAGCTCTTCTCGACTTAAATTTTTACCATCATTGTTGACCGGATTAACCCGCAACAACATTAATAATCCATTACAAATTCCGTTGATAAGGTATACCAAGGGATATAACAGGAACATTAGGGGTAATAGAATAATCGAACTAGGGAAGGCAATTTTCTCAGGATACAGAGCGGCCACGGTTTTTGGTGTGACTTCAGCAAAAATCAGAATCACAAAGGTTAAACCGAAGTTGGCGATGGCTAAACCCCAAACATCACCGAACAAACGCAAGCATAAAATGGTTGCTACAGATGCAGCAGCAATATTAACTAGGTTATTGCCAATCAGGATCAGGCCAATTAATCTATCCGGTCGCGATAGTAACTTGGTTACACGAAGCGCACCTTTGTGGCCTTCATTTTCAAGGTGTTTCAGGCGATATCGGTTAATAGACATCATTCCTGTTTCAGAACTTGAGAAATATGCAGAAAGAAATATCAGAATGCCGAGCAGAGTTATTAACGTACTCGTCGAGATGTCGTCCAACTAAATTGTTCCTATATTAAGGTTCAGGTATGAATGTATGTTTATCTTCATCAGTATTCAAGCTGAATATTTAAATACTTCACGAGCCAAGTATAACTTCTTTCACAAAACGACTACCAAAATAAGCCAATGTGAGTAAGAATGCGCCAACTAAGGTTGCCGATATAACCGGTTTTCCGCGCCATCCCCACTTGTGATGACCTATTGCAGTAACTGAAAATATTATCCACGCGATTACTGACAATATGGTTTTATGCGCTTGTTCTTTTGCCCACATATTATCAAGAAATACGAAACCGCTGATCAATGATAAGGTCAAAAGTATGGTTCCAGCTAACAATAATTTAAAAAATATTGTCTCAACTGTCATCAAAGGAGGTAGCGAAGAATGCAAAAGAGATGTTTTTTTCTGTTTTAGACGTTCATTTATATAAGCCAATTGAAGGGCATATAAAACCGCAATAATTAGACAGCCATAAGCCAGAAGAGCCAAGGTAATATGAATCACCAAGTCCGGTTGCAGTTGAATTTGCATGATATGTACTTCTGGGATCAACGCACCAAGCAATACTATTAGGGCAGAAAAACCGAATACAACAGGCATTAAAATCGCGGTAGCCAAAGCAAATGATGCGACCGTCATAGTTACTGTTACTAACCAAGCAATTAATGACGCAACATTGAGCATGCTCATATTCGCACCTGGAGCTTGATTGAGGGCTTCAATTAACAGATATAGATGCGTTGTTAAGGCTAAAAAAGCCGGTATTATCATCAGTTTAGGGTTCGGACCTTGGTGATGAAATAAGCGAGAGGTTACCCAGCCTGCGGCGAACAGATAAAAAACGATGCAGACAATTTGTATTAACACTTTTAAAAGCCCTATGGTAAGTAGTAGTAATTCAAACAGTTAGAGTTAGAAAACGGGATAAGTTTACCGTATATATTAGATCAGCCCAAATAAATCTTCTTAATAGTAAGGTTCTTATATTCAAATACATTAGGTATAATCCTGACTATCAGAAATAGGAAATAATAGAATTATGTTTGAGAACCTCACAGAACGTTTAGGTAAAACGCTTAGAGACATTAGCGGTAAAGGCCGATTAACCGAAGATAATATCAAAGAAACTTTGCGTGAAGTCAGAATGGCTTTACTTGAAGCTGACGTAGCTTTACCCGTAGTGCGTGATTTTGTTGCGCAGGTTAAAGAGCGCGCAGTGGGTACTGAGGTTACTAAAAGTCTTAAGCCTGGACAGGTTTTCATCAAAATTGTCCAATCTGAACTTGAATCAGTTATGGGGGCCGCTAACGAAAGCCTCAATCTAGCGGCGCAGCCTCCAGCGGTTATTTTGATGGCCGGTCTTCAAGGTGCGGGTAAAACCACCAGTGTCGGTAAGCTTGCAAAATACCTAAAAGAACGTGAAAAGAAAAAAGTCTTGGTGGTCAGTGCCGATGTTTACCGTCCAGCGGCGATTAAGCAACTGCAAACCCTTGCCGAAGATTTAGATGTGGGCTTTTTCCCATCCAGTTCACTGCAACGTCCTATCGATATTGCCAATGCCGCAATTGATCACGCTAAAAAGCAATTTTTTGATGTATTGATTGTCGATACCGCGGGTCGCTTACACGTTGATAATGAAATGATGGGGGAAATCAAAAACCTCCACGAAGCGGTAAAACCAGTCGAAACCTTGTTTGTGGTAGACGCCATGACGGGACAAGATGCCGCCAATACGGCTAAAGCTTTTAATGAAGCGTTACCGTTAACCGGGGTGATTCTGACCAAGGCTGATGGTGATGCTCGAGGTGGTGCAGCATTATCGGTTCGTCATATTACCGGTAAACCAATTAAATTTATTGGTATGGGCGAAAAGCTCGATGCCTTAGAACCTTTCCACCCTGAGCGAATTGCTTCTCGCATATTAGGGATGGGGGATGTACTGAGCCTTATTGAAGAAGTTGAGCGCAAAGTTGACAAAGACAAAGCGCAAAAACTGGCCAAGAAGGTTCAAAAAGGAAAAGGCTTCGATCTGCAAGATTTTAAAGAGCAGTTAGAACAAATGCGCAACATGGGTGGCATGATGGGCATGATGGATAAATTGCCTGGCATGGGTAACATGACTGCGCAAATGAAAGAAAAAGCCAACGACAAGCAGTTCACGCAAATGGAAGCCATTATTAATTCCATGACTCCTGGTGAACGTCAGCGTCCGGATATTATTAAAGGATCACGTAAACGTCGCATAGCCCAAGGCTCTGGAACGCAAATTCAAGACGTCAATCGCTTGCTCAAGCAGTTTATGCAAATGCAAAAGATGATGAAAAAAATGTACGGTGGCGGCATGAAAAAAATGATGCGTAGCATGAAGGGCATGATGCCACCAGGTGGTGGAATGGGGGGACCTGGTCCTGGCGGTATGGGCGGAATGTTCCCACCCAAGCGTTAATTACCTTTCGTTTTTAAGCTGGAGGAATATCCTCCAGCAATCTGTGTGAATATCAGCAATAACAATTAACTCTTATCACAGCTGTTAAATATTCATTTCGCGCTAATTTCATATCTAGCCTTTTTTCACCGAAAAATACTGTTTGATGCTTTAAATCCCCGTTTACATTTTGCTTCGTTTAGCGGTCTAACAAACCTTAAAACTGTCACCCTTTTTAACACTTTGCCAATTGATGATTTGCAACCTACTAATAACGAAGGTAAAAAAAATTGGCTGATTAATTGCTTGTTTTTTAATCACCATTTAACCCAGGATAATATTATGAAAATTAAATTCATGATAAAGATCTCTTACGTGCTACTTCTTTCTACTTTCTCTTATTTAGCCAATGCTAGTTTCATGTTTTCAGCAACCTTGGAAGGGGAGCAGGAAGTTCCATCCATTGTAACCACAGCCTCTGGCATGGCGATGGGGGAGCTTAGTGGAATGTCAGGTTCCTATGTATTTAACTATCAAATAGATTATATGGATTTAAGCTCGCCAATTATTGATATAGCTGGTGGTGGACATTTTCACAACGCACCTCTGGGGGCAAATGGAGGAGTGATTCACCTCTTTGACACTGACACTTTTACTTTTCTCGGGACAACCTCAGGCTCAATTATGGGCGGCTGGCGTTTCGATGATGTCACCAACCCGCTTACCGATGCTCTAGCTGAGCAACTCATGGCTGGTAATGTCTACATTAACTTACATACTCAAAACTTTAATGGCGGTGAATTGCGCGGCCAATTAACCGTAATGCCTGAGCCGGCAACTTGGTTTTTATTCGTGACGGGTATGTTATTTGTAATGAGTCGCAATAAAAGGGGTTGTTAGCTAACTGTGTTGATGTACAAAATTAGCTAAATTATTAAAAGATGGGGGGGAACCTCCATCTGTAGTTTTTTAGCTGCTTAGAGTCAAAACACCTAAGTTTAACCATTTTCACCACTAATTTATTCGGCAAATTGTATTCTGGTATTACGACTAAATTTCGTCTCAAATAGCAATTTAATCCACAACGGAATAAATACATAAGATGAGGTCACGTCTATTGCTGGTTTTTGCAGAACAGCAATGTTAATTTTTTTCGCTTTAGTTGGCATCCTGTCTGCAGATTGAATCTACTTCTATTGTTTGTACAATTGAGCACCGCGTAACAGATTTCCTCTTATATTGTTATGGTGCTGCTGAAGATTACTTAAAAAGGAGGAGTTACTATTTCATGTTAAATTTAATCGGTATTACCAATAGTTTTCGGATCAGTGGTTTAGTTGAAGATGCCAAACAGATTGATGCTCAACTGCATAGGGTTTTCACTGCATGGGGTAAACTCAACTTTTATTCCACCACCAGAGACGCCTATTATGCCATTTTGTTGGCAGAACAGGGGGAAATAGCCTGGCCAATGAGTTATTAGAAACTGTCGAGGTGAAGGATTATTATTTGATGGAAAATTTAAAGTATTTGCCTAGTCGTTACCAAATTACCCAGACATCTGCTTATCAAGAAAAGATGAATACGTATGAACAATTACTTGAAATAGAGCGAACTGAGTTTAAACAGCGCTGGCAAGAGCTTGGGTTAGACGTGTTTTCCGAGGCTAATTAAACTGCGTTTTAATCACTCTTATTTCATGTTTATTCTGACAGTTTTTAATATTCACGGTTAATTGTTTAAATATTAGCATTTTTAAGCCTTTCTTAGTTGCATTCCTAAGCCATATCAGTATAATTCGGCGGCCTTGATTTTCGGTGTCTTTGACATTAAAGAGCAGGGCAAACAAGTTAACAGTAACGCTATTACGAGTTTGAGGCATTTATATGGTTACTATTCGTTTACAGCGTGGTGGCGCTAAAAAGCGTCCATTTTATCAAGTAGTGGTTGCAGACAGTCGTCGTGCACGTAACGGCAAGTTCATTGAGAACATTGGCTTTTTCAACCCAACTGCACAAGGTCGAGCAGAACGTCTGCGTTTAGATCTTGAGCGTGTTGAGCATTGGGTAGGACATGGTGCAACTTTGTCTGACCGCGTAGCTCGCTTGGTAAAAGATGCAAAAGTCGTAGCTGCGTAAGCACTACAGAAATTGAGGTATAGATGAGTCTAGCGTCTGACACAATAGTGATTGGCAAAATCGGTGCACCTTATGGTGTGAAAGGTTGGGTTAAAATCACTACCTATACTGATGAAACACAGGGTGTATTTGATTATTCACCATGGCTTTTGGGCGATGGTAAAAAAGAATATATCGTTGACCTCTGGCGAACGCACAATAAAGGCGTTGTCGCGAAACTGGTTGGGGTGGAATCTCGGGATGATGCTGAAAGTATCAAAAATCTGGAGATTTTCATTAAAGCTGAACAGCTACCTGAACTGGCCGATGACGACTATTACTGGCGAGACCTAGTCGGCATGCAAGTGGTAACTGAAAGTGGTTATGATTTGGGTGTAGTGAAAGAACTGTTTGAAACTGGTGCTAACGATGTGATGTTAGTAAAAGCCAATTCAAATGATGCTTTTGGTCAAAAAGAACGCATGTTGCCATTCTTGCGGGAGCAGGTTATTAAAGTGGTTGATATGCAGGCGAAAACAATCAAGGTTGATTGGGATCCTGGGTTTTAAATGAACCCACTAATGATAGATCAAGAGCCGAGCTCTTGTGAACTTCGTTGGTTTGGTGTGGTAAGTCTGTTTCCAGAGATGTTTAACAGTTTTACACAACAAGGAGTGACAGGTCGAGCGGTGAAAAACCGGTTGTTAGCAGTAGAATTCTTTAATCCAAGGGATTTTACTCACGACAAACATCGAACTGTTGATGACCGTCCTTACGGCGGTGGTCCTGGCATGCTAATGATGGTTCAGCCATTAACAGACGCAATACACGCTGCCAAGAAAGCAGCGGGTAAACAAACTAAGGTGATTTACCTTTCACCTCAGGGAAAGAAGTTAGACCAAGCCGGCGTGAAGGCATTGTCTGAAAATGACAGTCTGATATTTGTAGCCGGTCGTTATGAAGGTATCGACGAACGAGTCATACAGTCACAAGTCGACGAAGAATGGTCGATTGGTGATTATGTGCTTAGTGGTGGAGAACTTCCAGCGATGGTGCTAATGGATGCGATATCGCGATTTGTGCCAGGTGTGTTAGGGCATGAACAGTCAGCAGAACAAGATTCGTTCACTGACGGTTTATTAGATTGTCCTCATTACACTCGGCCAGAAAGTTTAGATGGTCGTAATGTTCCTGAAGTGTTATTAAGTGGAAATCATCAAAAAATCAGGCAGTGGCGGTTACAACAGTCGCTAGGGAGAACCTGGCTACGACGCCCTGAATTGTTAAATGACCTAGCTCTGACTGAGGAGCAAAAACGACTATTGGATGCATTTCAAAAATCGTTTTCGCAGCAAGATGACAGTTAATCTAGGATGAGAGGATATGATGAGCAAAATCAGTCAAGATATCATCAAGAAAATTGAACAAGAACAGTTAAAAACTGATCTTCCGTCTTTCGGGCCGGGTGACACAGTTGTTGTTAAAGTACGAGTTAAAGAAGGCGACAAAGAGCGTCTTCAGGCTTACGAAGGCGTTGTAATCGCTAAGCGTAACCGTGGCCTACACTCTGCATTCACTGTACGTAAGATCTCTAACGGCGAAGGCGTTGAACGTGTTTTTCAAACACACAGCCCTGCAGTTTCTTCTATTGAAGTTAAACGTCGTGGTGCGGTACGTCGAGCTAAGCTTTATTATCTTCGTGAGCGTTCAGGTAAATCTGCACGTATCAGAGAAAAGCTTAACTAAGATTTTAATTAATGCGTTATTGTTAACTTGTGAAAACCCGCGAAAGCGGGTTTTTTTATGGCTGCTTGTTATTCTTGGAGCAACTTATTCAACCTTAACATTTTATTCATAATTTCAAATCACAGTGTAAAAGATTCTCAAGCAGGCCAAAGATTTTGTTCAGCCAAGCTTCAGTTTTTTCAAGTTATTATTCTAATTGTATGATTTACGTCAACATTTGAAAAAAGAAGCTAACTTATAATGACATTGGTATAGATTCTGCTTTTTAACCTCATAGTTGATTATTTATATGCAAGTTATTGGCAATAAAGTTGAAAAATTATTTAGTATTTTCACTAACGGAGACCAGAATGAAAAAAACACTTCTAGCAATTACCCTTTCAAGTTTGATTATCAGCGGATGTGCTTCTAATGCCAACAATGCTCAGAAGGGCGCGGGAATAGGGGCTGTGCTAGGTGCGCTAGCCGGAAAAGGTACTGGCGACAATGATAAAAGCCGATACGTATGGGGAGCAGCTTTAGGCGCTTTAGCAGGGGGCGCTATTGGTAACTACATGGATAATCAGGAAGAAGAGTTCCGTGATGAGTTGGCACAAAGTGGGGTTGAAGTGTATCGAGAAGGCGACAGTATACGTCTTGCCATACCAGGTAATATCACGTTTGAAACAGGCAAAGCGTCAATTGTTACCAATTTTTATCCGGTCTTGAATGATGTCGCTAAAGTTATCAATCGCTATGAAAAAACGCGTTTGAGCGTTGAGGGGCATACTGACTCAGTGGGCGATGCCGCTTATAATCAACAATTATCGATCCAAAGAGCCAATAGTGTCGCAGCATACTTAGAATCAAATGGCGTAGCTACCAGTCGTTTGCAAACCTTAGGTTTTGGCGAGTCTCAACCCATAGCCACCAACGACACGGCAAGCGGTCGCCAACAAAATCGTCGAGTGGAATTACGGATTATACCTGTGCAATAATAGCGGTACCTCCATAAGCGTGTAGATTTATGCTTTTATCTGTCTGTATAAATCTTTTAAACGGTTTCTTTTGAAACCGTTTTTGTATTTGCAATAAACTCACGCAGACTTATACCAATGAAACGATTACCACAAAAATGATGTATTTAGATAAAGATTGGAGAGTACTGACCGTTGGTGATGGTGATTTGTCTTTTTCCTGGTCTATTTTCAAAGATTTAGCGATTAAAAATGTGACAGCGTCTGTTTTAGACGACAAGGACACTTTAACCAGCAAATATAGTAAAAACCAATTAGCTAATTTACACGCTCATGGTGTGAAGGTTTTGCATGAGTTGGATATCTGTAACCAGAGTAGTTTTTCGAGCAGTCTACATCACGCTTTCGACCTGATTATATTTCAATTTCCGTTAATCCCCGCTTTTTCTAATAAAGCCGAATTCGATACCAAGGGAAAGTTACATAAAAACACCTTAAATAGATTACTTATCTGGCGCTTTTTACAACATAGTTTTGATTACTTTCTTGATCCAAAAGGAAGGCAGTTAGCTTACATCACTTCCAAAGATGTAAAGCCGTATTCCCATTGGAATATTGAAAACTTAAACCCAGTGCCGGAACAAATCAATTTTTTAGGGTACATGACATTTCAGCCAACTGATTTTCCCCGCTATCAACTACGCAATGTCGATCGCGATAAAATCCTCAAGTCTACCGCTAGCAAAACCTATGTTTGGGGAAGTAAAAACATTGATTACTCTGAACTTAATTTAACCCCAAGTTCAAAACATCAAGCGAATTGTTGTTCTTTATGCGGTAAAGGGCCATTTTCTGCTGATAAAGATTGGCAAGAGCATTGTTCATCTTCATTCCACCTTCGTTTAGCTGGTTATGAACAGCTTTGGCAATCATATCTTAATCACAAAGAGCAAACACAAGGTTAGATTTGAAAGGCCGTGTAAGCGAATAGGGTGGGTGGTTTATGCTTAGTTATCATTGCCAATGATTCGAAAAAATGGGTGCCATCATATAGAGTGCTTATCAGTATAGAGGAAGTCGTGCGTAATGAATGATTTGAGCGAAAAACAGAAAATGTTAGCCGGGTTGGAATATTTCCCCAGTAACAAAGAAATGCACGCTGAGCGGATGCACGCTAAAACCCAATGTCATTTGTTCAATCAACTAGAACCAAAAGACTATAAACAGGGAATGAAGTTGCTCAAAGCGTTATTTGGAAGCTGTCATAACTTTTGGATAGAGCCGCAATTTTATTGTGATTATGGCTACAATATCCATATTGGTAAGAATTTCTATGCCAATCATAATGTCGTCATTTTAGATGCGGCCCCTGTGACTATTGGCGACGATGTTTTACTTGCTCCTAGCGTATTAATTTCTACCGCTACTCATCCTAAAGATCCGCAAAAGCGCAAAAAAGGAATGGAAACAGCCAGCCCTATTACCATTGGTAACGGAGTGTGGATAGGCATGGGCGCTAAAATTTTGCCTGGAGTAAACATCGGCGAAAATGCCATTATTGGCGCCGGCGCAGTTGTAACTAAAGATGTTGCAGAAAATACCACTGTGGCTGGCGTGCCGGCTACAGTTATTGATAATAAAAACAATCAACGCGATTAATTAACTAAAAATTCGTTACTAAACAGCGAGAGAGAGCTAAATGCAAGAAATCATCACAACACTCGAAAATAATGTTTTAACCATGACCTTTAATCGCCCAGCGCAAAAAAATGCTATCAATCAGCAAATGTATGCTGAGTTGGCAAAAGGGTTAGAAAGAAGCTTAACCGATGATGAGATTCATTGTGTTTTGATAAGTGCTGAAGGTAACACTTTTACTGCAGGAAACGATTTAAAAGACTTTTTGCAGATGGAAATGACTGATGCCACACCAGTACAGTTGTTTTTGCGCGGCCTAGCGAAGATGAATAAACCATTGATCGCTGCAGTAAATGGACAAGCCATAGGTATCGGTTTAACCATGTTATTGCATTGCGATATTGTTTTGGCTTCAGAATCCGCTTCTTTTACAGCCCCTTTTACCAAGTTAGGGTTAGTGCCTGAAGCAGCATCATCTATTTTGCTGCCAAGTATTGTTGGCCATGCAGTTGCGAATGACATTTTACTGGCAGGTCGAACTCTCAGTAGCGCTGAAGCACTGAATTTTGGTCTAGTTTCTAGAGTGACTACAGATGATAATTTGGCGACTCTTGCTGCCGAGTTAAGTCAGCATATAGCTAGCTTACCTATTAAGTCGGTGATGAAAAGTAAAGCACTAATCCGTGATCCCCAAAGAGAAATCATCAACGACCAGATGAGCAAAGAAAATATCGAATTTGCTAATCAATTAGGTTCTGATGAATTTAAACAAGCAGTAGCGCCTTATTTTAAGAAGAAATAGGGCAAAATCGTCATTATTGGAGCGCACAAAGTTGTTAGGCTAAATATAGTTGAGAATCAATTTTTTGCGGTGTTAAATGGCATAGAATTCGTGTTTTATTCCATCATCAAGTGAACGAATATTTTGTGGCAAAATCAACAACTGCTGGATACACTCGAAGATTTATTGCTTGCTCGTAAGCGCGCTATTAGCGAGTACGATATTATAACTTTGCTTCAGCGTCCTCCCTATTCGATATTTGACAAAGAGGCTCTCAGGGAGCCTCTAACGCTCTTTCGTTGTCATTTTATATTGTTCCATCACTTATACTTGTTGCAAGAGCGCTGGTTGAGACAGGGGCATGGAATGTTGCGAATTAATGTAAGTACAATAGTGCTATCCCCATTGGAAAATACGAGTTTATCGATTGAAAAGCTTGATCCCCTAAAAGACTATTATTTGGATTGGCAAAACTTTGATTCAAACTCAGAAAATGATGTGCAAGAGATGTTGGCATCATTTTGGAGGCAGATGAAGGTTAGCTTCGCGCAGGTTAATCGCAAAGATAAACAGGCGGCATTAACATTGTTAGGGCTGGAGGCTAACTATGATATCGCTAAGTTAAAATTTAACTATCGAAAAATGCTCCATAAACATCATCCCGATAAAGGCGGGGATGTGGAAATATGCAAAAAAATAGAGTGGGCATACAAGATACTTAAATAACCTAAAATCACAAATAGGCAGTACTGCAATTCTGTTTAGTTGATTGTCAGTATTACCGTCAACTCGCTAGGAATATCAACATCAGTTCCGAAATAGCCCAAAGAACCCTCGTTATTTTTTAGATATTCTAAAAGTTCGGCTTCGGAACCGACTTCTTTAGGTTCTTTTTTACGACCGGTAAAGCGCATCTGCGCCCAAAAAGACTGAATTCGGGACTCAGTAAGGCCGATCACTTTTGTATTAAATATAAGTCGAGTCTCATTGTCAGGAGAAAGGGCAATGGCGTGCAAATCATAGGGAATTGCGCCACCCATAAATAAATTTCTAATTTGCTGACGATTGAGTTGAATGGATTTATCAGCGGTATTGGCGACAACAATAATCGCTTCAGCCGAAGCCTTATGCGCGCAACTAAACAACGTGAGCAGAATAAGAATGAGGTAAGGTTTCATTAAAATACCCACTCAATACCCAGTTGGTACAAAAGCCCATGGCCATCAAATCCACCTAAATCTTTGACTGCATAATCATTGCTGATATTGTCTTCAGCTTCCACAAAGGTCATTTCTGCTTTGAAGGCTAAATTGGGGTGATAATCCCAGCGAATTCCCACTTTAGTACCTTCTGCCTTGTCATCAGGAAAGGCCGCTAAAACGGCTAAATAAGTGGCCGCAAGTGTATCTAAGTCTGGTGATATACCAAATGGAATTTCGTTGTCTGGGTGGTCAAAGTGCAAGTTCTTTTTACTGTAAGATATGTACGCTGTGTAAGGATAGAAATTATAACCAACAGAGATATAAAAACTATCGATGTCTGCCACTAGGCCACTTTTACCGTCAAATCTAGATATTTCACTGCGTATAAAATAATCTACATTCTCATAATTGGCACTAAAATGATAAAGTTGGATAATACCGCTAGCGTTCAACCAATCAGCACTGTTGCTGAATCCTAACTGGCGTAACAGATGGCTAAATTCACTCGCTTCTGATTGTTCAATATTGACATCACCCTGGTTGAAGGATGCTCGCACGGTGAAATTGTTGTAATACACGCTTGCATTGACACCAAAAAGACCAATTACCTTGGTATTGATTTCTTGGCTATTTAAATAAATTTTGTCGTCGAATCGCCCCCAGTAACCTTCGTAACTAATTAACCAGTCTTTTAAGGTAAATTCATAGTTAGCTAGCAGACCATCGAAAGTTGAAAAGAAAGCCGTGTCGTAAAATTGTTGTGGTAAGGTCAACCAAGGATAAGCAAAGCCCACATCTAAACTGTCACTATAATTAAAAAACGGAATACGTTGTCTGCCAAGTTTGACTTGTAATGAATTGCTGGGGGCATAGGTGAGATAAAGCCACTCTAAACCTGAGTTACGCTGCTCATCGGTAAAACCGACAACTTGTCCTGTAAAGGATATTTCATCATTTAATAAGTAATCGGCCTGAATGCCTAATAAAGATTGTTTATCCAAACTAACACTGTTGTCGTAACCGACGTATTCAGCGTTTTCATCATCAAGGTAGCCTAAAATTACTCGTGCAAACCCGGAAAATTGGAGTTTTTCATTGCTTTGGGAAAGGGCAGGCGAACTAAAACCGAATAACATGGTGACGATACAAAGTGTGATTTTTACAGTTGGGACTTTCAAGTTAAGAAACATTCTGAATAGGAAATATAGTTACCTATAAAATACTCTGCTAAAAGCCAGAGTCAATAAACATAACCACTTAAATTCTAATAAAAATATAAAATTTGGCATTTGAGCTCTGAACAGCAACAAATTAGTATTTTTTCTTGAGTTTTGCTATTCCTCTAAGAAATTAAGAGAGTAACTTATTAGAGTGTAAAAAGTGGCTAAAGTAGCTTTCATCTAAAGGTTTACTTAACCAATATCCTTGTATTTCATCACAGCCCATCTGGGTTAATAGATCAACTTGTTCACTCTCTTCTACACCTTCTGCTATTAGTGTCACCCCCAATTCATTGCCAAGCTCTATAACACTTCTTACAATTGACTTGTCTGCTTTATTAAGGTGCATATTACGCACGAATGACTGATCTATTTTGAGTTTGGTTACGGGGAAAACCTGTAAGTAACTTAAACTTGAGTAACCGGTTCCAAAATCATCGATAGCTAATTTAATGCCCATTTGGTTTAGCTGATTTAACGTGTTTATGGTATCGGCTTCTTTATTAAACAGTACCCCTTCAGTTATCTCCAATTCAAGATTTTTGGCGGCCAAGCCACTGCTTAACAATGCGCGTTTTACCATTTTAACAAAGTTTGGTGCGGAAAATTGTTTGGGGGATATATTTACCGCAATAACAATATCTTCAAACCCCATTGCGACTATGTGTTGTGCTTTTTGACACACACTCGTCAGAATCCAATCACCTAAAGGTAAAATTAAACCGGAATGTTCAGCTAAGGGAATAAATTCAGAGGGCGAAATCCATTGTTCATCTAATTGCCATCGAATTAATACCTCAGCCCCAATGATTCTTTTTTCTTTTAGAGAATATTGGGGTTGAAAAAACAACTGGAAATGATTGTCTACTATGGCTGAACGCATCGCATCTTGAAGGCTGTTTTGTCGCTCTACTGATTTACCTAGCTCATTACTGAACATCATATAATCGGTAAATTCCTGACTTGCAGAGTTTTCTAGTGCAATACGAGTATTGCGGATAATTTCGTCTGCGCTTTTTCCATCTGATGGAAAACTAGTAAAACCATAATCAAGTTTGACAGAATGCTGTCCTGAAAATAGCTGGTTTTTTACCTGATTATTTATCGTTGCAACTATTTGTTTGACTGTTGCGTGGCAGTTACTTTTTTGAAAAACTAGCCCAAAACTCTTTTCAGTTAATTGGAATAAACGCACATTTTGATGTTTTTCTACACAGGTGCCTTGGAGTAAATCAGAAAGTTCTTTCATTACTTTGCGGCTGGTTTCAAAATCGTTGTCAGCCAACAACTTGGAGTATGAGCGAATCTCTATTTGACCCACGGTAAAAGTTAATCTTTGATCCACCATTTGCTCAATAACTTGTTTAAAAACATAATGGTTATCCAAGCCTGTATCGGGGTTAATTTGGGCTTGTGAATCACGTTTTTGTTCCTCAAGTTTACGACTAGAAATATTAACCATATTAATATTCCATTGCTTTGCATTAGCATGCCACAATAATTCGCAGTCAAATGTATGTTGATTAATTTTGAATTCAAAGTGTTGTTGTTTTTCGTCTGCTAAGGCGCTGTTTTGATAATCAACTAAGTTCTTCGGTAGCAGCGACTTAGGATCATTGCCTGGATACCCTAGTTCTTTTATAAATCCCGTTGCAGTGGTGTTCATAAAAACAACTTGATTGTTTTTATCCAGAATAATAAATAAATTTGAGGAGTGTAGCGGATATAAAGCGAGGCCCTTGTTCAGTTTAGCTTTACGTATCCAAGGTAATAATATCTTCGCCAAAATTACAACTGCTACTACGCCTAAACTAACGAACAGTAGCGAATTGATTAACACGTTGGCCTTCCACAATACCCTGTTAATGGAAGCTGAATTATTAGCGAAATTGAATTTGCCATTTAAAAGTCCTTTTTATTTGCTGTGAAAAATCTTCACCTGAAACGAATCAATAGGTTTCATTATTAAAGGTAAACGATCAGACCTCAAAGATCGAGACTTGAAGTGGATTTAATCTTCACAAAGTGGGTAAAATTACTACCTTCTGTTTATTTGTTGTAAATTACTTAAGCCCTAGTTTTGATCCTGTAAACCGTAAATTTTTGTATTATTTTAAAATCCAATTAAGTGCCTATTAACTCCCTTTTTTAGCGTATTCGCACAGCAATCAACCGAAATCACTGGTTTTAGTAAATTCTGGTTGCACTACCGAATAAAGGCTGGTAAAAAGTCAAGCCTGTTTTGAAAATTGATGTAAATATTGTTGTATTGAAAAGTTTACATGGGTTTTCTGGTTAAGTTTTTGCGTTTTTAGATGTAGGTAATCAAAGATAGTTATGTATAAAGATTTAGTAAATAATGTACACGTTAGCGCCGAAGACGTGCTAGTGACACCTGAGCAGTTAGCTCAACAGCTTCCAGTGAGCGCCAAGGCCCTTAAAGCAATCGAAGATTCCCGAGCGATTATCAGCGACATCATTCATCGTAAAGATCATCGCCTTTTAGTTATTTCCGGTCCCTGTTCAATTCATGACATTGAATCCGCTAAAGAGTATGCACTCAAGCTCAAAGAACTGCATGAGTCATGCAAAGACACACTATTTATTGTGATGCGTGTTTATTTTGAAAAGCCTAGAACTACGGTTGGTTGGAAAGGCATGATTAATGATCCGGCACTAGACGGCACATTTAATATCGAAGCCGGTTTGCGCAAAGCCCGTGAACTGCTGATTTGGTTGGCTGATTTGGAAATTCCACTTGCCACTGAAGCATTAGATCCCATTAGCCCACAATACTTAGCTGAGTTATTTAGTTGGTCGGCAATTGGGGCGAGAACATCTGAATCTCAAACTCACAGAGAAATGGCCAGTGGCTTGTCTATGCCGGTTGGCTTTAAAAATGGTACTGACGGTAGTTTAGGAATCGCGATTAATGCGCTGCAATCTGCTGCTTCAGGTCATAGTTTTATGGGCATCAATAAGCAAGGACAAGTCAGTGTAATTAAAACCCAGGGTAACCCTGATGGTCACATTATATTGCGCGGTGGTAAGCAGCCTAATTACGACTCTGTGTGTGTATCCGAATGTGAAATCGAATTGAAAAAGTCCAATTTACACGCTGGTCTAGTTGTTGATTGTAGTCATGCTAATTCAAGTAAAGATTATCGTCGTCAGCCGTTGGTAGCGCAAAATGTGGTTAACCAGATTTTGGAAGGCAATCAATCAATTATTGGTATCATGTTGGAAAGTCATTTACGTGCTGGCAATCAAAAAAGTGACGGCAAGCTACCGGGTGAGCTAGAATACGGCATCTCCATAACTGATGGTTGCATCGGTTGGGAAGATACTGAAGATTTGATTAATCGGTCTAGAGAAAAACTCATTACGGTATTGCCAATGAGATTAAATAAATTTAAAGATTCTGCTTAAGGTAAAACTAGCATGCCAGACAAACCCATTTCGCTTGATGAATTACGCGTCAAAATTGACAAATTAGATAGCCAATTGGTCGATATACTGGCTCAACGAGCCAGTTTGACCACTCAAGTTGGCGAGTTTAAGAGTCGCACTGGTATGCCTATTTATGTTCCTACGCGGGAAGCTGAACTGATTGCAAAACGCCGAGACGAAGCACAAGACAAAGGCGTTCCGCCGAATTTAATCGAAGATTTGCTACGCAGAATAATGCGAGAGTCATACCAAACTCAGAATAACCAATATCTGTGTAAAGCCCCTGAAGTTAAAAAAATTGTGGTAGTCGGTGGAGCAGGGGCTTTGGGACGTATTTTTGTGGATATGTTTACCCGAAGTGGCTATGCAGTGACCGTGCTCGAACAAAGCGATTGGCCAAATGCTGCAGATATACTCGCTAACAGTGAGTTAGTGTTGGTAGCCGTGCCTATCAAAATAACTGAATCTATTATTCAAAAACTAGGTCCATTATTGCCGGAAAATTGTATTTTAGCCGATGTGACTAGTACTAAGCTTAACCCGCTCAAAGCTATGATGGCCTGCCACAAAGGGCCTGTTGTTGGCTTACATCCTATGTTTGGTCCAGATGTACAAAGCTTGGTAAAACAAGTGGTTGTGGTGTGCGATGGAAGACAACCTGAAACATATCAATGGTTGGTTGAACAAATCAAAATCTGGGGTGCTATCGTGCATGAAAGCACGGCAAAAGAGCACGATGATGCCATGGCATTTATTCAGGTAATGCGCCATTTCAGTAGTTTTGTGTATGGCGCTCACTTAGCCGGTGAAGATCCTGATCTGAATCAGTTAGTTGCCTTTAGTTCGCCTATTTACCGCCTAGAGTTGGCAATGGTTGGCCGATTATTCGCGCAAGATCCCGAGTTATACGCAGATATCATTTTCACCAATGCTGAAAGTATAGGTTTGCTTAAACGTTTCCGTGATCGTTTCGATGATGCTTTAAAACTATTAGAAGAAGGTGACAAAGGTGAATTTGTTAAACAATTCTTTAGTATCGGACATTGGTTTGGCCCTTACGCCAAGCAATGTTTGGTTAGCAGTAAAAAGCTATTATTGAAGGCCGACGATGACAGAGTTATGGATGTTAATTCCTAACATTAGGTAGATGTTACAGTTTTTGCGTTAACAAAAAAATGCCCCTATTAGGGGCATTTTTTATGCCTAGCAGTGCTAAGCCGTTAAGGCGTTTACTGCGGCGACTTTAGTCGCATTTATTTCTTCATTAGGGTAACAGCCAAGCACCTTAAAGTATCGGGTCGTTGCTGCTAATTCTTCTAGGGTTTTTTGCATCGGCCCATCTTGTACATTACCTTCTACATCAATATAAAACATCTCTTCCCATGGGTTGCCCGTGATTGGTCGAGATTCTAATTTGGTCATATTGATTTGATTATTTTTAATAATCAATAAAGCATCAACTAGGGCCCCTGGTTTTTGCACTGTTGACATAACTAACGTCGTTTTAGCAGGCACTTGTAATGGTACTTTCACTGCATTTCTAGCGACAACAATAAAGCGGCTATGATTTTCTTTTTGATTAGCCAGATTCGACTTTATTGCAGCTAAGCCGTAAAGCTTACCTCCCGCCTCACTGCCAATTGCTGCCACAGATTCACTATTAAGTTGATTAACCATTAACATTGCTGCCGAGGTACTGGCACAGGGTTTAACTTCTACATTCCCTAATTCCGCTAAAAAATAACTGCACTGAGCAAAGACTTGAGGGTGGGCATACAGTGTTTTTATTTTGCTAATATCCGTATCTGTTGATGCTAACAATGAATGATTTATCGGATGAGTTAGCTCACCAACAATTGACAAGCTAGTATGCTGCAGTAAATCGTAAACTTCGTTGATACTGCCCGATGTTGTGTTTTCGATAGGTAGTACCGCATAGTCAGCTTGATTAGATTCCACTTTTTCGACAATTTCTGCAAAACTAGAACAGCCAATTTCTAACAATTCGCCAGCTCTTCTAGAAAAGTATTTTTGTGTCGCTAAATAACTGTACGACCCTTTATCACCTAAAAATGCAACACGGCTCAATGGCAGACGACTACCTGGATTGGCTCGTTCCGCTAACAGTGCCTGTTGGTTGAGTACTGAGTCTTCAATCACTACGTGGAATATTTGCGTGACGTAATGTGGATCTAGGCCATACTCTTGTCCTTTTTTGATCAACCTGATCAAAAGCTCTTCTTCTCGTATATGATCTCTAACCGGAATTTGATTGCGAATTTTTGTTTCCGCAACACTGTTGGTATATTGTTGACGTTTTGCCAACATCTCCAGTAACTCGGAGTCAAGAGCGGTAATTTGTTCTCGTAATTTTTGTAGTTCTGAGGTCGACATAAAATTCACTTTATTTAAACTATAAATGCAAAGCCTCCAACTATGGAGGCTTTGCAGAAAACTAGTGGATTATCATATTTTCCCATTGGCCGTGGATAAAAGTAATGAAACCGGTTTTGAGCGCCTTTTTCAGGTAAATATAATAACTATCTGTAAGTTCTTCAAAGGAGTAAAGAAACCAGTTGCAAGCTAGCTTCATCACTGGATTTGATAGTGGTGAGCAGAATCTATTAATTCAACGCCATATTGTCAATCTCAAGATGATATTAGTTATTGCTAATTTCAATGTAACTTCGTTGAATTAACCGTTAACTACCTAACAAAGTGGCAAGAATTTTACGTACCTCTTGTGCTTCAAAGGGTTTGTCACATAACGCGTTAACACCGGTATGTTGGATATTCGCCATGTGAGCACTATTGGTGGCTTCTGAGGTTACCATAATGATTGGAATATGCGAGGTGTCCGGATTAAATCGGATATACTCAGATAATTCACGACCATCCATTTCTGGCATATTGTAGTCAGTGACAACCAAGTCGAAAATATTATCTTTGAGCAGAGTCAGTGCTGTTGCGCCATTTTCAGCTTCTTTAATATTGCTTAATCCCATGCCCTCCAATACGCGGTGAATATGATTTCTCGCCAAACGACTGTCATCCACTAATAGCACTCGCACATCCTTAATATCGTACAATTCTAAATCCAATTCTTCAGAATTAATTAAGTCTAGAGTGGCATTTAATGCTCTTGCTAGATGCAAGGGTTCAAAAGGCTTAGGTAAAATGGCTGCGACACCGGCCTGTTTAAATTCTTCTAATTTGGCGACGCGATTTTCACTACTCACTAACATAAAAGGAATTGAGGCTGTTTCCACGTTACCTTTAATGTGTTTTATTAAATCTAAACCTGTTCCATCTTCAAAATACATAGCACTTACCACCACATCACTACCGTGAGATCTTAGTACGCTTTTAGCTTCTGCAAGAGTGGAGACAGAATCTACGGAGCCGACATTTTCTTTGATTAACAAAGATGAAATGATTTTTCTTTGGGTGTCAGATGGCTCAATTAGTAGAATATTGACGTCGCTCAACGAAATATGGTTCATAAAAATCCTGAAGTGATGTTGTAAAGGTTAACCGCCTGCAAGTTTGACTGTTAGACCTTTTTTCTCTAGAAGCAGTTTAATTTTATCGCGATTATCACCTTGGATTTCGATCACGCCGTTTTTAATAGCACCGCCTGTTCCACAGCTTTTCTTTAACTCAGAACATAGATTTTTTAAAGCCTCTGCTGGTAAGTCAACGCCATCTATGGTGGTCACACCTTTACCTTTCCGGCCTTTGGTTTCGCGGCGAATCCTGACTATCCCATCAGTGTTTTTTGATTTCGGTTGTTCTTTTACTTGAGGTTCTAATCTACCGATGCCGGTGCTGTATACAAGATTATTTTGTGACATATGTGAAATAATTGAATCTAAGGATATCTCCAGTTTAGACAAAAAATGCACCTATTAAAACCACATCAGAATGATCAATGCATTTAACTGGTACAAACTAACTCGCTGAAACAAATTTATCTTGGCTATACTAAAAAGAGTTGCCAAATAGAATCTGTGTGCGAAAGTAGGGGCAATTTAGCAAGAAGTAAAAAATGGAGTCACAAATGAGCTTGGAGACCCGCCCCGGTGACGGAGGAAAAGAGCTAATAATCTACATGGAAGAAAAATTCGATTTTGGCAAAGTACAAGAATTTAGAGACGCTTATTTATCCGCTTCAAATGATGTTGAAACAATCATAGTAGACCTGTCGAATACAGAATACTTGGACAGTTCCGCATTAGGTATGTTGTTGAATATGCAAAAAGCGATGGAGGATAAAGTTACCACCTTTAAAATTGCTAACAGTCGTCCACAAGTGGCTAAAATTTTAAAGATTTCACGTTTTGATAAAAAGTTCGATATGACCTAGATGAGTCAATACCTTTGCGTATATTAATAGTTGATGATGAATCCCTGAATCGGTTCATGCTGGTTCATATGTTAGAAGAGGCTGGATATTTAGATTGCTTCGAAGCTGAGTCGGGTAGAGAAGCGCTGCAATTAGCTAAAAATATTCGTCCAGACCTTGTGTTACTTGATGTGGTTATGCCTGATATGGACGGGTATGACGTGGCCCCGCTTCTTAAAAAAATGGCAGGTGATATCTACCTACCAGTGATATTTATTACCGCCATGGATGATCAGCCTGCGTTAGCTCGATGTCTTGAAGTGGGCGGTGATGATTTTGCTACCAAACCTTTTGACCGAACTATTTTAACCGCAAAAATAAGAGCCCATGCCCGTACTCGACTATTGAGTATTCGCACCAATAAGCAAAATGCCGAATTAAATTATTTTCGCAGGGGCGTAGAACGAGAGCACGCCATTGTTGAACATATTTTTGCGAATGCCTTAACTATCAATCAAGCCACCACGAAATATTTTGACTATCGCTTAGCCCCGGCCAGTACATTTAATGGTGATGTGTTTTTAACTGAACCTAGTCCCTCTGGAGGCATGTACTTTTTAATGGGTGACTTTACCGGTCATGGTTTAGCATCAGCTATTGGTGCGCTTCCTGTGGCTAGAGCATTTCAAGCGATGTCTAGAAAAGGCGTTTCAGTTTCTGAAATCTCACAAACCCTCAATCAAATTCTTTTAGCATTGCTGCCCTCAGATATGTTTTTTGCGGCAGTTGTCGTTGAAATTTCAGCGTCAGGTCATCAGTTTTCTGTTTGGAATGGAGGCATGCCAGACCTCACCGTTATGACGCCTGAGGGGCGCATATCAAAACGATTTATTTCGTCGCATATGGCAATGGGGATTCTTGAAGTCGATGAGTTTGAGGAAAATGTTGAATACTTTAATGCAAAAATCGGTGACAGATTAATAGGATACTCCGATGGCGTTATTGAGCTTACCAACGCTGAAGAACAAATGTTAGGGGAAGAGGTGGTAATGAGTTGGTTGGCATCCAATCCTTTGATGACTGTAGAACAAATTATCCAGCGAACTGAAAAATATAGAGGAAAAGCCGAGCAACTAGACGACATAACCTTCGTGAGTTATACCTGCCAAAATCTTGATGATTTAAAAGCTGAAATCGAAATTACGCGATTACCCTTTAACATTAGTGTTGATATGAAAGTCGAACAGTTAACCCAATTTACGCCAATATATGATGTTGTGGTGATGGTGTGTAGCCAGTTGGGTATGCAAAAAGTGCGTTCTGATTTATCTACTGTGATTAGCGAATTGTTTATGAATTCTTTAGATCACGGTATTTTGAAATTAAATTCAGATATTAAAAAGTCCACTGAAGGGTTCTTCGAATATTTTAAACTGCGTAATCAACGATTAGCGAAATTGACTCAAGGCGAAATCAAAATCGCGATTAGTTTTACCCCTAATATCAATATTTTGACGATTAATTTATCGGACTCGGGGGAGGGTTTTGACTTTCAAAAAATTCAGGCAAGCCAAGACTCGGATACCTATGGCAGGGGAATTCCTCTAATTAAAACATTATGTCAAAGCGTTCAATATTCCGATCAAGGACGCTCTGTATCAGCGAAAATTAAGGTGTAAATAGTGATAACAATACGACAAGCTTCAGAAGCCGATATCCAAGCGCTAGTGGATTTTAATCAAGCAATGGCTTGGGAAACTGAACAAAAAAAACTGCAAGGTGATGTATTAAGTGCCGGCGTCAGCGCACTTATTAAAGACAGAGCAAAGGGTTTTTATTTAGTTGCCGAGCAAGATGATGGTGCTATTGCTGGAAGTTTAATGGTGACCTCGGAATGGAGTGATTGGCGAAATAGCCAGTTTTGGTGGATTCAAAGTGTGTATGTTCGTCCTGAAAACAGACGCACAGGCGTATATTCAATGCTATATCAAAAAGTAAAAGAATTAGCTGAACAATCCCAAGGGGTTTGTGGCTTTCGATTATATGTTGAGCACGATAATTTGGTGGCTCAAGAAACCTATAAAAAACTTGGCATGAAAGCGAGTCATTATTATATGTTTGAGACTGAAAACTAAATACGATTAAAGGTTAGGGTGGAATTTGAATACCACCCTTAAATTGGGTCAGCAAACGTAAATGTTAGTCCATTCAGCCCAAACCTCTTGTTTTGCGTTTAGTAGCGGTATTATTTTTACATTTCGCTTTAAAAATGTAGGAGTTTTTATGTTTAAAGCATTAGGTGATTGGTTTGAGCAACAATTACAACAAAATGAACCTGTGTCAGAAAAGCACACCGTTGAATTAGCCACAGCCGTACTTTTGTATGAGATCATGCGGGCTGACGGCAAGTTTGAAGAGTCGGAACAACTAGCTTATCAAACATTACTTAAACAGCATTTTGATTTATCAGCCAATGAACTAGACAGTTTAATCAAGTTGTCCTCAGATAAAGCAGGGCAAGCGGTGGATTACCACCAGTTTACCAGAACTATCAACCAACACTGTGATGTGCCAGAAAAGCTGCAAATTTTAGAATCATTGTGGCGGGTGGCTTATGCCGATAAACACCTTGATGTGCACGAAATTCACCTAATCCGTCGTATCTCAGATCTATTGCATATACCCCACAGTCAATTCATACAAAGTAAACTCAAAGTGACAGATAGTACCTCTTAACCCCAGTGAAAATGCCAATTGTCATTGATTGAAGACATGCTAACCAATTGAATTGTAAAGATAATATTAATCTTGAACGGTTGGTGTTGCGAAAAAGTAACGGTAGCACTTGGCTTCACTGTTCCTTCTAACGAAAATTAACTGTAAGTAATTGAATATATTACGTAATTCAAGTCTGGCATAAAACATGTTATAGCCCCTAGGTGTAACTGTGATAGCTGTACTGGTTCCTACGGCTTTTCAAGGAAGAACACAGCGAAGGTGACTTATAAATAACGGTTTTGTTATTGGCTGCGATGGCGTTTGCAACTTACTTTAAGTCATTCTGAATGCGTTTAATCGCATTGCATGGCAAGGATGCCTCTTCCTTTTCGCTAAGCAGTTCAAATGGAGATTGTTGTATGAAAAAGTTTATTTTTACGGGCTTAATGTTTGCGGGCATGATGATGCTGCAACCGGTAGTTAGCAGTGTAGCCCATGCCCAATCCGATCTTATTGCCGAAATGGACTTAGATGAAGACGGTATGATCAGTATTCGAGAAGCGGTCGCGGATCCTAATTTGTTGGCAGCGTTTGGCAAAATTGACACTAATGGTGATGGAAAGATCAGTGCCGAAGAGTTGTCCGAATCAAATATAATTAAACAAATTAACAAAAAAGCTTAGCTAAGCAGCGAGTTCGTTAATTTTTGACGCTTAACCTTTTTACCTCAACATTCTGGTTTTTTCGGCTCTGAAACCGTGTTACTTCCCTAAAAAACCTTATGTTGAGGTTCTTTATGAAAAACTCATTATTTGTTTGGTTTCATTTACGTCTTTGACATAGGATACTCCAATTTGTACGAAGTAGTTTAAGGTATGAAAATGCAAATTGGATCGTTACGACAACTCACATTAATCAGTTTTCTTATCGCGCTGATTCCTCTTGCTGTGTTGCTATGGCATAGCCAAAGTACGTTGACTAAAATGGCGCAAATTGCGGCCAGTGAAGCTCAGTTTTCAGTAACCATGGCACGACAAATCGGTGATATGGAGAATATCGCCATTGATGTGGAAAGATTGATCCGCCAATATCACGTATTAAAAAAGCCTGAATTAAAGCAACTGACTGATAATTCAATCAGTCGGCTTGAAACCAAGCTAGTTAACGTGTGTGCTGAATTACCCAGTGAATACGTCTGCTCTGCTTTACAAAAACGCATAGCATGGTTTGAAAATAACGGCCAAATCGAAGATAAACTCTTACTCGATGCGCAATTAGCGGAATTTCGTCGCTCTATTGAAGAGTTACAGCAACAAGTTGATTCGTTACTCGATGAACGCATTAAACAACAACAAGACTACGTAAATTCGGTGCAACAAACTCAAGCCTGGTCTACGGCTCTACTGGTCACGTTTTCATTGTTGTTAATCATTTTTGCGAGCCAATTGATTCTTTCGCCGGTGACAAAAATTGAACGCATTATCAGTGAAATTGCCAAACAATCAGAAACCTTGCCTAAAGTCTCTACCTCCGGTCCTAAAGAATTGATCGAAGTGGAGCACAAATTACACTGGTTAGCCGATCGCTTAAATCAACTTGAACATTTGCGTCATGCGCTTCTACGGCATGCCTCCCACGAGCTTAAAACTCCCTTAGCAAGTATCAAAGAAGGTTGTTCATTACTCTCTGAAAGTGTTGTTGGTCCGCTAAATGATCAACAAAAAGAAGTGGTTAGTTTATTAACCAGCAGTACAGAGCGATTGAATTTACTCATTGAACAATTACTTGACTACAACTTACTATTGCAACAGGCTAAGCCTGTGTATGAAAAAACAGACACTAAAAGTTTGCTAGAAGCAGCATTAATCGATAACGCTTTAGCAATACAACAGCATAAAAATGAAGTGAATGTTGATAACAAAGTGATAGATATGACTGTAGATCCCAATTTATATAGACGAATAATTGATAACCTTTTGTCGAATGCTTTAGCCCATGGCACGGCAGGTCGTCCTATAGATATTAAGCTTTATAAACAAAAGGATACCTTAATTTTGGATGTGGCTAACCGTGGGCGGAAAATTCCAATGGAACAGCGTAAATCACTATTTGAACCTTTCAAACGTGGTGAACATAGACGTAACGATAGAGTGATAGGATCGGGGCTAGGTTTATCTATAGTTGCAGATTGTGCACGAATGATGCATGGCACTGTTGAAATTGTTGATGTTGACTACGCAGACGTATGCATGCGAGTAAGTTTGCCACAAGACGAGGTGGCGGCATGAAAAAGTTAACATTATTGCTTTTAGGCTGTTTTATTGGGTTGGCTGGATGTGAAATCACACCTAAAGAAGCCGTACCGGTAACACAGGTCATTTTACCAGAGCAGAATAAATTTTGTTTGTTTGTGGCTGATTCAGCGGTTGAACATAATTGTGAACTGACATATTGGCTAGATTTCTGGGTTGAACACGACACTCTTTCTTGGACACAACGAAAAGAGTTAATAAATCAGCTAGGAGATTCAACGGGCGAGTTAATGAAAAAAGTCCTGTTAAGCCAAGGCAAAGGTACGCCGTATCAAAATAGATTAAGAGCGCAAGGTTGGGCTGATGACTTGATTCCTTCGCTTACCGAACAAATGAAACAGCTGTTATTTGTGTTGGTTTATCGGCCAAGTCAGGAATTATTAGAGTTTGAATCTGCTTTGACGATTCTCACTCGGATGAATACCAATCAATCGAAAGAACTAGATGTTCAACAACAAAGATTGTTTGAACAGCAACAGCAAATCGACCAATTATTAAAAATTGAGGCATCTATGATGGAGAAAAAAGAGGGGATAAGCCAATGAGCAAATCTGAAACAAACGCATTACCACGTATATTGTTAGTGGATGACGATGAAAATTTGTTGCGTTTGATGACTATCAGATTGCAAGGAGAGGGTTATCAAGTTGCTACAGCTGAAGGTGGTAAAGAGGCACTAAGATTGCTCAATACCCAGAGTTTTGATGTTGTTCTTAGTGATTTACGTATGCCCGGCTTAGACGGTCTTAGCTTATTTGAAGAAATTGTATCCCTTCGCCGCGATATTCCAGTCATTTTAATGACTGCCCATGGCACTATTCAAGATGCCGTTGAAGCAACGCAAAGAGGGGTTTTTGGTTTTCTCACCAAGCCGATTGATCATGAAGCGTTGCGAGAGTTATTAGTCAAAGCAGTGAGTCAAAGTCAAAGTGCTCAAAATGGAACTTGGAGTGAAGAAATCATCACCCGCTCGATGCAGATGGAGCAACTGCTTGACCAAGCTTTCAGAGTTGCCAAGCGCGACGTCAGTGTATTGATAAGTGGCGCAAGTGGAACCGGTAAAGAGTTGCTTGCCAAAGCATTACACAAAGCCAGTACTCGGGGGAACAAACCATTCGTAGCCATTAACTGTGGTGCATTGCCAGAAAATTTGTTGGAGTCTGAATTATTTGGTCATGCAAAAGGGGCTTTCACTGGAGCGGTCAACGAGCATCAAGGTCTTTTTCGTGAAGCTGACGGCGGAACGCTTTTCTTGGATGAGATCGGTGATATGCCGGTACCTTTGCAGGTTAAGTTACTAAGGGCTTTGCAAGAACAGCAAATTCGTCCTGTGGGCAGCAGTAAACAGATCCCAATTAACGTAAGAGTGATATCTGCTACTCATAAAGATCTTACCAAAGAAATGCAAGAGCAAAACTTCCGTGAAGATTTGTACTACCGCTTAAACGTGGTGAATTTAACCTTGCCATCTTTACGGGAACGTTCAGAAGATATTCCATTATTAACGCGCTATCTGTTAGCCAAAAGTGCAGAACGCCATGGCGTTAATGTCAGCCGTTTTTCTGATGATGCAATGCAGCTTTTAGCTACTGCACCTTGGCCTGGTAACGTCAGACAATTGGTTAACGTGGTAGAACAATGTGTAGCGTTAACACAAACATCGGTTATTGCCTCGCATTTAGTCGAGCAAGCACTGTCGGCTTCTGAGCAAAAATGGCCAACATTAACTGAAGCCAGAGACGCGTTTGAACAAAACTATTTGTTAAAATTGCTGAAAATGACGGATGGTAATGTGACTCGTGCGGCGGAATTAGCTGGGCGAAATCGAACCGATATGCACAAATTAATGAAAAAACACGATTTACATTCAAGTGACTTTAAACCTGAAGTCGCCTAATCCGCAATAAGCACTATATTCGCTCTTTCAAATAATAATTTGAGGGAGCGAATCTAGCCTTCAAGGTGTTTGGTTTACAGCACACAAGATTAATTTAGTTAAATTTTCTGCCACTACTGAGGATTTTTCATCGGTTGAAGTAAAATCCCCCATAAATGTTACTCTCAAGACTGTGCTTTGGCGCGGATTTGTTTATACTATGCGGCTTTTCAATCCTTTCGGATTTTATCCATAATTTTTTAGTTACATGACATAATTTATAAAATTATTGGTTATGTACTGGCAACAGAGGCTTTTCATGCGCACAGATTATTGCGGAAACATAAACGCAAGTTATATAGGTCAAGAAGTCACATTATGTGGCTGGGTAAATAAACGTCGTGATTTGGGCGGTGTTATCTTTCTCGATTTACGTGATCGCGAAGGTATCGTACAAGTAGTTTATGATCCTGATTTGGAAGATGTATTTGCCACTGCGAATAGTCTGCGTAATGAATTTTGTGTGCAAATCAGTGGTTTGGTTCGTAGTCGTCCTGAAGGCCAGATTAATAAAGATATGTCCACTGGCGAGATTGAAATATTAGGTAAGGCACTGACTATACTTAATAAATCTGCCGCTTTGCCATTAGATTGGAACCAAGAAAACTCAGAGGAACAGCGTCTAAAGTACCGTTATTTAGACTTACGTCGCCCAATTATGAGCGATCGTTTAAAATTTCGCGCTAAAGTAACCAGTGCGGTAAGAAGTTACCTCGAAGGTGAAGGTTTCCTAGACATTGAAACGCCAATTCTAACCAAAGCGACACCTGAAGGTGCCCGTGACTATCTAGTGCCAAGTCGCACTCACAAAGGTGAGTTTTTCGCACTACCGCAATCTCCTCAGCTGTTCAAACAGTTGTTGATGATGTCAGGAATGGATCGTTATTATCAAATTGTTAAGTGTTTCCGCGATGAAGATTTGCGTGCTGATCGCCAGCCTGAATTTACCCAAATTGATATTGAAACAACCTTCCTAGATGCCGCAGGTGTGATGTCTATAACCGAAGGTTTAATTAAACAGCTATTCCAAAAAATGTTAAATGTCGATCTTGGTGAATTTCCTCACATGACCTTTGCCGATGCAATGCGTCGTTTTGGTAGTGATAAACCAGATTTACGTAACCCTCTTGAGTTAGTTGACGTAGCTGACTTACTTAAAGATGTTGAATTTAAAGTGTTTGCTGGACCAGCCAACGATCCTAAAGGCAGAGTTGCCGTGATCCGTGTTCCTGGTGGCGCAGCTTTATCTCGTAAAAACATCGATAATTACGGCAGTTTTGTCGGCATCTACGGTGCTAAAGGCTTAGCGTGGATGAAGGTCAATGATCTTTCCGCAGGCATGGATGGTTTGCAGTCACCAATATTGAAGTTCTTGAGCGAAGATGTTGCCATGGGGATTGTTAAGCGTTGTGGCGCTGTTGATGGCGATATTATTTTGTTTGGTGCAGATAGTGCCAATGTGGTTACTGAAGCTTTGGGCGCTCTGCGTTTGAAGTTGGGTGAAGATCTTGACCTACTTGAAGGTGAGTGGAAGCCTCTTTGGGTTGTTGACTTCCCCATGTTTGAAGAGGTAGATGGAGACTTCCATGCGCTACATCACCCATTCACAGCCCCCCGTGATATGACACCTTCTCAGCTAGCACAGACCCCTGCTACCGCCATTTCTAATGCTTACGATATGGTACTTAATGGTGTCGAACTAGGCGGTGGTTCGGTGCGTATCCACGACCAATCTATGCAATCTGAAGTATTCCGTTTGTTGGGAATTAGTGAAGAAGAAGCTGAATTGAAATTTGGTTTCTTATTAGAAGCCCTTAAATTTGGCGCGCCTCCTCACGCTGGTCTTGCGTTTGGTTTAGACCGCTTAGTGATGTTAATGACTGGTGCAACTTCAATTAGAGACGTGATGGCATTCCCGAAAACAACCACTGCTGCATGTCCTTTAACTGATGCACCATCTGAAGCTAACCCTTTGCAGTTGAAAGAACTATCCATTGCAACAGTCATAGAGAAAAAAGCCGAATAGTATGGCGTTTAAGCGTCCGGAATCTGCTTTAGTTGTCATTTTTGACGGGGCAGCAAATGTACTCGTCATGCAGCGTCAAGATGATCCTAATTTTTGGCAAAGCGTGACAGGTACACTCGAACCGGGGGAGTTGCCATTACAAACTGCAATTCGTGAAGTGGAAGAAGAAACAGGTATAAATGTAGCGCTAAATAAGCTTCAGCTTGTGGACTGTCGAAGTGTCAATCAGTATCCCATTCGTGATATATGGCAACATCGATATCCTCCCGACTGCCGATTCAACACTGAACATGTGTTTGCTTTGCAAGTGCGTGGGGATGAAAACATTAAGTTAACCGAACATTTATCCTATCAATGGTTGCCTAAAGAATTGGCAATCGAAAAAGTCTGGTCACCAACCAACAAGGTGGCAATTGAAAAATTCGTACCCAATTCTGCGCTAACAGTTGCTGTGGAAAAAGCATGTCGATAATCCTCGGTATCGATCCCGGTTCACGGATAACAGGCTACGGTGTTATTAAACAAACAGGCAATACCTTTAGTTATCTTGGCAGCGGATGTATCCGTGTTCAAGGTGATGAGCTGGCCCCAAGATTGAATCAAATTTACAAAGGTGTGACTGAAATAATTTGCCAGTTTCAACCGCAGTTCTTTGCTATAGAACAGGTTTTCATGGCGAAAAACCCAGATTCTGCATTAAAACTCGGTCAGGCACGGGGCGCGGCTATTGTGGCAGCGACTAACGCTGATTTACCGGTAGCTGAATATTCGGCACGCCAAATTAAACAAAGTGTCGTCGGCAAGGGTAGCGCTGAAAAAAACCAAGTTCAGCACATGGTCACCTACTTACTCAAGTTAACCAAAAAACCACAAGCAGATGCGGCGGATGCACTTGCTGTGGCATTGTGCCATGGACATAGTTACCAAACTTTAATTAAGCTTGCTGGTCAAGCTAGCAAGACCGTGCGTGGTAGATTGAGGAAATAACCATTCCTAAATACCCAATTACATTACCCAGCATAATAGGACGTGTTTATGATCGGCTTAATTCGAGGCCAACTATTAGAAAAGCAACCCCCTGAAATTCTGATTGAAGCGGGTGGCATAGGTTATGAAGTGCAACTCCCCATGACCAGCTTTTATCAGTTGCCAGAAATTGGCCATGAAGCCACAGTTTATATTCATTTTGTGGTCCGCGAAGATGCACAATTATTGTTTGGGTTTGCAGATAAATCTGAACGAGCCTTGTTCCGAGAGTTGATCAAAGTAAATGGTGTAGGTCCCAAATTAGCCTTAACAATTTTGTCAGGTATGTCGGCATCGCAGTTTATTCAGTGTGTTAGTCATGATGATTATTCTGGGTTAGTGAAATTACCGGGCGTCGGTAAAAAGACTGCCGAGAGACTTGTGGTTGAAATGCGCGATCGCCTTAAAAAGCTAGAAGAGCAAGGCGACGGAAAACACCATCTACCACCGATGCAATTAGAAGCGCCTCAAGATAGCCTAATCAAGCCAACTGACGTAAAAGAAGATGCACTAAGTGCGATGGTTGCATTGGGTTATAAACCTGCGCAAGCGGCGAAAACGATTAACTCGGTGTATCGAGAAGGCATTAGTAGCGAAGAATTGATCCGTGAAGCATTGCGTTCGATGGTGTAACCTTCGCAACATAATCTAGACTGTACAGATATTACAATTTACTGTATAAAAAAACACTATTGTTTAGTGTCGTTTGTGAACTTGCAATAAATGAACTAAAGCGCGTCAAAAATTGCTTTTACCCTATGCGAAATATTAACCAGAAGATACATTCATGATTGAAGCTGATCGATTAATCCACCCCATGGCAGACACCGAAGACGAAGCGGTGGACCGTGCAATCCGACCTAAATTACTGGCCGACTACACTGGGCAAGATCATGTCTGTAAACAAATGGATATTTTTATTCAAGCCGCCAGAAATCGCAGTGACGCACTAGATCACTTACTTATCTTTGGTCCTCCAGGGTTAGGTAAAACCACACTTGCGAATATTGTTGCTAACGAAATGGGGGTGAATATTAAAACCACCTCTGGACCCGTTTTAGAAAAGGCAGGAGATCTAGCCGCTTTATTAACTAATCTAGAAGAACATGATGTGTTATTCATTGATGAAATACATCGTTTGAGCCCGGTTGTTGAAGAAGTCCTGTATCCAGCAATGGAAGATTATCAATTAGACATAATGATAGGTGAGGGACCAGCCGCTCGCTCAATTAAGTTAGAGCTTCCCCCTTTTACATTAATTGGTGCTACTACCCGTGCAGGCTCTCTTACTTCTCCCTTACGTGATCGATTTGGTATTGTTCAGCGTTTGGAGTTTTATAATCTCAAAGATCTCACGCAAATAGTTAAACGCTCAGCAAAATACTTAAACCTTAGCATCAACGAACAGGGGGCTTTAGAAATAGCAAGGCGTTCTAGAGGTACTCCTCGGATTTCTAATCGTTTACTGCGCAGGGTGCGAGATTTTGCAGAAGTCAAAGCTGACGGTGATATATCTGAAAATATCGCCGCCCAAGCACTGGATATGCTTGACGTTGATAAAGAAGGTTTTGATTACATGGACCGCAAGCTGTTACTTACCATTATCGACAAATTTATGGGCGGGCCAGTGGGATTGGATAACTTGGCAGCTGCTATTGGTGAAGAAAAAGAAACCATCGAAGATGTAATAGAGCCTTTTCTTATTCAACAGGGATTTTTACAAAGAACCCCTCGAGGACGAATAGTGTCACAGCGCGCTTTCTTGCATTTTGGTAAAGACTACAAACCACAAAATTAATCTACAGGCAAAAAAAAGCCCGCGAAGATCGCGGGCAAAGCAACAAGTATTTGGAAAGGAAAATTCCAGGGAACACATCTATCAACAAAAATTGACACATTTTCTGACTACCGCTTCGAAAATTCGTTGCGTTAGTCAAGAGAACGACGCGCATTCTATACGTTAGGAAAAAATCCACAATTGAAAAAAATTGTATTTTCGGATTAGAAAAAATAATGCTTAATATTTTTAATTGTTTGATTAAATTCTTTGTATCTCACGCTTTAGCTGTTCTAAGCTGATTCTCGCTATTGTTTGATAACTCAATTGAAGTAAAATTGGATTAACAAAACTAGTGTAAAAGTTGAATTTTATGCTGAACTTATGCATGCTTATTAAAAAGCAAAACACACTATTATCTAGTTACAGGCTTAAATTTACTGGTTATCATTAAAATTATGATTTTAACTCATACATAATTATGCGATTTGTCGTATTAAAATTGAATTATTTTAAAGTCCGCTGGACTAACCATAAGCGTTATTTAAAGAGGTAGAAAATTCGATGCAATTTCCTGTTCATGAATTTAAATTGCGAGTCTATTACGAAGATACAGACGCAGGTGGTATTGTATATTATGCTAATTATTTAAAATTTTTAGAGCGTGCTAGAACGGAGTGGTTAAGAAGTTTTGGCATAGAACAACATAGTCTTTTGGAACAATTCATCGGTTTTGTCGTCAAACGGGTGGAAATGGACAATATTGCAGCAGCAAGATTCGATGATTTATTGCAAGTCAATACGCAAATAATTGAATTAAAACGTGCTAGCATGTTGTTCCAACAACAAATAACAAATTCAAACAATTTAAGTTTGGTAAGTGCGAAAATTAGGGTTGCATGTGTTGATCTGAAGAAGATGAAACCTATTGCAATACCTGCATTCATTTTAGGGGAAATTTCAAGTGTCATCTAATTTGTCATTCTTTGACCTGTTTTTGCAGGCAAGTCTTTTGGTTCAATTGGTAATGCTGTTACTACTGGCTACGTCAGTTGTTTCTTGGGCATTCATTTTTCAACGTGTCAAAGTGTTAAAACTGGCAAAAACTGAAACCAAAAAGTTCGAAGATAAGTTTTGGTCTGGGGTTGACCTGAATAAACTGTATCAAGAACTTTCTGCCCGTCAATCTGTGCAGGGAATGGGCAGTTTGTTTTGTGCTGGGTTCAAAGAATTTGTGCGTTTGCGTAAAGCCACAGGCAGTTCAACCGAAACCACTATGGAAGGAACCTACAGAGCAATGCGCGTCTCGCTATCACGAGAAGTCGATCACCTCGAAGCTAACTTATCCTTTCTTGCTACTGCTGGTTCTATTAGTCCTTACATTGGTTTATTTGGTACTGTTTGGGGGATCATGAATTCGTTTATTGCGCTAGGTGAGGTTCAACAAGCCACCTTAGCTATGGTTGCTCCTGGTATTGCTGAAGCACTTATTGCTACCGCCATGGGCTTATTTGCAGCGATTCCATCGGTTATTGCTTACAACCGTTTTAGTAATCAAGTTGAAAAGCTAGAAAATAGTTACGGTAATTTCATGGAAGAGTTTTCTAGTATTCTGCATCGTCAGATATTGTCTCAACGAGTTGAGAGCGTTTAACCATGGTTGTGTATGAGCGTAAACGGCGACGTCCAGTTTCGGAAATTAACGTTGTTCCTTACATCGATGTCATGCTGGTACTACTGATCATCTTTATGGTGACCGCACCTTTGGTAACCCAAGGGGTAAAAGTGGATCTACCAAAAGCAGAAGCTGAAGCGCTACAAGATGATTCTAAACCACCTATTATTGCTTCGGTTAATGCCGCAGGTGAATACTTTATTAACGTTGGTGATAAGCAAGAGGATCCTATGTCAGCCACAGATTTGGCAGTCATAGTCGCACAGCAAATTAAGAAAGAACCGAATACTCCTGTTGTTGTAAAAGGAGACGGTGCGGTTCCTTATGCTAACGTAGTGCAGTTAATGGTCCTATTGCAGCGCGCTGGGGTACCATCTGTTGGTTTAATGACCGAGTCTCCTGAACAATAGGCTTTGCATGTATAAGTTTAGCCCTATTTTCATTTCAATTGCTTTACACATTATCTTAGGCGGATTGCTGGCGCTAAGTGTCGACTTTCATTCGCCCCCCAAGCAGATTGAATTAAATACTGCCAATTTCACGCCAATTGAAGCGACTGTGGTTGACCAAAAGGCTGTGAATGACCAGCTAAAACGTATTGAGCAGAAAAAACAAGCCGAAAAGCAAAAAGAGCTGCAAAAAATACGGGACGAGCAAAGGCGTAAGGCGGAAGCTGAGCAGCGTAAACGAGATATTGCGGCGAAAGAAAAAAAGCGTAAAGAAGACGCAAAACGTCAAAAACAAGCTGCGGCGGAGGCTAAAGAAAAGAAACGTTTAGCTGAAGAAAAAGCCCGTGAAGAAGAGCAGCAAAAAAAGCAACGTGAATTAGAGCGCAGAGCTGCTGAAGAAAGAGAGCGCAAGGCCAGAGAAAAACGCGCAAATGAAGAGCGGGCGAAAAAAGAAGCCGAGCGTAAAAAACGAGAAGAAGCTGAATTGCGAGAACAGGAACGGTTAATGCAAGAACAGTTGGAAATGGAACAATCTTCACGTAATCAGCAAAGGCAGCGTCAAGTTCTCTCCGAGACTGAAAAGTATACTGCGTTAATTAACGCGAAGATTGACCAAAACACCTATAAAGATGATTCGATGAAAGGAAAATCATGCAGAATTAATATTCGTTTGTCATCATCTGGATTTGTTATTCAGATTCGTACCCTTGGCGGAGATAAAGTTGTATGTGTGGCGGGTGAACAGGCAATTCGCAGAGCAGGTGAGTTGCCGATGTCCTCGGACCCACAGGTGTACAACAATCTAAAAGATATAACTATTAACTTTGGTTTTTAATGAATGAATAAAATAAACACTATTTTGCTAACCTTTTTACTTCTTTGCTTCTCATTGGAGTCACGTGCCACTTTAGAAATCTATATTACGGAAGGGGTCAATAATGCCCGTCCAATCGGTATTGTTCCGTTCCACGTCTCTGCAGGGACTCAGCCTCCAAGCAGCATTGACGAAGTGGTTGCTGCTGATTTAACTCGCAGTGGCAAATTTTTCGCGTTAAGTCGCGACAAAATGCCACAGTTACCAAAATCAGACAGCGAGGTGGATTATAGTGAATGGGCTGCAGCCGGTGCAGAAGCAGTGCTTATTGGTCATATTCAACAACAAGCAGCGGATGAATTTAAAATTACGTTGCAACTTCTAGACGTTATACGTGGCCAAATTACCGGTGGTCAAACACAAATGATGAGCAATGGCCAGATGGTAACTAATCGTGACCATATACTTGACGAGTGGAGCTGGGTTATCCGCGGTGAAGAGTTTCGTCAGTATGCCCACCGTATTAGTGACATAGTGTACGAAAAACTAACCGGTGAAAAAGGCGCATTTCTGACGCAAATTGCATACGTTATTGTTCGAGATTCTGCAACAGAAGCCAAACCCTTTCAATTAATCGTGGCTGATTATGACGGTCAAAATGAAAATATATTATTGCGTTCAAATGAACCACTAATGTCACCATCATGGTCGCCTGATGGCAGAAAGCTAGTCTATGTGTCGTTTGAGAATAAAAAGCCACAAATTTTTATGCAGGATATCTATACAGGCAGCCGAACTATGCTTACCGACTTTCCTGGCATAAATGGTGCACCTACCTTTTCACCAGACGGAAATCAATTAGCGATGGTGTTGTCTAAAGACGGAAATCCAGAAATTTATGTGATGGATATCGCGTCGAAGCGTTTGCGTCAGATTACTCGTAATCGCGCAATTGATACTGAACCAAGTTGGTCACCAGATGGTAAACATTTGATTTTTAGTTCAGAACGGGGTGGTAAACCTCAGATTTATCGAGTAAATTTAGCTACAGGTAAGACTCGGCGGGTCACATTCGAGGGTGATATGAACCTTGGCGGAACGTTTACACCAGATGGTACTCAAATGGTCATGGTTAATCGTACCCGCGGAAACTACCATATTGCTAAGCAAGGCGTAGACTCAGGCGATATGTTGGTGTTAACTAAAACATTTTTAGATGAATCACCAAGTCTTGCACCGAATGGCAGTATGATAATCTACAGTACTTTGCACGAAGGAAGACAGGTATTATCATTGGTGTCACTTGATGGACGATTTAAGGCAAGGTTGCCGGTGTCAGAAGGGCAGGTTAAGTCACCTAGCTGGTCACCATTTTTGTAATATAAACTAAAAACTGTTAGAAATTTCGAAAACGAGAAGGAATAACGAAATGCAACTTAAAAAAGTATTTAAAGGTTTGGTGATTGCACTGCCATTGGTGACCGTGATGGCGTGTACTACAACAGATAATGGTGTAGACGAAGCAGCAGCCAAAGAAGCAGCAGCGGCACAAGCAGCGGCTGATCAAGCTGCAAGACAAGCTGAAGCTGAAAAAGCAGAAGTAATGGCGATGCAGCAACGTGAAAAAATGGAAGCTGAACAGCGTGCTAGAGATTTAGCAAGTTTAGAGCAGGATCAAGTGGTTTACTTCGACTTTGATACGTCGAATCTAACTTCATCTGCACGAGCTATTTTATCTAAGCATGCAGCGTTTTTGGCAGCAAACCCAAATCAATCTGTCGTGATTGAAGGTCACTGTGACCGTCGTGGTACTCCTGAGTACAACATTGCATTGGGTGAAAGACGTGCTAAATCAGTACAAACATATCTGTTAAATGCTAACGTAAATTCATCACAGATTTCTGTGGTTTCTTATGGCGAAGAAAAACCTGCAGCAAATGGCACGTCTGAATCTGCATTTGCGCAAAATCGTCGTGGTGTTTTGGTATATCAATAAGATTGAGTCATTATGATTAAACGCATGAAAGCGATTAGTCTTTTACTTGTATACGGAGCCGCAGTTAATGCGGCTCCTGCGCCTGTAACAGACCTAAACGATGGATCCCTAACTAAACGTGTCGAAGTGTTAGAGCGTATCTTAGATTCACGCACAGAGATGCAGCATCGGATTCAACAACAGTTAGATGAAATGCAAAACGAAGTAAGCGAAATGCGCGGAACGTTAGAATTGCA
Source organism: Aliiglaciecola sp. 2_MG-2023 (assembly GCF_030548145.1). Classification (NCBI taxonomy): domain Bacteria; kingdom Pseudomonadati; phylum Pseudomonadota; class Gammaproteobacteria; order Alteromonadales; family Alteromonadaceae; genus Aliiglaciecola; species Aliiglaciecola sp. 2_MG-2023. Next base: position 441,055 of record NZ_JAUORY010000001.1, read on the forward strand.
TAATCATCAGCTTGAAAAGATTTTAGAAAGACAACGTGAGTTGTATTTAGAAATTGATAAACGTATTGCTGCTGTTAATACTCAGAGTAGTCAGCAACAGTCGAGCGCTAATTCTAGCTCCAATAATCCTGCACAGATTTCGCAAGTAGAAGTGCCTGATTCTAGCAATGTAAGTGAAAGTGATGCGTATGATCGCGCTGTTAATTTAATCTTACGGGATAAACAATACGATTTAGCGATTCCAGAATTTCAATCGTTCATAAAAACCTACCCAAATTCCAGTTATGCGGCAAATGCACATTATTGGTTGGGGCAACTGTTGTTTAATAAACAACAGTGGGAAAGTGCAGCAGAACAATTCCAAATATTGGTGAGTGGTTACCCTGATTCATCAAAACGTGCTGATGCATTATTCAAATTAGGTGTGGTTGAACAGCGTAGAGATAATTTAGCCAGAGCAAAACAACTGTTCGAACAGGTTTTATCTGAATATCCAGATTCTGCATCTAGTCGTCTCGCAAATTCACGTTTAAGTGCGATGAATTAATTCAAAGATTAATAATTTTTTAAATTAGTTTGAATTAATTTTAGGATTAAAAACGGTATAAATCATATTTTAGTGCACATAATTTATACCGTTTTCGCCTTACTTGCTTAGTTTTTCAACGAAAAGACAAATAATTTAAAATAACCTCAGTTTTAGGTTGCACCACGAAGATATTTGAGTATTATATGCCGCCGTTGCAGGAGGTCTGTAACAAAACTGAAAAAGGGTCGTTAGCTCAGTTGGTAGAGCAGTTGACTTTTAATCAATTGGTCGCTGGTTCGAATCCAGCACGACCCACCAATTTCAGTTTAGAGTAAACATCCCTTCGGGGAGGACAGGATGTCCAAAATAATTCAGTACAACATTTACTGAATTAGTAAGAAGCTTCAATAGATGGGTCGTTAGCTCAGTTGGTAGAGCAGTTGACTTTTAATCAATTGGTCGCTGGTTCGAATCCAGCACGACCCACCATCTTAGAAAATTTCTCAATATAAAAATTAAACAATCAATCCACAAAACATCATGCAATTCGTGCAGGGTGAGAACCAGCCCGTTCGACAAATTGTCGGGAACAATTTGTACAGCCGCAGGCTGCCCGAAGGGTGAAAGGCAGGATGCCTGGAATAAATCCAGCACGACCCACCATCTTATCCATATCCTAGTAATACAAATTCCAAAACCTTAAATTCCAAACATCATGAAATTCGTGCAGGATGAGAATCAGCCCGTTCGACAAATTGTCGGGAACAATTCTGTAGGCGGGTGCTTTAGCCCCATGATGGTTGATGCATTGTCAATGACCACGGCCTAAAGGCCGAGCTACAAGGTGAGGGCGCTTCAGAGGCTCTTGTTGGCTAGCCGGCGAGGAAAATACATCTCACTCTGGATTTACGGCTAAACGCCCTTAGATTCGTGCTCAAGCTGCCTAGGATAGGTTGGCATCGACAGCTTGGTTGCAAAGTTAATAAGCAATAACGTTATTACTTGTTGATCTGCGTCGTTATGCGCAGCCTTCAATGTATAAAATGGCTGGGTAGCTACCCAGTCTGAAACTGGTCACTTTATCGCGGTAAGTTTCAAAAATAAGACCGTTGCCATTGTTTAACTTAACTTCTAAATATTCGCCTTCTTCTCCGAGGTAAGGGTGCACAGACACTTTTACGTCGTTATAAGTTTTAATCACATCGGCTTTAGATGAATCTATGCCTAATCCTTCTTGAGTTTGTATTTGCGAGAGTTGTTCATCAATATCGAAACGCACAACAATACCATCCATTACCATGATATAGGGTCCATCAGCGTGGGTTTTAGGCTCTAGGTAAAAACAAGATTGCGGTTCATCATAAAAGACCTCCTGTGACTGATAATTTTTAAGTAGCTTAATGGCGCTATCAGCTTGCGAACCTATTTTGATTCCAGCATATTCATCATCTTTGAGATTGTTGGCCAGCACGGATTGAGTCAGTAGTAGGGTAGCTAGTAGTGTAATGCGCATATCGTTCTCTTCAGTAATATGAGGTTATTTTTAAGTCTTTAGGCGTTACCTGCGCCATTTGCCTGTATAACGTGTCAAGTACGGCGGTATTTTTTAATGAGCGGCATTTTACCTTTGCTAGTCAAGGTTAACTCAGCTTTATTTTTAAATCGTCTTTGTAACGTCGCGATAGATTTAAGGTGTTACCCGCCTTTAAGGTTATTTTACCGTCGCCACTGGGCTGATACTGTATATTGTCTATGGCCGCTAAGTTCACGGCAAAGCTGCGGTGAACTCGACTAAAACCTTTATCACTCAGTCGGGCTATGGTGTCGTTTAACGTGCCTCGCAAAGGATAGATGCGTCCTTGTTTGTGTAAATTCACATAGTTTCCGGCTGATTCTAACCATTCAATTTCATCGATTTTCACTAAAAACTCTTTATCTAGCTTTTTGACTAATAAAAAATCCGGTGACGGAGCGGGCGAGGGCGCAGACATTGAGTCGGGTTTTGCACAAACCGCTTCTTCTTGGTCATTGACTAAACTCGCTTCTCCTTTAAGTCGTGCATAAAGCGACTGTATAACTTGATACAGAATTAACCAGAATACATATCCCCATGCATCTTTGCGGTATTCGTACCAAAATTCCCTCAGCCAAGGGGAGAAATCGTAATTTCCACCGTCTAACATGTAGACCCATTCTCGAAACATCACCATTAAGCCGACATGGGCCGCTGAATATAAAATAGTGATCAAAAAATGGATAAAAAGCTGTCGACCTAGATTGGCAAAACGCAGTGGCATGCGAGCAAATAATGCGAAAATAAACGGCAACAAAATGAGTGTGCTTAATGCACTAGAATATTCCCAAACATAGGGTTCCCACATCTGAATTTGAACATCATTAGAGCGATTATGTTCCATCCAAACACTGGAGGCATTAATACTGTTATTAATAAGTAGATAAGCTGCAATCAGCAAATAGCTATACAGATATTTATGTTGATCGAATTTTTCAAACCAAGTTGATTTTTGTTTATCCCGCATATCCACCGCTTATCCCTTTTGCCTTTCGATTGGTCATTGCGCTCTGTTTTTATTGTGTTTTGAGGCGGATGCTAAATCAACACATTTCTTTTACAAGCGGCGGGAATTAAACATGACACTATCATCTAATCAACGTCGTTATGATATTGATTGGCTAAGAAACTTAGCCTTTTTGATCCTGATTTTCTATCACATTGGAATGTACTATGTGTTTGATTGGGGCTGGCATATTAAGAGCGCAGAAACGTTTCGTTGGTTACAAGAAGTGATGATTTTAACCAATACATGGCGCATGTCGTTGTTATTTTTTATCAGCGCTATGGCATTGTCATTAATTGAAAAACGCTACTCCATTTGGAGTTTAATGGGACTTAGAACCAACCGCTTATTTGTGCCTTTGATATTTGGCATGTTTGTCATAGTCGCACCTCAAGTATATATCGAGGCACGGGCTCAATACTTAATTCCAGAAGGATTTTGGTCATTTTGGGTGGAATATATCAATCCCAATACGGATTTACTAAAAGAACATCAGTCGATTATCGGTTTGCTCACCTGGAATCATCTTTGGTTTTTACCCTATTTGTGGATTTACAGTTTAATTGTATTGGCGATTAGGCCATTGTTGGCCAACGTTATTGGCAGCAGGTTTTTTCAAAATATTCCCTTTGTGGTGGCTTTTATTTGCATAGTCGCAGGGCTGTTACTGGTGTACTTAACCTTGCGTCTTGCTTATCCCACTACCCACGATCTAACCAATGATTGGTATAATCATGCTAAGTCTTTTCTAATTTTTGTATTTGGCTATACTTTTGCCCAACAAATGCGCTGGTGGAATACTGTTATTGCTAAGCGTCGTTGGTTTTTATATCTGGCCATTTTAGGCTATTTGTTTATTGTTGCTGACAGAAACGGCGATTTTACCTGGCTGGCCGAGCAATATGAGGGTTCGATTGCAGTGCGAGGCCTGTACGGCACGATTTTTATCATTAACCTTTGGGCTTGGATATTTAGCTTAGTGGGCTACGCAGGCCAATATTTAAATCGTCCAGCAAAATTTGTTAGCTATGCAAATAAAGCCGTATTGCCTTGGTATATGTTTCACCAAACCCTTATTGTGATGCTAGCTTGGTATCTAAAGCCTTATAACTTACCTACATTTTTTGATTTTCTTTTGATATTGTCCGGCACCGTCACTGGATGTCTAATCGGCTATGAAATTGTCAAACGTACTGCAATCACGAGGTGGTTGTTTGGTCTGAAACACAGCTAATGGTAAAAATAATACACACAAAAATACTGGGTTTTTCATTCGATTGTAATAATTGTATAATACGCAAACATGTTAACCCTGTTTACAAGAGACCATAATGACGCAGGTGAATCGCATCGATTCTATTGACTACCCATTTCCGGCAAAACCAGAAGTACTCAACGCAGCACAAAACGCTTTTTATACTGATGAAATTAAACGTTTATTGGTTGAAAAAAACGCAGTTTTAGTTGCCCACTATTACACCGATCCTGAAATTCAGGCACTGGCCGAGGCTACCGGTGGCTTTATCTCTGATTCATTAGAGATGGCAAGATACGGCCGCGATAGTGATGCACAAACGCTGATTGTTGCAGGCGTGAAATTTATGGGCGAGACCTCAAAAATATTGAGCCCCCAAAAGACGGTGCTAATGCCAACTTTAGAGGCTACTTGTTCGTTGGACTTAGGCTGTCCAATTGATGAGTTTAGTGCGTTTTGTGATGCCCATCCAGATCACACCGTAGTAGTGTATGCGAATACCTCCGCAGCGGTGAAAGCGCGAGCAGATTGGGTAGTGACATCCAGTATTGCCCTGGAAATCGTCGAACATTTGGACGCCATGGGTGAAAAAATTCTGTGGGGACCTGATCGACACTTAGGTGCATACATCGCCAAACAAACCGGTGCCGACATGTTGATGTGGCAAGGTGAGTGTATTGTGCACGACGAGTTCTCAGCAAAAGCGCTGCAAAACATGAAGCACCTGCATCCTGAAGCAGCAGTATTAGTGCATCCTGAGTCACCAGCCAGTGTAGTTGAAATGGCCGACGCGGTGGGCTCTACTACTCAATTAATCAAAGCATCTCAGACCTTAAGTAATGAAAAGTTCATTGTCGCTACTGACCGCGGTATTTTTTATAAAATGCAGCAATTAGCGCCCCACAAAACGTTTTATGAAGCCCCAACTGGCGGCAACGGTGCAACCTGTAAAAGCTGCGCTCACTGTCCATGGATGGCGATGAATGGCTTAAAAGCGATTTACGATTCATTGATGGATAATAGCGGACATGAAATTTTTGTAGACGAGGCACTTAGACAAAAAGCCTTAGTTCCGCTAAATCGTATGCTCGATTTTGCCGCTGAACTAAAAATGAAAGTAGTCGGCAACGCCTAGTTTATCAATTTCATCAGTGGTTAATTTGAAATGCCAGCCATGCTGGCATTTCATTTTTGCTTCACCTAAACCCTATAAAGTTACACCACCCAACAAACCACATAGGATTATGCCATGTTAGATTTGAGTAAATACAAAGGGATTGTTTTTGACATGGATGGCACCTTGATAGATTCAATGGGGTCACATGCAACCGCTTGGCAACAAACCTGTGACAGTTTCGGAATTCCTTACGATAGAGAATATATTCACTCTCTTGGCGGCGTACCTACCAGAGAAATTGCCAAACTACTGAATGAAAAGTATGGTCTAAACTGCGATTTAGATGGTGTCGCTAAGAAAAAGCGCGATGCATGGCTTGCTCTTGATGATAACCTGACAATCATTCCGGACACTTTTGAAGTTATGCAGAGGTATCAAGGCAAGTTAAAAATGGGCGTTGGTACAGGTTCAGAGCGGACTAACGCGATTCGCATGTTAACTGAAACCGGATTGTTAGACAGATTACAGACGGTTGTTACTTCATCCGATGTTACGCAGGGTAAGCCCCATGGCGAAACATTTTTAACGGTGGCTAAAAATATGGGATTAACCGCTAATGAATGTGTCGTGTTTGAAGACACCAAAATAGGTAAACAAGCAGCCGAAAATGCAGGGATGGACTGCATTATGGTAATAAATGGAAAAATCCAACTTCCTTAACTTTTTGAACAAGTATTAATCACTATTATTAAACCTTAGCAAATAATGCTAAATAATAATCCTACAAACGCCAGTTTATTGGTTTTTCTACTTGCTTACGGGCGCGTATTTCCCTAACATACGCACCCGTCTGAAAGTGACGGCAAGTAACGTACTTGAGTAACGCGCACGCCGAGCGCCGATTTTAATGTTTACATTTTATATCGAAACGGGGAAGAATTTGGAGAGGTGGGTGAAGCCGGCCTCTTTAGGTGCACAACACCGCCCGGCTGAACGACCGGACATGAATGTACGGACTGGGTGCCGATCATCATGGATGTGTTAGCTCTGAGATAATTTCGAAGAGCAAGTGAAACAATTTGGAGAGGTGGGTGAAGCCGGCCTCTTTAGGTGCGCAGCACCGCCCGGCTGAACGGCCGGACATGGATGTACGGACTGGGTGCCGATCATCATGGATGTGTTAGCTCTGAGATAATTTCGAAGAGCAAGTGAAACAATTTGGA